>NZ_JBVJLW010000008.1:0-469095 GCF_055584525.1 Streptomyces sp. NPDC102514
TCAGGGCGAGTTGATTGCGGACCTCGCTCGGTATGCGCATACCACACCAACGACGCAGAGACCGTGAAGCAACGTGTTGATTCTTTACGAGCCCTTAGGGGGTGGAGGTGGCTGTCGTATGTCGGGTGCGGGTCGGTGGGGGTGGGCCGCGCCGTTCCCCGCGCCCCTTGGGGGGTGGGGGTGCGCGTCTGTTTTCACCCTTGGCCCGGTTGGCGTCGCCCGCGCCGTTCCCCGCGCCCCTGAAAAGCGCCCGGGGCCGGCCTCCACCCACCCGCAGGACGCGGGCCCCGGTGCGCACACTCGGCGGCTGGAAATGGGTTCTTGTCGGGGTGGGGGTGGGCGCTAAGAATGCGCATGACAAAAACGGGAAGTGGCCGGAAGATCTTCGGCCGCTCACGTCACAAGAGGGGACCCCCCACATGAAAAAGCCTCTCCTTGCCGCGCTCGGCGCCCTGATGATCACAGGGACCGGACTGGCAGCACCGGCGGTGGCCGCCACGGAGACGACGACCGAAACCAAGGCGCCCGCGGCCATCCAGGCCGTCACCTTCGCCGGCACCGTCTCGCTCAGCAACTGCTCCGGCTCCGTCGTGCGCTTCCCCGACTCCGAGGACGACGACCCGGCGCTGGTGATGTCGAACGGCCACTGCCTGGAGACCGGTTTCCCCGCGGCCGGCGAAGTCATCGTCGACCAGGCCTCCACCCGCACCTTCGGCCTGCTGAACTCCGCCGGCACCCGCGTCGCCACCCTGCGCGCCAGCAAGATCGCATACGCCACCATGACCGACACGGACGTCTCGCTCTACCAGCTCACCACCACCTACGGGGCGATCAAGACCTCGTACGGCATCAGCCCGCTGACCCTCAACGACACGCACCCGGTCGCCGGTACCGCCATCACGGTCGTCTCCGGCTACTGGAAGCGCACGTACGCCTGCAACGTCGACGGCTTCGCCTACCGCCTGAAGGAGGGTGCCTGGACCTGGAAGGACTCGGTCCGCTACACCTCCGCCTGCCAGACCATCGGCGGCACCTCGGGCTCACCCGTGGTCGACAACGCCACCGGCAACGTCGTCGCCGTCAACAACACCGGCAACGAGGACGGCGGACGCTGCACCGACAACAACCCTTGCGAGGTGGACGAGAACGGCACCGTCACCGTCCGCGCGGGCATCAACTACGGCCAGGAGACCTACCAGATACCCGCCTGCTTCGGCCTGGACAGCAAACTCGACCTGAACGCCAGCGGCTGCACCCTGCCCAAGCCGTAACCGGTCGGCCGACGAGCGGGCGGTCAGCCAGTGGTACGGCGGACCGCCCGCCCCGCCAGTACATCCGTCCGCCGCCCGTCCTCGACGACGAACCGCCCGTCGATCAGCACGTGCGGGATACCGGTCGGCAGCGCACGCGGGACCTCGAAGGTCGAACCGGCGGCCACCGTCTGCGGGTCGAAGAGAACCAGGTCCGCCCGGTACCCCTCCCGCACGAGCCCGCGGTCGGGCAGCCGCAGCCGCGCCGCCGGACGCGACGTCAGATGGGCGACACACTCCTCCAGACTCAGCACACCCAACTCCCGCACATACCGCCCGAGGTACTGCGGGAAGGTGCCGTACGCCCGCGGATGCGGCTTGTCACCGCGCAGGATGCCGTCCGAACCACCGGTGTGCACGCGATGCCGCATGATCGTCCGCACGTTCTCCTCGTGGCCCACGTGCTGGAGGATCGTCGACCCGAGGCCGTCGTCGAGCAGCAGCCGACGCGCGGTCGTCCACGGCGCCTCGCCCCGCGCGTCCGCGGATTCCTGGATGGTCCGCCCCACGTAGGACCCGAGTGCCGGATCGGCGACACCCGAAATCTCAATGGTGTCCCATTCGATGGGCACGCCATGACACCCGTCCGCCCCCACCACCTCCATGTGGTGCCGGATCCGCTCGGCCGCCCCGCCCGCCCCCTCATCCCTCAGCCGGGCCAGGATGGCTTCCGGCCCGCCCTCACTCGCCCAACTGGGCAGCATCGCCACAAGAGTCGTACACCCGGGCGTGTACGGATACGTATCAAGACTGATGTCCGCCCCACCGGCCAGCGCCTCATCGAGCAGCGCCAACAGGTCACCCCCCTTCCCCTTGTTGACGCCGAAGTTCATGGTGGCGTGGGCGAGATGGAGTGAGCATCCGGCCTCACGGGTCAGCTCCACCATCTCCCGGTAGGCGTCCAGGGCGCCGGCGCCGTACGACCTGTGGTGCGGGCAGTAGTAGCCGCCGTACTCGGCGACGACCCGGCACAGTTCGGTCAGCTCGGCGTCCTTGGCGTACATGCCGGGGGTGTACGTGAGCCCCGACGACATGCCGACCGCGCCCTCGCGCATCCCGTCGGCGACCAACTGACGCATCCGCCGTAGCTCTTCGGGCGTAGCCTCCCGGTCGTCCCAGCCGACGGCGAGCATCCGCACAGCACCTTGGGGAATCAGATAGGCGGCGTTGACGGCGATCCCCTCACCCCCGAACCCATGGTCCAGGCGGTCGAGATATTCCCCCACCGAGCGCCAGCTGAAGTCGATGTCGTCCCCGCTGCCGTTCCAGCCGGTGATCGCGCGGCGCACCTCGGCGAGCGTGCGGTCGTCCACGGGGGCGTACGACAGCCCGTCCTGCCCGATGACCTCCAGCGTGACCCCCTGGGCCACCTTGGCGCTGTGATCGGGGTCCCGCAGCAGGGCGAGATCGCTGTGGGCGTGCATGTCGATGAACCCCGGAGCCAGTACGAGCCCCTCGGCGTCCACCACCCGCCGGGCGACGGGCCGCAGACACCCGGCGGCAGCCGCCTCCTGCACCACGGTCGTGATCCTGCCGCCCTCGATCCCCACGTCGGCCCGGAAGGACGGGCCTCCGCTGCCGTCGACGACGTCCACGTCACGGATGACGAGATCCAGCATGGCGAGCTCCTAGAAGTAGGTGCGGACGTAGTCGACGACGGTGCCGTCCTGCTCCACCACAGGAATCAACTGCCACTTGTCGAACGAGGTACAGGGATGCGAGAGCCCCATCCCGACCCAGTCACCGACCTCCAGCGCGGCGCCCTCGTCGGTCCGCATCCAGGCATGCTGATCGGACAGGGAGACGACACGAACACCATCGGCCGGCCGCTCACCCCCTTCCCCCCGCACGACCTGCACGACGGGCAGATCGAGGTCGTACGCGGCATCGCGCTTGCCGGCGTTGGCGAAGGCCTGCCCGGCCGAGGGCCGGGAGACGACCTGCGCCCAGAGCCGGAAGGCGGGCAGCAGAGCACCCTCCTCAGGAACCCGTACGAAGGGCGTCACTTCCCGGTAGTGCCCGTCATCGTGCGAGACATAGGCACCCGATCGCAGCACCTTCAGCGCAGGCAACGACAACTCGGGCAACTCGGCAAAAACATCAGCCACGGCATCGAACCAGGCACTGCCACCCGCACTCACCACGATCTCGTCGAGCCCCGCCCCCGCGAACCGCCCGGCCTTGTCGAAGTCCACGACCAGGGCGGTGAGCCGCCGCAGCCAGGCCCGTACCCGCTCGGGGTCGGCGTCCGGCACCTCACCCTCGTACCCCGCGACCCCCACCAGCCGAAGCGTGTACACACCGGCCACGGCGTCGGCGACGACCCCGCACTCGGCCTCGGTCCGCACCCCGGTCCGAGCACCCTCACCGGCCGCAAGCTCGACGACGACATCCACGGGCCGCGAGGAGACCCCGCGCAGCGCGGCATCCATCAACTCGACCCCCCGCACGGAGTCGACGTAACAGACGAACCGGAACGAGGGGTCGGCGTCCAACTGGGCGGCAACCCACACCAGCGCAGCCGCATCGACCAGCTCATTCGCGAGAAAGACCCGCTGGACACCGAAGGCGCGGGCCACCCGCACCTGATGCGGCACGGCAAGCGTGATGCCCCAGGCCCCGTGCTCGATCTGCCGCCAGAAAAGCTGAGGAGCCATGGACGTCTTGCCGTGCGGAGCGAAGACAAGACCATGCCGCTCCGCGTACGTCTCCATGAGCCGCAGATTGTGCTCAAGCCGCTCGGCGGAGAGGGCGAGCAACGGCGTGGTGAACCCACCGCTGAACAGGTTGCGGCGCTCACGGGCCAGCTCGCCGACGGTCAGCCCCTCGGCGTCGGGCGGAAGACCTTTGAACCGATGGTCGACAGGTTCATCGGCGAGCGAAGCAAGACGTTCCCTGCCACGGGCAGAGAAGGAGTCGGCGGCCATAGAGCGAGCCTCCCTGATAAAGGCCATTGCATCCTCCGCAACGACCATTGCGTATCACGCTTACTGCTGTCTAACATCTCGGCCAACGCCGGGTCAACGGAGCCGCCCAGACCCACGGCAGAGACAGGAGCCCCCACCACCGTGACCCGCACCGGACCGCCCGAACGCGACGACACCCAGCGCCCTCCGGCCGCAGCGGAGGTCGTCACCCTCGGCGAGTCCATGGTCACGTTCCTCCCTTCCCGCCCGGGCCGCCTCGCCGACGTACCGACGTTCGAGCGCGCGATCGGCGGCGCGGAATCCAACGTGGCGTGCGTCCTGGCTGCCGCCGGACACACCACCAAATGGGTCAGCAGGGTCGGCGCGGACGGCTTCGGCGACCACCTCGTGGAGACGATCGCGTCCTACGGCGTGGACACCTCCGCCGTGCAACGCGACCCCACCCGCCCCACGGGCATCTACTTCCGCACGGCCGGCGACAGAGCGACAGACGCCCACGAGGTGGCGTACTACCGCACAGGCTCCGCAGCTTCAGCCATGTCCCCCACCACGGTCGACCTCAGGACCCTCCAAGCGACGGACATCCTCCACCTCTCCGGCATCACAGCAGCCCTCTCCACCACCTGCCTGAGCCTCCTGAAATCCCTCACGGCCCCTCACCCGGCCCAACCCACCCACCCAAGCCACGCCACCCCCCGCCCGTTGATCTCCTTCGACGTGAACTACCGGGAGGGGCTCTGGCCGGACGCCACCACGGCGGGCGACACCCTCCTCACCCTGGCCCGAGGCGCGGACCTGGTCTTCGTGGGCGAGGACGAGGCCGAGGAGGCGTGGGGCATCACAGGCGGCCCGACAGCCATCCGAGAGGCACTCCCGGAACCCCGGACCCTGGTGATCAAGAACGGCAGCCAAGGCGCCACAGTCTTCGAGTCGAAAGTCTCCACGCACCCGCACCCGCACCCACCCACGGACGCGAGGGGGCGTACCGGGGGGTGTTCGCCCGCAGGCGCCGGTGCGTCAACCGCCCTCCCCTCCAAAGCCCCCTGTTCCGCACCGGACCGAGGACGGACACCCCCCGGTACGCCCCCGCCCCACCCGACAGGCGAGGGCGACACCGTGACCGAGGCCCCCGCCCTCCACGTGGACGTAGTAGCCCCCGTGGGAGCAGGCGACGCCTTCGCGGCGGGCTTCCTCTCGGCGACCCTCCGCGGCCTCCCCCCGAAACACCGCCTCCGCCACGGCCACCTCATGGCCGCCGCAGCCCTCACCACCCCCGGAGACCTGGCCGCACCCCCCTCCCGCGCCCACGCCGACCGCCTCGCCGCACTGGACGACACCGCGTGGGGGAGACTTCGACTCGCCCCCGGCTGGACGAACACCGCAGACCGGGCCCAGGAGGAGGTACCGACCCCATGAGCCAGACAGTCGACCGAGCGCTGAGCATCCTGCCGCTGCTCGCCGAGGGCCCCGCCGACCTAGGACAGGTCGCCGACCGCCTGGACGTCCACAAGTCCACCGCCCTACGGCTCCTGCGCACCCTCCACGAACACGGCCTGGTCTACCGCCAGTCCGACCAGCGCTACCGCCTGGGCGCCCGCCTCTTCGCGCTGGCCCAGGAAGCCGTGGAGAACCTGGATGTCCGCGAGATCGCCCACCCCCACCTCGTACGCCTCAACGAAAATATCGGCCACACGGTCCACCTGGCGGTCCACGAGGACGGCGAAGTCCTCTACATCGACAAGGTCGACAGCCGCTACCCGGTCCGCATGTACTCCCGCATCGGCAAACCGGTAGCGATCACGGTGGCCGCCGTGGCGAAGCTCCTCCTCGCGGACCTCCCCGACCCCGAGCGCCGAGCCTTCGCGGAGAAACTCGACTACCCCATGTACACGGCCCGTTCGACCCCCAGCGCCCCCGCCTTCCTGCGGGAACTGGACAAGGTCAGAGAACAGGGCTGGGCCACCGACCTCGGAGGCCACGAGGAGTCCATCAACTGCGTGGGCGCCCCCATCCGGGGCACCGACGGACGCGTAGTGGCAGCCATGTCCGTCTCGGCCCCGAACGTAGTGGTCACGGCGGACGAACTCCTCACACTGCTCCCCCTGGTCCGCCGCACCGCGGAGGCCATCAGCGCCGAGTACTCAGGCAAGAACCCGACGAAGGAACACAGCTCATGACCGACAAGACCGCCCTCACCCCCAAGACCCACACCACCCCGCCCGCCAAGTTCTCGCACGGCGTCAGGAAGGGCAACATCCTCCAGGTCGCGGGCCAGGTCGGCTTCCTGCCCGCGGTGGAGGGCCAGCCGCCGACGCCCGCGGGGCCGACCCTGCGTGAGCAGACGCTCCAGACGCTCGCCAACGTCAAGGCCATTCTCGAAGAGGGCGGCGCCTCCTGGGACGACGCGATGATGATCCGCGTCTACCTCACGGACGTGGACCACTTCGCAGAGATGAACGCGATCTACAACGAGTACTTCGAGGACCAGAAGCTCACCGCACCCCCGGCGGCCCGCACCACGGTCTACGTGGGCCTGCCCGCGGGACTCCTGGTCGAGATCGACGCCTTGGCGGTCCTGACCGCGTAGAGCGCGCGCCGCCCCACAAACCCCCGCACGACGTACGGCGATACCCCCTGCCCAAAAACATGCTCCAAACCCCACCCAACCCCCCGCCCCAAGCCCCAGCCCCACCCCACACCCTGCCCCGAAGAAGAGGCCCTCCCCATGACACCGCTCCTCGCAGCAGCCCCACCAGCCCCAGAAACCCCACCCCACACGGGAGGCCTGCTCCTCCTCCTGGACGGCACGGCAGGACTCCTGACCGTCGCGGCCCTGGGCATCGTTCTTCTGCTGGTCCTGATCATCAAGGTCAGGCTCCAGCCGTTCGTGGCCCTGCTGGCGGTCTCCATAGCCGTGGGCCTCTCCGCCGGCCTCTCCGTCACGGAACTCTTCGGCACGGTCCAGAGATCGGCGTCCGTCTCGATGATCGAGTCGGGCATGGGCGGCATCCTCGGCCACGTGGCGATCATCATCGGCCTGGGCACGATGCTGGGCGCGATCCTGGAGGTGTCGGGCGGAGCCGAGGCACTCTCCACCCGCCTCCTGAACCTCTTCGGCGAGAAGCGAGCCCCGCTCGCCATGGGCCTCACCGGCCTGATCTTCGGCATCCCGGTCTTCTTCGACGTGGGCATCTTCGTCCTGGCGCCGATCGTCTACGCAGCCGCCAAGCGCTCGGGCAAGTCGATTCTGCTCTACTGCATGCCCCTGCTCGCGGGCCTGTCGATGACGCACGCGTTCCTGCCCCCGCACCCCGGCCCGGTGGCCGCCGCGGGCCTGTTCAAGGTGGACCTCGGCTGGGTCATCCTGATGGGCATCGTCGTGGGCATCCCGGCCGTCCTCGCAGCGTGGGCGTACGCGGCCTGGATCGGCAAGCGCCTCTTCGTCCCCGTACCGCAGGACATGCTGGAGGCGGCGGACGAGGCGAAGGCCGCCGTGGCGGAGGAGCGCGCGGCCCGCCGAGCGGCAGCGCGCTCCACGGGAACGCCCGGCAACGCAGCCGCAGGCGAAACAGGAGCCGTAGCCACCACCACGACCCCCGACGACTACGCGGAAGAGCCGGTCCCCCTCCCCACGGTCTTCCTCATCATCGGCACACCCCTGCTGCTGATCCTTGCCGCGACGTTCTCCTCGATCGCGCTGGACCCGTCGACCTTCCGCTCGGTCATCGAGTTCTTCGGCCACCCCTTCGTCGCGCTGACGATCGCGCTGCTGATGGCGTACTACCTGCTGGGCATCAGGCGGGGCTGGTCCCGCAAGTCCCTCGAAACGGTCTCCACGTCGTCCCTCAAGCCGGTGGGCAACATCCTGCTGGTGGTGGGCGCGGGCGGTGTCTTCGGCGCGGTACTCAAGGGTTCGGGCATCGCGGACGCACTCGCGGACACGTTCAACGACGTGGGCCTGCCGGTGATCGTGCTGGCCTACCTGATCTCGGTGGTCCTGCGCGTCGCCCAGGGTTCGGCGACGGTGGCCATCGTCACCACGGCGGGCATCGTGGTCCCGCTGGTGGAGGGCCAGGATCTCTCCCAGGCGCACCTGGCACTGATCATCATGGCGATCTCGGCCGGCTCGATCTTCGCCTCGCACGTCAACGACGGCGGCTTCTGGATCGTCGCCAAGTACTTCGGCATCTCCGAACGAGACACCCTCAAGTCGTGGACGGTCCTGGAGACGGTGCTGTCGGTGGCGGGCTTCGCGATGGCGGCGGCACTGAGCGTCTTCATATAACGATGTAGCGGGACGAACCGGAGTCCGACTGTTCCTGACACAGGATCGTCGACCATACTGCCCGCTGTGGAGCAGCGCATAGGACCCAACATCCAGCCCCTGCAAGGTGCCGCGGTCGACCCGGCGGCCGTGCCCGGCATCACGGGCCCGCGCCCCGCCGAGCCCGCCGCCGCGAAGCCGGAGCCGTCGGACGCCGTCTCTTCCGGGACGGCGTCCGACGACGTGGCGACGAAGGAGGAACAGGAACCCTCCAGCAAGCCCGGGCGCGACAAGCAGCACAAGCCCGAGCCCGACGAGCCGGTCGAGTCCGGCGAGTCCGGTGAGTCCGGTGAGCCCGAGGAGACCCCGGCCCCCGACGGCGCCCCGGTCTTCGAGGCCTCCGACCGCCGCGCGAAGATCATCGCGGACCACAAGGGCGTACGGCTGACCCTGGACGACCAGGAGGCCGAGTTCCGCTGGGACGAGATCGGCGCGGTGGAGACGGAGTCTCCGCGCTTCGGGAAGCGTTTCACCATCACGGTGCACACGCCCGACCGCCGCTGGTACCCGCTGGAGATCGAGGCGAAGTCACGCGCCGACTTCAAGGCGTGGGAAACGGACCTGGACGAGGTCCTGGACACGTACTTCGAGGAAGCCGAGGCCGAACCCGCAGCCGAAGCCGAACCCGAAGAATCCAAGACAGCGGAACCCACCCCCTAGGGGCGCGGGGAACTGCGCACCCAGCCACAACGAACGCGCAGTTCCCCACACCTCCGCTCCCTCCGTCAGAGCCGACCGCAGGTCAGGCACGGATCAGGCACGGGTCAGGCGCAGTACTGCGCCTCCTTGCCGATGGACCGATACATGCAGTCGGAGTTCTCCAGGAGCTGCAGCACCGCGTCCCGGTTCCGCGAGGTCTCCCGTTCGATGACCTCGTCGGGCGGATAGAACCCGCCCCCGCCACTGGACGACGGATACATCTCGAAGGTGTACGAGAAGATCTTGTGGCTGCCCCAGAGGTAGTCGTCGATCGACCCGTCGGTGATGTACAGGTCGCTCGCCTGCTCCGCCGTGTACCCGTTGCTCGCGGCCATCTTCTGCCCGACCGCGGCGAACGCGTTGCGGTCGTCGAGCGTCATGCCGGTCGTGGTGTCCGCGGTGGTGTACCCGAAGGGCCACAGCACCAGCTCGCTGTACGTGTGGAAGTCCACGCCCGCCTTGATCTGCTGAGTGCCGCCGACGACCCGGCTGCGTACGAAGTCGGCGACGACCTTCACCTCGGGCGCGGACTCGGCCGAGGCGCCCCGGTAGGTCTCGGACGAGGTGGACCCGGAGGACCCGCCACAGCACCCCCACCGGTAGTTCCAGTTGCGATTGAGGTCGGTCCCCACGGCGGAACTCCCGCTGTTGGGCTGCCGGTTCTTCCGCCAGGACCGGTACGCCCCGGTGGCGATGTCGTACTCGCCGCCGTCGGGGTTCAGGTCCGGCACGATCCAGATCTCCCGGTTGTTCACCATGTTGGTGATGCGGGAGTCCGATCCGTACCCGGCGCCCAGCTCTCGCAGCAGGTAGAGCGCCATCTCCACGGTGAGGTGCTCGCGCGCGTGCTGGTGGTGGGTGAACAGCACTTCGGGCTCGGACTCGTCGGTGGCGACGTTGTCGCTGATCTTGATGGCGACGATGTCCCGGCCCTGGTACGACTTCCCGATCACGCGCTTGCTCATGATGCTCGGGTAGGCGGCCAGCCGCTGGTTGATCTCCGTGTTCATCTCGGCGTAGTTGTGGTAGCGCGAGTCGGCGGAGGGGAAGTCGAGAACTCCGACGTCGGCGGCGCTGGACCGGTCGGGCGCGGCGCCGAGGGACGAGACCTCGTACCCGAGCCGCCGCAGTTCCTTCGCCTGGGACGCGCGCCCCGAGACGACGACCGTCTCTTCGTCGGCCTCGTCGATGGAGACGCCGGTCCGCGCGATCGCCGTACGGACGGCGGAGGTGCTGCCGTGCACATGGATCTCGTACTGGCGGATCTCGTCCGTGTCGGAGGCGGGAGCCCTGCCGGGGGCGGCTCCCGCGTCGGTCATGGCGGCGACGGGCGCCGCGAGAGCCAGCGCGAGGAGCGTGGCGAGAGCAGCGGAGCGCCGCCCACGTCTGTCACGAAAACGCATGGATCCTCCTGTTTTCTCCATGGAATCCGGGATCACCGGAAATGTGGGGATTGGAGCGGGGGATGGCTGTGCGGTGTGGCGCTCATCGTGGAGCCATGGCATGTCCGGGTCAAGCTCGGCCCGGAATCCGACACCGGAATCAGGCCGAAAACGAACCGCTCCCGCCACTCGACCACCCTTCGAACAGGCAGTTCACGCTGTGCACATCAGGTGGGGATCGGCGCACGCCCTCTTGTGCCCAGGATCTCTTTACGCTTTCTTGATCGGCATGGCGGACACCTCGGGACACGCGGACACCAGGGGCTCGGGCGGTACGGCTGACCCCTCTGCCGGCACAACGGGACCAGGACCATCGGTGAGGAAACCGGACGACGCCCCGGCTCCTCGTAAATCAAGTTGGAAATACATCGGCCCCGGAATCGTGGTCGCCGCGACCGGCGTGGGCGCCGGCGACCTGGTCGCCACCCTGATCGCGGGCTCGAACTTCGGCTACACCCTCCTGTGGGCCGCCGTGATCGGCTGCCTCGTCAAGATCTCCCTCGCCGAGGCGGCGGGCCGCTGGCACCTGTCCACCGGCCGGACGCTCTTCGACGGCTGGGCGAGCCTGGGCCGCTGGACGTCATGGTTCTTCGTGGCGTACGTCGTGATCTGGGGCTTCGTCTACGGCGCGGCGGCCATGTCCTCGTCGGGCCTGCCCCTGCAGGCGCTGTTCCCGGACGTGATGGACCTCAAGTGGTGGGCGATCCTGACCGGCCTGGTGGGTCTGGTCTTCGTCTGGTTCAACAAGTACGCGGTCTTCGAGAAGGTCATGACGGTCCTGGTGGGCGTCATGTTCGTCGTCACGGTCTACCTGGCGATCCGCGTCACCCCGAACCTGGGCAAGGCGTTCGCGGGCCTGCTCCCGGTGCTCCCCGACGAGAAGGACTCGATCCTCAACACGCTCGGCCTGATCGGCGGAGTCGGCGGCACGATCACGCTCGCCGCGTACGGCTACTGGGTCAACGCGAAGGGCTGGACGAACACCGGCTGGATGAAGGTGATGCGGCTCGACAACCGCGTCGCCTACATCACGACGGGCGTCTTCGTCATCGCCATGCTGTTCGTGGGGGCGGAGATCCTGCACTCGTCCAACATCGCGATCGCGAGCGGCGACAAGGGCCTGATCCAGCTCGGGGACATCCTGGAGGACGAGTACGGCACGGCGACCGCCAAGTTCTTCCTGATCGGCTTCTTCGCCACGTCGTTCACCTCGCTGATCGGCGTCTGGCACGGCGTGAGCCTGATGTTCGCGGACTTCGTCGAACGCTTCCGCAAGGACAGGGCGGCATCCGCCGCACAGCGCACGAACCGCCGGAGCACCACCCCGAACACCCCGGACACCACAACCCCCGCCCCTGCCTCCGCCCCCGTCCCCGCCTCCGGCGAGGAAGTCGCATCGGGCGCCCACGAGAAATCATGGCCGTTCCGCGCCTACCTCCTCTGGCTGACCTTCCCGCCCATGGTCCTGCTCTTCGAGGGCCAGCCCTTCCGCCTGATCATCCTGTACGGAGTCCTGGGCGCGGCCTTCCTCCCCTTCCTGGCCCTCACCCTGGTCTGGCTCCTCAACTCCGACCGCACACCCCCCGAGTGGCGCAACGGCCTCCTGAGCAACGCCATGCTGACGATCGCGGGCCTGCTCTTCGTCGTCCTGTGCGTGAAGCAGATCTGGGACCAGCCGTGGGCGGACTTCTTCTGATCCCGCAGCCGCAGCCGCAGCCGCAGCACGAGCCGGAACACGACTCGGCGCCGCACCGGTGCCTACACACCGGTGCGGCGCCGAAAATGTGAAGCCGTCCGCCGCTACGGCAGCGCGTGCACGTGCGGTCCCACCGCGTTCGACCACGCGTTGCCCGCCGTGGCGTCCCAGTTCGTGGACCAGGTCATCGCGCCGCGCAGGTCCGGGTAGGTCCTGGACGGCTTGAAGGAGCCGCAGCTGGTGCCCTTGGCGAGGCAGTCCAGGGCGTTGTTCACGATGGCCGGGGAGACGTATCCGCTGCCCGCGCCGCGCGTCGACGCCGGGACGCCGAGGCCGACCTGGGACGGGGCGAGGCCGCCCTCCAGCTGGATGCAGGCGAGGGCGGTCAGGAAGTCCACCGAGCCCTGCGAGTACACCTTGCCGTCGCAGCCGAGCATCGAACCGCTGTTGTAGTACTGCATGTTGACGACCGTGAGGATGTCCTTGATGTTCAGGGCCGTCTGGAAGTACGTGTTCGACGTGGACTGCATGTCGATGGTCTGCGGTGCCATCGTGATGATCAGCGAGGAGCCGGCCTTCGAGGACAGCGACCGCAGCGCCTGCGTCATGTACGTGGCGTTGAGCCCGTTCTCCAGGTCGATGTCGACGCCGTCGAACCCGTACGTCTGCATCAGCGAGTGGACGGAGTTCGCGAAGTTCGTCGCCGAGGCGGAGTCGTTCACCGCGACCGTGCCGCGCTCGCCGCCGATCGAGATGATGACCTTCTTGCCCGCGGCCTTCTTGGCCTGGACGTCGGCCTTGAACTGGTCGACGGTGTAGCCGCCGAGCCCGGCCGAGTCGAGGTTGAAGGCGACGGCCCCCGGCGTGGAGGTGGCGTCCGCGAAGGACACCGCGATGATGTCGTACTGGGACGGGACGTCGGAGATCTTCTGGACGGTCGCGCCGTTGTTGAAGTTCTGCCAGTAGCCGGTCACGGCGTGCTTGGGCAGGTTGCCGCCGTTGCCCGAGGAGGCCTTGGTGGTCCCGGTGACCGCGGTCGACTTCGCCGACTCGCCGGCCGTGTTCGTCGCGGTGACCTGGAAGGAGTAGGCGGTGGAGGCGGCCAGCCCGGTGACGGTCGCCGAGGTGCCGGTGACGGCCGAGACCTTCGTACCGCTGCGGTAGATGGTGTAGCCGCTCGCGCCCGACACCGGGTTCCAGGCGAGGGAGACGGAGGAGGAGGTCGTGGAGGCCACGTTCAGGCCTGCGGGGGTCGCGGGGACCACCGGGTCGGGGTCACCGCCGCCACCCCCGTCGGGTCCGAACACGGACACGTCGTCGGCGAAGTAGGCCGCCTGCCCGTACCAGCCGTGGGTGTAGACCGTCACGGACGTGGTGTTGGCGCCCGTCGTGAAGGACGTCGTCAGCTGCTTCCAGGACGAGGAGTCCGGGGTCCAGGTCGACACGTCGGTCGTGCCCGTGCCGCTCGCGCCGAGGTACGCGTAGCCGCCCTGCACCCAGGCGCTCAGCGTGTACGTCGAGTTGGCCTTCACCGCGACGGTCTGGCTGCAGCGGGCGTTGTCCTGCCCGGCCGGGGTGGCCTTCAGGGCCGCCGCGCCCCCGTGCACGGGGGAGGAGACGGTGGCGCCGCTGGCCGCCGAACAGGTCCAGCCGGTGAGCCCCGACTCGTAGCCGGCGTTCTTCGTGTTGTTGACGTCCGCGGCCGAGGCCTGGCCGGCACCGGCGAGGGAGAGGGCGGACGCGGCGAGTACGGCGGCGAGGGCGCCGGCCCATGTCCGTCTGCGTCTGGGCATGCCTGATACGCGGTCCACTGGGGCCTCCGGTGGGGGAGTGGGGGAGCGGGAGGGGACTCAGGTCCTGTCGTCGCATTCCCGCCTGCCCTTCGGGCGGACGTCGGGAATGTGACGACAGGACCTGGACCTGCTGAACAGGTCCTGACACGGTGGCCACCGTCGCCTTTCCAAACTGGTCCAGACCAATCAGGTTGTCAAGACCCTTGGCGAGGCCAACGCGCCTGCCGCGCCGCAGAGTTGAGGCGGATGCGGATCACTCTGTGTGGATCACGTCGCACGTTGCGTGAATTGATCTCAAGGATCCGGTGTTGAGGGGCGCATGCCGTGGATAAGGTGCAGTTGCGGAAGGGCGCCACAGTGGCAAGTTGTGTCCGTCCGTGAGGGATTGATGGCGTTATTCATGACGTCATTCGGGCGATACAGGGGCGATCTGGGACGCGGTTGACCACTCCGTCCCAGTGAACGGGGTGGTGTGCAGCGTGCCGACCGCGATAGCCGTCACCAGTTCCGATCTGGTGCTCCCGCCGCACGACCGGCAGACCCCGCCCGCCGCCGTCCAGCCCCTCGACGGCCTCGAAGCCTCCCTCACGGCCATGCACGCGCTCATCGAGCAGCACGGCTATGTGATCGCGCTCTACCCGTCCTCCTCGCCGGCCGGTGTGACCCGGCGGCTGCACGCCGTGCGCTCCGTCCTGGAGAGCGACCGCATCGCGCTGCTTCCCCTCGACCTGCCGCCGCTCGGTCTCGCCCTGCTCGCCCAGCAGCTGCGCCAGCTCTCCGTCTGCGACTTCAGCCCCGGAGTGCTCGCCTCCTCCGCGCGGCTGCTCGCCCACTACATCTACTCGGGCGCCCTGCTGAACTCGGTCGCCAGACTCGACCGGATCCCGGTCTCGCTCAAGTCCCACGCCAAGTCGTGGGTGCCGGGAGCCCAGTTCGCCGTACTGGCCACGCCGCGGCCCCAGCTGGTGCGTGTCGGGCAGGAGGAGCTGACCGGGCCCGAGTTCGGGACGCGGATGCTCGTCGCGGCCGGGCAGCTGCCCGCCGACTGGCTCACCGGGACGCTCGCCCCCGCCTGGCACGTGCAGGGGGTCGCGACCGTGCCGCTGCCCGCCGAGTCGGCCCGCTGGTGGGGCACGGGCAAGGTCGCCGAGTTCGCCGCAGGCCTCTACGACGTGTCCGTGCTCTACCAACTGGTCTCGTCCGTGCGGCGCGAGGAATGCCACTGGTGCGGTCTCGAACTCATCGGGGACCGCTGCGGTTTCTGTGCGGCGCCGTTGGCGCCGCCCTCGTCGAACGAGCTTCCGACGGCCGTCGCGCGGGCAGCCTCTTCGGTACGCGCCCTGCCCCGAGGGGCTACGTGAGTCCCGCACGGCAGGCACGTACACCTGAATAACGGTGAATACCTTGCAGCACCCCCTGTTACCGGTGAATACCCCTTGAACTCGGCATTGTCCCCACGAGGTGAGATGTAGTGAACTCGCGCCAGCGCCGCGGCGTCATCCTGCTGGTCCTCTCGGTCCTGTGCGCCGTGGGCGCCTTCGCCGGAGTGCTCTCGGTGATCCGCGACGTGAACTCGAAGGTCGGCCCCGAGGTCGCGGCGTACCGCCTGAAGGACGACATCGCGCCCTACAAGGAGCTGTCGGCCGACCAGTTCGAGAAGGTCTCGATGCCCGAGCGGTGGCTGTCGGCCACCGCGGTCACCCGGCTCTCCCAGGTCCGCGGCAAGATCGCCGTCACGCAGCTGAAGAAGGGCTCGCTGCTCCAGACGGACATGATCGTCGACCGGCCCGCCCTGCAGGCCGGCCAGCAGGAGATCGCGATCCTGATCGACGCGGCGACCGGGGTGGCGGGCAAGATCAACCCGGGCTCGCGGGTCAACATCTACGCCACGTTCAAGGACGAGAGCGACAACGGCAAGGACCAGTCGAAGGTCATCGTGCAGAACGCCCGCGTCATCGACGTCGGCAAACTGACCGCGCTCGACCCCGGCCAGTCCAGCAACGACCGCCGCCGCACCGCCAGTGAGGCCGTCCCGATCACGTTCGCCCTCGACACCGCGGACGCCCAGCGCGTCGCGTACGCCGAGTCGTTCGCCGAACACGTCCGCCTCGCCCTGATCGCGGGCGGCGCCGACGCCACCGTCGCCCCCGGCGACCGCTCGTACACCCTCGACGAGGACAAGTAGGAGGCCATGATGCGCTCAGAGCCTGTGCTCCCAGTCCCCCCGAGGCCGTCACACGCGAGGTCGGGCCGATGACCATCCGCATCCTGCCCGCCGTCGGCGACATCGACTCGGCCCGTGCCCTCAGCACCCTCCTGAGCCAGCTCGCCGACGCCGAACCCGCCCCGCCGGTGCCCGACACCACGGCTCTGCTGGACACCCTGGCCCGGCTGGCCGCCGAGTCCCTCGACGAACTGCCCGAAGTCGTCCTGGTCCACGAGCGGATCGGCCCGGTCCCCGCGCTCGACGTCATCCGCGACGTGGTCATGCGCTTCCCGGCCGTCGGCGTCGTCCTCATCACCGCCGACACCAGCACCGGCGTCCTCACCGCGGCCATGGACTCCGGCGCGCGCGGCATCGTCGGCCTGCCGCTCGGCTACGACGCCCTCGCCGAACGCGTCCAGGCCGCCGCGGCCTGGTCCACCGGCATGCGCCGCCACCTGGGCAGCGCCACCCCCGAGCTGTACACGGGACCGGGCGGCTCGATCGTCACGGTGACCGGCGCGAAGGGCGGCGTCGGCGCGACCGTCACCGCCGTCCAGCTCGCCCTGGCCGCCCAGGCCTCGGGCCGCTCCGTCGCCCTGCTCGACCTGGACCTCCAGTCCGGCGACGTGGCCTCGTACCTGGACGTGCAGTTCCGCCGCTCCATCGCCGACCTCGCCGCGATCAGCGACATCAACCCGCGCGTCCTCCAGGACGCCGTCTACGCCCACGACACCGGCCTCGGCCTGCTCCTGGCCCCCGCCGAGGGCGAACGCGGCGAGGAGATCACCGACCGCGTCGCCCGGCAGGTCCTGGGCGCCCTGCGCTCCCGCTACGACCTCGTCGTCGTCGACTGCGGCGCCCAGCTGAACGCCGCGAACGCCGCCGCCGTCGAACTCGCCGACCAGGCCCTGCTCCTGGTCACCCCCGACGTCGTGGCCGTCCGCGCCGCCAAACGCATGGTCCGCATGTGGGACCGCCTCCAGATCCGCAAGGCGGAGGAGACCCGCACGGTCGTCAACCGCTTCGCCCGCGGTACGGAGATACAGCCGTCCCTGGTCGAACGCGTCACCGGCACCAAGGTCGTCCGCACCACGGTCCCCGCCGCCTTCAAGGAACTCCAGTCCGTCGTGGACGCGGGCCGGATGCAGGACCTGGACGCCCGCTCGACGGTCAAGCAGGCCCTGTGGGCGCTGGCGGGCGAGCTGGGCCTGATGGCCGAGCAGCCCGCGGGCGGCGGTGGCGGCCGGCGCCGCAAGGCCTCCGCGGACAAGGACAGGGGCTCCCTCTCCCTGCGCCGCAAGGGCGGCGACCGGGGCGCGGTCACCCTCGAATTCGCCGGCATGTTCCCGATCCTGCTGGTCGTGATGACGATCCTGTGGCAGTGCGCCCTGTACGGCTACACGTACTCCCTCGCCGGGAACGCGGCGGACGAGGCGGCACGGGCCGCGACCGCCGCGTACGCGATCGACGGGGACGTCGGCGGTGCCTGCAGCGCCGCCGGAGGGAAGCACCTGCCGGGTGCCTGGGACGGCGCCGGGATCGACTGCACCGTCGCGGGTCCCGTCATGAAGGCCACGGTGACCGCTCAGGTGCCCCTGTTCTTCCCGGGCTTCGACGCGGGCTGGACGGTCGAGGGCACGGCCGGAGCCGCACTGGAGGGGGACGACTGATGAAGCGCCTCGCGCAGCGCCTGCGGCGGCGGTTACGGGACCGGGACGACCGGGGCGTCTCCATGCTGGAGTTCGCCGGATTCCTGCCGATCCTGCTGCTCGTCGGGATGGCCGCCATCCAGCTCGGCCTGATCGGCTACGGCATCAACCAGGCAGGTTCGGCGGCGCGGGCCGCGGCACGGGCCGCCTCGCAGGGCGACGACGGGGGAGCGGCGGGGACGGCGGCGGTGAGCGGCTGGCTCAACCCGGACGTGTCGGCCGACGAGGGCGCCGACCTCACCACCGCGACGGTCACCCTCCAGGTCCCCGCCGTCATCCCCCTCCTGCCGAGCGTGACGGTGGAACGCCAGGCCACGATGCCCACCGACGACTGACCGCACGACCGACCCGCCGCACGACCGAGAGGAGTTGAAGACATGAGCCTGCGAGCCCGTATCGCCGCCCCCGAAGAGGGCGGAGCCGGCCGCGAGGACGGACACCTCGTCGCCGTCTACCGTGCCAAGCTGCTGGAGGAGATCGACCTCGCGGAGATGTCGAGCCTCGCGGCCGCCGAACGGCGCATACGCCTGGAGCGCGTCCTCGGGCACATCATCAGCCGCGAGGGCCCGGTCCTGTCGACCACCGAGCGCTCCCAGCTGATCCGCAGGGTCGTCGACGAGGCCCTGGGCCTGGGCGTCCTCGAACCCCTCCTCGCCGACCCGTCGATCACCGAGATCATGGTCAACGGCCCGGACTCCATCTTCGTGGAGCGCGCCGGACGCGTGGAACAGCTCCCGCTCCGCTTCGCCTCGAACGAGCAGCTGATGCAGACCATCGAGCGCATCGTCTCCACGGTCAACCGCCGCGTGGACGAGTCGAACCCGATGGTCGACGCCCGCCTCCCCACCGGGGAACGCGTCAACGTCATCATCCCGCCGCTCGCCCTCACCGGGCCCACCCTCACGATCCGCCGCTTCCCCCGCGCGTACACGCTCCCGGAGCTGATCGGTCTCGGCTCGCTCGACGAGCAGATGCTGATGCTGCTCGCGGCGTTCGTCCGCGCCCGTTTCAACGTCATCGTCAGCGGCGGTACGGGCTCGGGCAAGACCACGCTCCTCAACGCGCTCTCCGGACTCGTGCCGTCCCACGAGCGCATCATCACCATCGAGGACTCCGCGGAACTGCAGCTCCAGCAGGAGCATGTGATCCGCCTCGAATCCCGCCCCCCGAACGTGGAGGGCAAGGGCCAGATCACCATCCGTGACCTGGTCCGCAACTCCCTGCGCATGCGCCCCGACCGCATCATCGTCGGTGAGGTCCGCGGCGGCGAGACGCTCGACATGCTCCAGGCCATGTCGACGGGCCACGACGGCTCCCTCGCGACCGTCCACTCGAACTCCGCGGAGGACGCCCTGATGCGCCTCCAGACACTGGGCTCGATGTCCGAGGTGCAGATCCCCTTCGAGGCGCTCAAGGACCAGATCAACTCCGCGGTCGACGTCGTCGTCCAGCTCACCCGGCACGCCGACGGCTCCCGCAAGGTCACCGAGATCGCGCTGCTGGTCTCGCACGGCCGCGAACAGTTCCGCATCGTGCCCGTCACCCGGTTCGTCCCGCGCCCCACCGGCCCCGACCGGGTCGTCCACGGCCACTTCGAACACCTCCCGCTGCCCCGCTCGGTCGCGGAGAAGCTGTACGTCGCCAACGAGCCGCTGCCGCCCGCCTTCGGGGTGGCGGAGGCGATCGACGTCCTCAACACCCGGCAGGCGATCGGATGACACCCACCGGAACCTTCGAATCCGCCGCCGCAGCAGCCGCAGCCGCTGTCGCCGCTGTCGTCGGTGTCGCCGCAGTCCCGACCGAGAGGAGCGAGCCGTGAACAACGCGGTCCCCCTCGCCCTCGGCGCCACCATGCTGTGCGGCACGCTGGCCGTCGCGGGCGTCCACACGTACGCGTCCGGCCGCGCCCAGCGCCAGGCCCTCGTCGACCGACTCTCCGGCGGCGGCCCCCTGCGCACCGCCGCCGGCCGGGCCCGCCGCTTCGCCGCCGTCGACCGCCGGCTGCGCCGCACCCGGCTGGGCCGCACGATCCAGCTGCGCCTGTCGGCGACGGGACTCGACCTGACGGCCGGCGAGTTCTTCACCTACGTGGCCGCCGTGGTCGTCGCGCTCTGGCTGATCGCGGCGGCGGCCCTGGCCCCGTTCTTCGGCCCCATCGCGGGCCTGGTCGGCGTGTGGAGCGCCGCGATCTTCCTCAACTGGCAGCGCCAGAAACGCATCGAGGCCTTCATCAACCAGCTCCCGGACGTGGCCCGCCTGCTGGCCAACGCGGCGGCGGCGGGCCTCGCCCTGCGCACGGCCCTGGCGATGGCGGCGGAGGAACTGGAGGCCCCGGCGGGGGAGGAGCTGGCCCGGGTCGCGGACCAGCTGACCATGGGCCGCTCGGTCGACGACGCGCTCGGTGAACTGGCCGAACGCCTTCCGTCCCGCGAACTCGTCGTCCTCGTCACCACGCTGGTCCTGTCCAACAAGGCGGGCGGCACGGTCGTCAACTCCCTGCGGAACCTCACCAAGACCCTGGAGGACCGCAAGGAGACCCGCCGCGAGGTCCGCACGATGCTCTCCGAGGTCAACGCGACGGCCTTCACCGTGCCCCTCCTCGGCCTCGGCTCCCTCCTCCTCATCAACTCCTCGAACGAGGGCGCCCTGGCCAAGGTGACCGGCTCCCCGCTGGGCCAGACCCTGGTCCTGATCGCCATGGGCCTCTACACGATCGGCTTCTTCGTGATCCGCCGCCTCGGCAAGATCGAAGTGTGAGGAGGGAACCAGGATGATGGCTCTGCTGCTCGCCGCGCTGATGGGACTGGCCGTCGGAGGCTTCCTCCTCGGCATCCGCCTGTACCGCGCGGAGGCCAAGCTCCCCGGCGACATGGCCCTCGCGCTGGAGGTCGGCGGGACCCGCGTCTCGAAGGCGGACTCGGCCGTCGACCGCCTCGGCATGCGCTTCGCCCCGCTCGTCCTGCGCCTGATGGGCCCCCGCCGCGTGGACGCCAAACGCCGCCGCATCGACATGGCGGGCAACCCCGGCGGCCTGACCCTCAACCGCTACGCGGCCCGCCGCGCGGTGTACGGCGTCTTCGGCGTCCTGCTCTTCCTGATCTTCCTCTCCAACGGCCGGCCCCTCTTCGCCGTGATGGCGCTGGCGTTCGGCCTGCTGGCCGCCGACGTCCTGATCTGGCAGGCGGTCCGCGATCGCAAGGAGGTCATCGACCGGACCCTCCCCGACTTCCTGGACGTCCTGGCGGTCGTGGTGTCGGCGGGCCTCGGCTTCCGCCAGGCCCTGGAACGGGTCGCGGACCGCTACGAGGGCCCGTGGGCGGACGAGCTGCGCATCACCCTGCGCCAGATGGACATGGGCGTCAGCCGCCGCCAGGCCTTCGACGAACTGCGCAGGCGCAACTCCTCCGAGCAGGTCGCCCAGTTCGTGTCGGCGCTCCAGCAGGGCGAGGAGCTGGGCTCCCCGATCGCGGACACCCTGATCCAGCTCGCCACGGACATGCGCCGCACCGACGCCCAGAACTCCCGCCGCCGGGCGGCGAAGACGATCCCCAAGGCGACGATGGTCACGCTGGTCTTCATGCTCCCGGCCACGATGATCCTCATCGCCACGGGCATGTTCCTGGGCTCGGGAACGAACTTCGGCTCGATCCTGGGGCGTTGAGATGGGGGCCGGCAACTGGAAGTCCGCGTCGATGAGGCGCCCCGCGAAGGCGCCCCGCCAGGGGCCCTTCAAGGGGCGCGGGGCTGTGACATTTGGCGGCTCCGCCGCGGGGCGCGCCCAGCCACGACCGGCCCGCAGCCGACGAACGCCCCTTCTCCCCGGCGGCTCCGCCAAGTGGGCCACAGGCTACTTCGCGGACGACGCGGCAGCACCGGGCAGCATCCGCCTCCAACTCAACGCCCTCCAGGCCCTCTGCCGCCAGGCATTCGCGATCCGCCTCACCCTGATCGTGATAGGCGCCCCCTTCGCGACGGCGAACGCCGCGGACGGCTTCCCCCGCCACGCGGTCCTCACCGCCGCGGTCCTGGGAGTGATGGGCTCGTACGCCATGCTCAGGGACTGGGACAGATGCGCCCCCCAACTCCTCGCCCACCCCACCCTCATGGCGGTGGACCTGGTCTTCGGCGCGATACTCCTGCTCACGGCGTCCCCCGCGTCCCCCCTCGCGTACGCCGCGGTCTGTACCCCGCTCCTCTCGGGCCTCCTCTACGGCTGGCGCGGCTCCGGAGTCTTCACGGGACTCCAGCTGGTGGTCCTGCTGACGGTGTTCAGGGCGTGGGACCACCGTCCGGGCGCCGGCGCGAGCACCCTCCTGATCGCGGGCTTCTGCGTCGCGGCGGGCGTCATCGGCGTCACCCTGCGCAACCTGATGTTCCGCTTCGGCACGGCCAGCCAGGCGCTCGCGGAGGCGAACTCCCGCCTGGCGGTGGCGGAGGCGGTGGAGTCCGAGCGCGCCCGCCTGGCCCGGGAGATGCACGACTCGGTGGCGAAGACCCTGCACGGCCTCGCCCTGTCGGCGGAGGCCCTGGCGGTGGCGGCGGACAACGAGACGAACCCCCGGACCCTCAAGTCCCAGGCGACCGCGGTGGCGGGAGCGGCACGCAGGGCGGCGACGGAGTCCAGGGAACTCCTGACGGATCTGCGGGCCCACACGGCGATGTCCCACCCGCCGATGGACATGGTGACGGAACTGGCCGCGAGGGTCGCGGAGTTCGAGTCCCGTACGGGCATCGCGGCGACCTTCGTCCACCGGCCGGGCCCCCACCGGCCGGGCCCGGCCCTCGCCCTCCCTCCGGGCGCGCCCCGCCAACTCCTGGCGATCGCCTCGGAGGCACTGGAGAACACCCACCGCCATGCGAACGCGACGCACGTACGCGTGACGCTGGAGTGTTCGCGGTCCGCCCTGCGCCTGACGATGCGGGACGACGGCGAGGGCACGGCCGTCTCCCTGGACGACGTACGAGTCCTGGCGAATACCGGCCATTTCGGCCTGCTCGGAATGCTGGAGCGCGCGGCATCGGTGGCCGCGGAGCTCCACCTGCACAGCACCGCACACGGAGGCACGGAGGTCACGCTGACCCTCCTCTGCGCCCCCACCGTCCCCGCACCTCTCCCACGCTCTCCCCAAGAGGAGGCCGCTCATGCCTGACCAGGCACTTCCCGGCCCGCTCCTGCGCGTGCTGGTGGCCGACGACAATCCGGTCGTCCGGGCCGGTCTCGCGGCCCTGCTGAACGTCCATCCCGACATCCGGGTGGTGGCCCAGGCGGCCGACGGCGCGGAGGCGGTCGCCGCCGCGACCTGTCACCGCCCCGACGTGACCCTGCTGGACGTGCGCATGCCCGGCACCGACGGCCTGACCGCGCTTCCCCGGCTGGCGCGGCTGGCCCCGGTGATGATGCTGACGTACAGCCGTGAACCCGAGGTGGTGGCCGAGGCGTTGCGCCGGGGCGCGGTCGGCTATCTCGTGCACGGGGAGTTCACGGCGGATGAACTGATCACGGCGGTACGGGACCTGGGCGACGGGACGGCGACCTTCACCTCGTCCTCCGTCGGTGTCTCGGATTCGCTCGGTGTTTCGTACGAACCGAACCAAACCTCTTCGCAGCTGCAATCGGTTGTGGCACAGTCGTGGAAGGCTCGCCCCGGCTACGCGACGGGACTCCACCGTCGCGGCCACAACCGCCTGGATCACAACCTGAGTTCACGGGAGGTGGAGGTCATGGATCTCATTGCGGCCGGCATGAGCAACCAGCAGATCGCCGCCACGTGCTTCATCAGCGAGAAGACGGTGAAGAATCACATCAACCGCATCTTCGCAAAGCTGCACAGTTCTTCGCGCAGCGAAGCGATCGCCTGCTGGCTGGGCACCGCCCACGGGGGGTGGAACCGGTGACTCCGACGAGCGGAAGTTGGGCCCCTGGACCCACCCGCAGTAGGCGGATTCTCACGTACGGTGCGCGGGAAGGTAGTGGTTTTGGGTGGGAGGGAAGGGATCACTGTGACCAACAACCTGGAGCCGGAGACGTCCACGGGGCTGAAGCGAGCGCTTCACGGACGGGTCCGGACCGTGGCCTCCCGGATGCGCGGACGGGACCGGGACGCGGGAGCGGGCTTCGTGGAGTACGCGGGTCTGATGATCCTGATCGCCGGGATCTTCACCCTGATCGACGGCCTGGGTCTCGACGGACTGATCTCCGGCGCGATCCTGGACGCGGTCAATCAGGTCATCGGCGGCTGACTCCCGTTGCTCCCGCACGTCCCGCAACTCCCCGCCGGCCGCGCGGCGACCGGGGTTCGACTCTCCCGGTCTCCATCTGGCTGACGGGGATTCTGCTCTTCGCCGCGTTCGCCTTCTTCGCGTTCGCCCAGGCGGCGTCCGCCCGGAACGGAGCACAGTCCGCGGCGGACGCCGCCGCGTTGGCGGCCGCGCAGGACGCCAGGGACGAGCTGATGGAAGGCCTGGAAGGCGCCATCGGCGTGGACGACAAGTGGCTGGACTGGCTGGACGGCGACGGGTTCGACGGCGCCGGAGCCGCGGGCGCGGCCGGTGAGCTGGCCGCCCAGAACGACGCGAGCGTGACGGGGTTCGCACCCTATGCCGCGGCCGGGTTCCCCGGCTTCGAGGTGCAGATCGAGACCAACTACACGGTCGGGGACTCGATCATTCCGGGCACGGAGGGCATGCACGCGACCGCCGACGCGGCGGCCGTCATCAAACCCCGCTGCGACTTCGACGTGCCCGACGATCCGAAGGACGTCGTCGAACTGGATTGTGACGGCGACATTTTGGATATCGACCCCGAAGATTTCGATTTGGACGACCTTCCCGACGCGTCCGTGCTGTTCTCTGTGCAACTGGCCGAGTGAAAGGAAGCCGTACCGATGAACATTCGGCGCACCACGAAGGGCCGCACGGTACTGACCGCCGTGGCGATCACGACTGGGCTGGTCCTCACGGTGGCCGGCTGCGGCGGAGGTGGCGACGACGAGGGCTCGGACAAGAACACGTCGTCCTCCTCACCGGCGAAGAACGACGGGGGTGACGACAAGGAGAAGTCCGAGTCGCCCTCCGAGCAGCAGATCCTGGCCGAAGTGAAGAGCGGCGGCCTGACACTGGCCGTCACCTCGGCGAACAGGGACGACGGCGGCTTCGTCACCGTCGAGGGAACGGTGACCAACAACAGCGGAAAGTCGTGGGTGGCGGCGGACTGGCGGGGCGACGAGCGGGAGCTGGCCGGGAACGGCGGGTCCATCGCGGGGGCCAGCCTGGTCGACCAGACCGGCAAGAAGAAGTACCTCGTGCTGCGCGACACGGAGGGACGCTGCCTCTGCACCAGGTTCACCGGTGGCGTCCGGTCGGGCGAGACCACGGAGTGGTTCGCCCAGTTCCCCGCCCCACCCGAAGACACCACCAAGGTCTCCTTCCAGGTCGGCTCGATGCCCCCGGCCGCCGTCGAGATCTCCGAGGGCGAGTGACCATGCCCCTCACCCTCCGCACCACGTCGATCACCCTCACCGCCCTCACGACCCTCGTCTTCATGACGCCGCTGACCGCGGCCCAGGCGGAGGACGAGGACCCGAGCGCCCCGCCGGGCAGCGTCAGCACGTCCCCGCCACCGGAGGTGGACGCGAACAGCCCGGGGCTGAAGCTGGCCGACGGCGCGACGCTCGCCGGCGCCCGGGTGCTCGACATCAAGTCGGTCGTCGAGGACCTCGGCGGGGAGGAGCGGCGCGAGGACACGAACGAGAACGTGACGTTCGCGCTCCAGGCGGAGGTCCTCTTCCCGAAGGACAGCTCGAAGCTGAACCCGGAGGGGAACGCCCGCATCGCGGCGATCGCGAACGAGATCAAGTCCCAGAAGGCCACGAACGTCCGCGTCTTCGGCTTCACGGACAACCTCGGCTCGTACGCCCACGGCCTCACCCTCTCCAAGCGGCGGGCGGAGGTCGTGCACGAGCGACTGGCCTCGAACCTGGGCGGCATGAACGTCACCTTCGTGGTCCGCGGCTACAGCGAGGACTACCCGATCGCCGACAACACCTCGGAACAGGGCCGCAGAAAGAACCGCCGAGTGGAGGTCACGTTCCCGAAGGAGGGCTGAAACGGTGTGGGCCCCGCCCACCCCCCGGGTAGGAACAGGCCATGACCTCACTCGGTGCTGTCTTTCGGCCTCAACTGCCACCAGAACGTCTGCGGGAGCTGGCCCGCGCCGCGGACGACGCCGGGCTGGAGGAGCTCTGGCTGTGGGAGGACTGCTTCCTGGAAGGGGGCATCTCCGCCGCGGCGGCAGCCCTCGCCTGGACCGAACGGCTCCGCGTCGGAGTCGGCCTCCTCCCCGTGCCCCTGCGCAACGTGGCCGTCACCGCCATGGAGGCCGCCACCCTGCACCGGCTCTTCCCGGGCCGGCCCGTCCTGGGCGTCGGCCACGGCGTGCAGAGCTGGATGGGGCAGGTCGGCGCACGGGCCGAGTCGCCCGTGACGCTCCTGCGCGAGTACCTCGCCGCCCTGCGCGCCCTGCTCGCCGGTGAGCGCGTCACCACCGACGGCCGGTACGTGAAGCTCGACGGCGTCGCCCTCGACTGGCCCCCGCCCGCGCCCGTGCCGATCCTCGCGGGAGCCACCGGCCCCCGCTCGCTCAAGCTCTCCGGAGAGGCCGCGGACGGCACGATCCTCACCGCCGGTACGCCACCCGACGGTGTACGCAAGGCCCGTCAGCTCATCGACGAGGGGCGCGCGTCGGCCTCCCGTACCGACGCCCCGCACACCGTCGTCGTCTACCTCCTCACCGCCACCGGCCCCGGCGCCGCCGCCCGTCTCCAGGCCGAACTGGAAGCCGAGGGCGTGGCATCGGTCCCGGACCTCGGTGTCGCCGGGGACGCCGGCGCCGTCGCGAAGGCCGTGCAGCGCCTCACGGAGGCGGGCGCCGATACGGTCGTCCTCCAGCCCACCGCGGACGAACCGGACCCCGAGGGCTTCATCCGCTTCACCGCCGAAGAGGTACGCCCTCTTGTGCCCTGAGTGACGGCCACGGCACGGCGACTGTCAGTGCCCCCTGCCAGACTCCCCAGGTATGACCGAACACGCGCACACCCAAGCGGACGTACGGCTGAGACCCGTGGCGGAAGCCGACCTGGAGGCGTTCTTCGAACAGGAGCAGGACCCCGAGGCGACCCGCCGGTCGAGATTCCCCGCCCGGCCGCGCGGGCGCTTCATGACCCACTGGGCCACCCGCATCCTCGGCGACGACACCGTCCTCGTACGGACGGTCGACGTGGCCGGCGCCCCGGCCGGTCACATCGTCGCCTGGTGGGAGGCGGGCGGAGACGGGAAGGAGGACCGGCGCTTCGTCGGGTACTGGCTCGGGCGGCCCTACTGGGGTAGGGGCATCGGCACCCGGGCCCTCGCCCTGTTCCTCCGCGAGGAGAGCAACCGCCCCCTCTACGCCGACCCCTTCACCGAGAACACCGCCTCGGTCCGCCTGCTGGAACACCACGGCTTCCGCCACACCGGCACGGTCCGCCACGGGGAGGACGTCCACGCCCTCCTCGTACTCGACGAGGAGCCGGTACCCGACGGGTCCCCGACACGGGAGTAGCCCCGCAGGAAACCTGTCGCGCCCCGCACGCACCTCCTGTCACCATCGCCCGATGAGGCCCTTCCAAGAACTCGTCGCCGAAGCCGAGGCCGCCCCCACCGAGGGGTGGGACTTCTCGTGGTTCGAGGGGCGGGCCACCGAGGAACGGCCCTCCTGGGGGTACGCGCGCGCCATGGGAGAGCGCCTCGCCCACGCGGACGCCGCTCTCGACATCCAGACCGGCGGCGGGGAAGTCCTGGCCTCCGCGGGGAAGTTGCCCGCGCTCACGGTCGCCACCGAGGGCTGGCCCCCGAACGTCGCCAAGGCCACCGCCCTGCTCCATCCGCTCGGTGCGGTCGTCGTGGCCGCCGCGGAGGACGCCCCGCTGCCGTTCGGTGACCGGGCCTTCGACCTCGTCGTGAGCCGGCACCCGGTGACGCCGCACTGGACGGAGATCGCCCGCGTCCTCACACCGGGCGGTACGTACTTCGCCCAGCACGTGGGCCCCCGCAGCGCTTTCGAGATCGTCGAGTACTTCCTCGGCCCGCGGGCCGGTGATCCGGAAACAGGCCGCGGCACCCGCCACCCCGACCGCGAGCGCGCCGGCGCCGAGGCGGCCGGTCTGCGGATCGTCGACCTGAAGGCGGCGCGGCTGCGGATGGAGTTCCACGACATCGGGGCCGTCGTGCACTTCCTGCGGAAGGTGGTGTGGATGGTGCCGGACTTCACCGTCGACCGGTACCGGCGGCAACTACTGCGCCTGCACGAGCAGATCGAGACGGAGGGCCCGTTCGTGGCCCACAGCACCCGCCACCTCATCGAGGCCCGCAAGCCCGAAGCCTGACCAGCCCCGCCCCGGCCCGCACACCGAGACGGTCACGTCAGGACGGTCACGCCTCGTCCCGCAGCCCCAGCCGCAGATGCTCCACGTGGTGCAGCGCCTGCTCCAGCAGTTCCGCCACGTGGTGGTCGTACAGCGCGTACACGATCGACCGGCCGCGCCGCTCTCCCGTGACGAGTCCCAGGTTCCGCAGCAGCCGCAGCTGGTGGGAGCACGCCGACTGTTCCAGGTCCGCCGCCTCGGCGAGTTCGCCTACCGCGCACGGGCCCTCCCGCAGGCGCGCCAGGATGCGCAGCCGGGACGGCGTGGCCAGGGCCTGGAGCGTCGCCGCGACGTCCGCGGCGCCGACGGCGTCCAGACGGTCGCGGATGCTGCTCTTCGCATCGACTCCATGACCCATGCCGACATCGTAGCGAGACGACCGCGCCGACCATCGAAATCCATCAGGCATAGATGAAGATGTATTCATGTGTTCCTGTATGGTGGCGCTCGTGCAGCCCTCCGACACCCGTCTCCTCGCCCTGCCCGAAGCCCGCTGGGCCGCCGTCTCCACGGCGGCCTTCCTGGTCGCGCTCCCGCTCCAACTGCTGGGCGCGACCCCCTGGCTGTGGGGCCCGCTCTACGCCGCCGCCTATCTGGCGGGCGGCTGGGAGCCCGCGCTCGAAGGGCTCAGGGCGCTGCGCGGGAAGACCCTCGACGTCGACCTGCTGATGATCGTCGCGGCGCTCGGCGCGGCCTCGATCGGGCAGGTCATGGACGGCGCGCTGCTCATCGTCATCTTCGCCACCTCGGGCGCGATGGAGGCACTGGCCACCGCCCGCACCGAGGACAGCGTCCGCGGCCTCCTCGGTCTTGCGCCCCCGACGGCCACCCGGCTGCACTCCGTGGGGGGCGCGGCGGACGAGGGGGAGAGGGAGGAAACCGTCGAGGCGTCCGCGCTCGCCGTCGGCGACGTGATCCTCGTACGGCCCGGTGAGCGCGTCGGGGCCGACGGCCGCGTTCTCGACGGTACGAGCGACATCGACCAGGCGACCATCACCGGCGAACCCCTGCCCGTACCGAAGGCGGTCGGCGACGAGGTCTTCGCCGGGACACTGAACGGGACCGGCGCCCTGCGCGTCCGCGTCGAGCGCGACCCCTCCGACACGGTCATCGCGCGGGTCGTCGCCCTCGTCGAGGAGGCGTCCCGCACGAAGGCCCCCACCCAGCTCTTCGTCGAGCGGATCGAACACCGCTACGCGCTCGGCATGGTGGCCGCCACCGTCCTCGTCTTCACGATTCCGCTCGCCCTCGGCGCCGACCTCACCGGGGCGCTCCTGCGCGCCATGACCTTCATGATCGTCGCCTCGCCGTGCGCGGTGGTCCTGGCGACGATGCCGCCGCTCCTGTCGGCCATCGCCACCGCGGGCCGCCACGGCGTGCTCATCAAGTCCGCCGTCGTGATGGAACGCCTCGGGCAGAGCGACCGGGTCGCCTACGACAAGACCGGCACGCTCACCGAGGGCACCCCGCACCTCGTCAAGATCCTCCCCGAGTCCGGCTTCTCGGAGAACGAGCTGCTCTCCCTCGCGGCTTCCGCCGAGCGCCGCAGCGAGCACCCGCTGGCCCGCGCGATCGTGGCCGCCGCGCACGACCTCCCGCGCGAGGAGGCACACGGCGGGACCCGCGAGCAGGCGTACGAGCAGGTGTACGACTTCCGGTCCGCGCCCGGCTGCGGAGTCACCGCGACCGTCGCCGGACGCGAGGTGGCGGTCGGTTCGCCCGAGCGTCTCGGCGAGGGGGCGGCGGTCCCCGACACCGACGGCACGGCGGTCGTGGTGCGCGTGGACGGCGTACGCGCGGGCTGGCTGCTCCTCGCCGACCGGCTCCGCCCCGGCGCCCCCGAAGCCGTCACCGCGCTGAACCGCCTCACCACCGCCCCGCCCACCCTCCTCACCGGCGACAACTCCCGGGCCGCGCACTCCATCGCCGAGCGGACCGGCATCCCCTCCGACGGCGTACGCGCCGGTCTGCTCCCGCACGAGAAGGCCGAAGCGGTACGGGATCTGGGCGGCCGGGTGCTCTTCGTCGGCGACGGGGTGAACGACGCCCCCGCCCTGGCCGCCGCCCACACCGGCATCGCGATGGGCCGCGCGGGCTCGGACCTGGCCCTGGAGACCGCGGACGCCGTACTCGTCCACGACGACCTCACCGCCGTCCCGAAGGCGGTCGCCCTCTCCCGCCGTGCCCGGCGCCTGGTCGTGCAGAACCTGTGCCTGGCGGGGGCGTTCATCGGCGTCCTGGTCGTCTGGGACCTCGCGGGCCATCTGCCGCTGCCCCTCGGCGTCGCGGGCCACGAGGGCTCCACGATCCTGGTCGGGCTCAACGGCCTGCGGCTGCTGCGGGAGAGCGCCTGGCGCGAGTAGGTCCCCGAGCACTCGTCCCTGGGCACTCGTCCTCGCGCACTTCTCGTCCGGTCAGGCGTGCGCCCCGGCCGTCACCTTCCCCACCACCAGTTCCGGCCTCGCCTCCAGGATCTCGCCCACCCGCTCGACCTGTTCACCCAGTTCCTTCTCCTGCGCGCCGGTCAGCCGTCCCAGCGGCTCCACCGTCACCGTCGTCCGCTTCCCCTGCCGCCGCTGGTGCCAGACCCCCGCGACCACCCCGTCGACGAGCAGCACGGGAAAGTTCCCCGCCTGTCCGCCGGCCAGGGCCCGCCGGTAGGCGGCGCCGGGGAACATCCGCTCGCGCGGCTGGGCGGCGACGGCGTACGCGTCGAAGTAGGGGAGGAGCCGCACGCCCCGTACGGGCTCGGTGGGGAAGTCCTTGTCGCCCGCCACCACCCAGGCCGGTGTCCCCTCGAAGTCGACCTCCTCGATCCCGCCGGACGCGGCCAGTGACGAGAAGAGGGCGGCGGCCCAACCCCGCGGCGCGGCGGCCCACTTGGCGAAGTGCTGCGGCGCCGCCGGACCGTACGCGCGCAGATAGTGGCGTACGAGGAGGGCGAGAGCCTCGTCGGCGGGGAGCGGGTCGAAGTGCGGCGGGCGGGTGTACGTCGCCTTGCGGCCCCGGTCGGGGGCGAAGCACAGGGCGCCGGACTGGCCCGTGCGGTGCATCACCTGGCGCCAGCGCGGCCACTTGCCCTGGAACGCCTCCATCACCAGGTCCCCGGCCCACGGTCCGGTGCGGGCCACGACCTCCTCGGACAGCTCGTCGATGGTCAGCTGCCGTCCTTCGAGGGCGTCGCCGACCGCGGCGACGACCTGTTCCTCCTGCGCGGGGGTCATGCGCACCGCCGGGTTCGGGCTCGTGCCGTGCGGCACGGCGGTCAGGGCGGCGGTCCAGAAGGGGAGTTCGTCGGTGGCGAGGAGATGGATCGTGCCCCGCGGGCCGTACGTCTTCACCAGGCTCCGGTCCTCCCACAGCGCCGCCCGCACGTCCTGGCGGGTCGCGCCGCCGAGCCGCAGGGCCAGGGAGAGCTCGGCCGCCGACAGGACCTGCGCGTGCACGGCGAGCAGCGTGGACGCGACCGCGGCGACGGAGGTGCCGGACCGCGCGGGCCGGGACAGCAGTTGACGCCCGTGGCGCCGCGCGCTCGCCTCGTCCCAGGTGACCCTCGTGAACTTCGATGTCATGGCGGGGACGCTAGAGGGGAACTAGGTCAGATCCTGGCCGCTGAGGCCGACGGCCGCACAACCTGACGTCCACATGCGGTCAAATGGTAATCAATCGACGAGTGACGGAAATTACCTGCTGTAAAGACTCAAGAGGGAGCAAATAGCGTCAACTCCTTCCGGGGGTCGGGCGGGTCGGCTGCAAAAATCCCTGAAACGCACACAGAGTTTCCACATCGTTATGCCGATTGGCTCATTCCGCTCTCGCGGGTCCCGTAAGTTCGGTCCAAGGCAATTCGCGCCAGCAAAGCTGCGCGGGACGGCACCGCGCTGCGGAGGGGGCTGCGCGGTGCCCGCCACACCCCTTGATTCCCGGGGGCGGAGGCGGTCGCCACCCGGCCGCGTCACTCTTGGGGCGTACGTCCGAGGCGGATGGGTCAACGCGCCATATCCTCGTGCGAACCCCCTGGTTCTCTTCGAATTCTCCTCGATCTCCTTCGAATTCGCTGTGAATCGGCCATGATCTGCCACTGAATGAACGCTTCCACTCCCACGCAGACGACGTCAGCCGACTCCGGAGAGTAGTTGTGGCACGCCGATGCGCGCGACATCACTTACGAAGGGTTATGGTGGAAACCCCCCCTCGGGCCGGTCCGTCTCCCCCCCACGGACCGGCCCGTTTTTTTGTGCGCCGACACGCGCCGGGCGTACGCCCCAGGGCCGCCGCCGTGCCGAGCCGGGCGCCCTCGCTCCCGGCCCACCCCCCGTCCGCTCCCGGTCCGCACGCGGTCCCCGCACGGTCCTCGCGCGGTCCGCTCCCGGTCCGTCCTTCGGCCGGGGAGCCCTTGTACCCCTAGGGGGAGAGGCGCTCCGGCGGGGGTAGGGTGTCGGCCTCGGGGACTGCCATCTGCACGGAGGGGCTGACGAAAACGTGAACCTGCGCGACAACCTGCGCCGCTTGCTGGTCAGGTTCTATGCACGCAGGGTGGAAGGCCACCTTGACCACGACCAGGTGCCCAAGCACATCGGGGTCATCATGGACGGCAACCGGCGCTGGGCGAAGGCCGCCGGCAGCACCGCCGCCCAGGGGCACCGGGCCGGAGCGCACAAGATCGAGGAATTCCTCGGCTGGTGCTCCGAGACCGACGTCGAGGTCGTCACCCTCTGGCTGTTGTCCACGGACAACTTCGACCGCCCGGAGGAAGAACTCGTACCGCTGCTCGGCATCATCGAGAACGTCGTGAGTTCCCTCGCCGCCGACGGCCGCTGGCGCGTGCACCACGTCGGCACGCCCGACATCCTGCCCTCGCGGATGCAGGGCGTCCTGAAGGAGGCCGAGGAGTCCACCGCGCACGTCGGCGGAATACTCGTCAATGTCGCGATCGGCTACGGCGGCCGGCAGGAGATCGCCGACGCCGTGCGCTCGATGATCCTCGACCATGCCGACAAGGGCACCTCGTTGGAGAAACTCGCCGAGGACGTCACCGTCGACATGATCGGCAAGCACCTCTACACCAGCGACCAGCCCGACCCCGATCTCGTGATCCGTACGAGCGGCGAGCAGCGGCTGTCCGGATTCATGCTCTGGCAGACGGCCCACTCCGAGTACTACTTCTGTGAGGTCTTCTGGCCGGCCTTCCGCAAGGTCGACTTCCTGCGTGCCCTGCGCGACTACGCGGCCCGCCACCGGCGCTACGGCGGATGAGGGACTGAGGCGGCCCCGCCGCCAGGGGCTGCCGCGGGACCGGGGATTGGTCCTTTGGGGTGGAAGTAATGAGGAGTTCACCAGGGCGCCGTCATGTGTGCTGGCATGGCATGGCTCGATCGAGGGCATAAAGCCTCCAGGTCGACGCCCGAATCACGGGTGTCGGATCTCAGCGGACGGCACGGGGCCGTCCGCCCGGGAGGCCCTTTGCACCAGCGCGACCGTGCGGTCAGTACGGACGAGGCGGAGGGCCGGTTCATGGCCCGTGCATCGGTGCCGGAAACCGGTCCACCTCTCCTCCGTCGCTCCCCGACCTCATCCGAGGGGGTACGTCCTTCCGTGGTGACCAGCACAAAGCGCCGTATGCCAGACCGGCGCACCTATGTTCTCGACACCAGCGTCCTGCTGGCCGACCCGCACGCCATGAACCGCTTCGACGAGCACGAAGTAGTGCTGCCGATCGTCGTGGTCACGGAATTGGAGGCCAAGCGGCACCATCCCGAACTCGGCTACTTCGCCCGGCAGGCCCTGCGCCTGCTCGACGAATTCCGGGTGAAATATGGCCGTCTCGACGCCCCCATCCCCACGGGGGAGTTGGGCGGGACGGTCCGTGTCGAGCTCAATCACTCGGACCCCAGCGTGCTGCCGAGCGGCTATCGCCTGGGGGACAACGACTCCCGCATCCTCGCGGTCGCCCGCAATCTGCAGGCGGAGGGTTTCGACGTCACGGTCGTGTCGAAGGACCTCCCGCTGCGGATCAAGGCCTCCTCGGTCGGGCTCCTCGCCGAGGAGTACCGGGCGGAACTCGCCATCACAGGCTCCTCCGGCTGGACCGGAATGTCCGAACTGACGCTCTCCGGCGAGCAGGTGGACCTCCTCTTCGACCAGGAGAGCCTGTACGTCCCCGAGGCGTCCGACTTCCCCGTCCACACGGGTCTGATGATCCAGTCCGAGCGCGGCAAGGCGCTGGGACGTGTGACGGCCGAGGGCAACGTCCGGCTCGTACGCGGTGACAGGGAGGCCTTCGGCATCAAGGGCCGCAGTGCGGAGCAGCGCATCGCGCTGGATCTGCTCCTCGACCCGGACATCGGGATCGTGTCGATGGGCGGCCGGGCCGGCACCGGAAAGTCGGCGCTCGCCCTGTGCGCGGGCCTGGAGGCCGTGCTCGAACGGCGCCAGCACCAGAAGGTGATGGTCTTCCGGCCGCTGTACGCGGTCGGCGGGCAGGAGCTGGGATATCTGCCCGGTTCCGAGTCCGAGAAGATGGGCCCCTGGGCGCAGGCGGTCTTCGACACGCTCTCCGCGGTCACCAGCCGCGAGGTCATCGAGGAGATCACCGCGCGCGGCATGCTGGAGGTCCTGCCGCTCACGCACATCCGGGGCCGCTCCCTCCACGACGCGTTCGTGATCGTCGACGAGGCGCAATCCCTGGAGCGGAACGTCCTGTTGACCGTTCTGTCCCGAATCGGCTCGAATTCACGGGTGATCCTCACCCATGACGTGGCCCAGCGGGACAACCTCAGGGTCGGCCGGTACGACGGAGTGGTGGCCGTCGTCGAGAAACTGAAGGGGCATCCGCTCTTCGCGCACGTCACACTCACCCGGTCCGAGCGGTCCCAGATTGCCGCCCTTGTGACCGAAATGCTGGAGGACGGACAGATCTGATCCCGGCTGCCCCCACCCGTCCGGGTCTGTCCGACGGGTGGTGGCTGCACGGCAGTTGGCGCCGTCCGGCAAAGGCGAAGAGCCTAGCCGGGCGGCGTCGTCGTGCGCGCTCGTTTCCGAAAAACTTCTGAGGCAAACGAGGTGTGAGCTTTCACACCCGGCACAGAATTGCCTCCCGGCGCCGGGGTACGGCAGAGTCTCACTCCTGTCAGGCCCCGCATGCGACACAGCTGTACCCCCAGCGGCACAGCACAGCAAGAACCTCAGAACTCCATAACGCCGTCGTATGCCGCCCGCGCACCAAGCGGCGCTCCCCGCAGGGGAGTTGCCCACCGGGCCCGTGCCTCCCGTGACCCCGCAGTTGGGAGGCCAGTGTCAGGGGGCAAGATTGCGTCCGCGAGGGTCACCTGTAGCGGTCGATGCTGGAAGGAAACCGTGTGAGCCGGATTTCGGTCCGTGGGCTCGCAGTGGCCTCGGCCACCGCAGTCACCGCTGTCGGCGCTGTAACGGGTGTTGCCTCGGGCAGCACCGCACCGGCGAGCGATGACGCCGAGGCAACGGCGAGCGGCGCCACGCTCCTCGCGGACATACCCGCGGGCGCGCAGGCGCAGGTGCAGACCGCCTCTCTGACTCAGCAGGCCGACTCCCAGGCCATCGCGGCTGACGCGACAGCCAAGAAGGACGCCGAAGCAGCCGCGCGCAAGCAGGCGGCCAAGGACGCGGTCGCCAAGCAGCAGGCCGCCGAGAAGGCCGAGAAAGAGGCGAAGGAGCGCAAGGAGGCCGAGAAGGTCGCCAGCCGTTCCGCCACGCGTGATGCCGCCAGCTTCACGGTCAAGGCGTCGTACACCGCCGCCGAGGTCCAGGAGATGGCCCGCCAGCTCGTCCCGGCGGACCAGTTCGCGTGCTTCAGCCGGATCGTCGACCACGAGTCCAGCTGGAACTACCAGGCCGACAACCCCACCTCCGACGCGTACGGCCTCATGCAGGCCCTGCCGGGTTCGAAGATGTCCTCGGCCGGTGCCGACTGGGCGACCAACCCGGCGACGCAGATCAAGTGGGGCCTGAGCTACATGGACGGCCGCTACGGCAGCCCGTGCGGCGCCTGGGACTTCTGGCAGGCCAACAACTACTACTGAGCCGCCGGCGGCTCAACCTCGCGGAGCCCTTCACCGTCCTACGGTGAGGGGCTTCTGCCATGTACGGTCGATGCCGACGTCTCCAGGGACTCCAGGGAGGAGTGGTGGGGAGCAACGGGGGAAGAGGACGGTTCATGTCGCGAGTGCCAGGTTGGTTCGGCCGGATCGGTGCCGGACTCACCGAAGTGGGAGAGCGGCTGGACGCGCGTCGCGCGGCAGCCGAGAAGGCGGACGAGATCGACGAGATCGACAAGGACGAAGCCGTCGGTACGGACACCTCGTCCTCGTCCCTGTCGGGGGCGTCCCCCGACGGCCCGGTCGTCCACGTCCGCCCCGATCCCGCGACCGCCGTCCCCTGGGGGATGCGGGTCGCGGCCGAAGCGGGCTGGCGGCTGCTGGTCCTCGCAGGCACCGTCTGGGTGCTGATGCGCGTCATCAGCGCCGTACAACTGGTCGTCCTGGCCTTCGTCGCCGCGCTGCTCATCACCGCCCTCCTCCAGCCCACGGTCGCCCGGCTGCGCGGATACGGCTTCCCGCGCGGCCTCGCCACCGCGCTCACCGCGATCCTCGGCTTCGTCATCATGGGGCTGGTCGGATGGTTCGTGGTCTGGCAGGTCATGGAGAACATCAACAACCTCGCCGACCAGATCCAGGACGGCATCGACGAGCTGCAGCGCTGGCTGCTGAACAGCCCGTTCCATGTCACCGAGGACCAGATCAAGGACATCGCCAAGAGCCTGCGCGAGGCGGTCGGGGCGAACACCGAGGAGATCACGTCCGCCGGGCTCGAAGGCGTCACCGTCATCGTCGAGGCGCTCACCGGCATCCTCCTGACGATGTTCTCCACGCTCTTCCTGCTCTACGACGGCAAGCGCATCTGGGAGTGGACGCTCAAACTCGTCCCGGCGGCGGCACGTCCAGGAGTGGCGGGAGCGGGGCCGCGGGCCTGGCGCACCCTCACCGCGTACGTCCGCGGCACGGTGATAGTCGCTCTGATCGACGCCATCTTCATCGGACTCGGCATCTTCTTCCTCGACGTCCCGATGGCCGTCCCGCTCGCCGTCTTCATCTTCCTCGGCGCGTTCATCCCGCTGGTCGGTGCGGTCATCTCCGGGGCGCTGGCGGTCGTCGTCGCCCTCGTCACGCAGGGCGTCTTCACGGCGGTCATGACCCTGGCCGTGGTGCTGGCCGTCCAGCAGATCGAGGGCCACATCCTGCAGCCCTTCATCCTCGGGCGGGCGGTGCGGGTGCATCCGCTGGCCGTCGTACTGTCCGTGGCGGCGGGAGGGATGGTCGCGGGGATCGGCGGAGCGGTGGTCGCCGTGCCGCTCGTCGCGGTCACCAACACGGTGGTGGGGTACTTGCGGTCCCACTCGCGTGAGTCGGCGCTGCGGTATGCGCCGGGGCCGCACGGCTCGACGGCGGCGACAGCCGCGCCCCCGCCTCCGGAGGACACGCCATCGCCGCAGGCGTAGAGGGTTTTTCGCCCCCGCCGCCCCTACCCGTTCCCGTCCACGTATGGGGGCTGCGCCCCCTCGCCCCCGTTGTCCTCAAACGCCGGACGGGCTGAAAGCATTTCAGCCCGTCCGGCGTTTGAGGACACAGTGACCCCGCGGAGCTACTCCGCCAGGACCGCCTCGGAGTCCAGCGTCACCCCGACCGCCTGCACAACCGCCGCGATCTTGAACGCTTCCTGAATCGTCTCCCGGTCCACACCCGCCCTGCGAAGCACCTGCTCGTGCGAGTCAAGACACTGCCCGCACCCATTGATCGCGGAAACGGCCAACGACCACAGCTCGAAGTCGACCTTCTCCACACCCGGGTTGCCGATGACGTTCATCCGCAGTCCGGCCCGCAGCGTCCCGTACTCCGGATCGGAGAGCAGATGCCGCGTCCGGTAGAAGACGTTGTTCATCGCCATGACCGCCGCCGCGGACTTCGCCGCCGTGTACGCCTCGGGCGAGAGCTTCGCGTTGGCCTCCTCCTCCAGCTCGCGCAGCACCCGCGGCGACCGCGAGGCGATGGCGCACGCGAGGACCGTGCCCCACAGCTGCTGCTGCGGAAGGTCGGAGTTGCCGATGACGGAACCGAGGTTCAGCCGGAGGTCCTTCGCGTAGTCCGGAATCGCGGACTTCAGCGCGTCGAGGGACATGGGTCACTCACCGGCCAGGAGCTTGACCGGGTCGAGCGTGGTCTCGCCCTTGGTCCAGTTGCAGGGGCACAGCTCGTCGGTCTGGAGCGCGTCCAGGACCCGCAGGACCTCCTTGGGGTTACGGCCGACGGAGCCGGCGGTCACCATGGAGAACTGGATCTCGTTGTTCTGGTCGACGATGAAGACGGCGCGCTTGGCGAAGCCGTCCTCGCCCTCGATGCCGAGGTCACGCATCAGCTCGTGCTTCGAGTCGGCCATCATCGGGAACGGCAGGTCGGTCAGGTCCGGGTGGTCCTTGCGCCAGGCGTGGTGCACGAACTCGGAGTCACCGGAGAAGCCGAGGACCTGGGCGTCACGGTCGGCGAACTCGTCGTTCAGCTTTCCGAAGGCGGCGATCTCGGTCGGGCACACGAAGGTGAAGTCCTTGGGCCACGCGAAGACGATCTTCCACTGACCTTCGTACGTCTTGTGGTTGATCTGCTCGAACTCCTCGCCCTTCTCCAGCGAGACACAGGCAGTCAGATCGAACGGGGGGAACTTGTCACCGACAGTGAGCACGCGCTCTCCTTGTAACGAAGAAAACCCTATTTTGCGGGGTTTTCCCATGGGTTGGACGTCCATGATCGTGGCACAGAGTGCATTGATTAGGGAAATAGCTACACTCGGTCGTGTTGATCGGAAACAGCTATCAGTGCACGTGAGCGGTGCAGGCGCGTGCGCCGGTACGCGTGAGTGGACAGACGAGCGAGAGGACCCCCGTTGCCCCCCGTCAGGAAGAGGCAGCCCAGCCTCTCGCAGCTGCGCGCCTTCGCCGCGGTGGCCGAGCATCTGCACTTCAGGGACGCGGCCGCCGCCCTCGGCATGAGCCAGCCCGCGCTGTCCGGCGCGGTCTCGGCGCTGGAGGAGACCCTCGGTGTGACGCTGCTGGAGCGTACGACCCGCAAGGTGATCCTGTCACCGGCGGGCGAGCGGCTGGTCGTACGGGCCAGGGCGGTGCTCGACGAGGTGGGCGCGCTGATGGAGGAGGCCGAGGCGGTACGGGCGCCGTTCACCGGGGTGCTGCGGCTCGGGGTGATCCCGACGGTGGCGCCGTATCTGCTGCCGACCGTCCTGCGACTCGTCCACGACCGCTATCCGGCGCTCGACCTCCAGGTCCACGAGGAGCAGACGTCGAACCTCCTCGACGGGCTCACCACGGGCCGGCTCGACCTGCTGCTGCTCGCGGTGCCCCTCGGAGTGCCCGGGGTCGTGGAACTTCCGCTGTTCGACGAGGACTTCGTGCTGGTCACACCGTTGGACCACCGGCTGGGCGGCAGGGAGGGCATTCCGCGTGAGGCGCTGCGCGAGCTGAATCTGCTGCTGCTGGACGAGGGGCACTGTCTGCGGGACCAGGCGCTCGACATCTGCCGGGAGGCCGGGCGGGCGGACGCGCCGGTCACGACGACCGCGGCGGGGCTCTCCACGCTGGTGCAACTGGTCGCGGGTGGTCTGGGGGTGACGCTGCTGCCCCGTACGGCCGTCACGGTCGAGACCGCTCGGAGCAGTCAGCTGCTCACCGGGTATTTCGCGGAGCCGGCTCCCACTCGGCGGATCGCGCTGGCGATGCGGGGTGGGGCTGCGCGGGCGGGGGAGTACGGGGAGCTGGCGGGGGCGCTCCGGGAAGAGCTGAAGCCGTTGCCGGTACGGGTGTTGTGACACCCGCACCGGCAACGGCGCGGCCACCCCTGAAGGGGCGCGGGGAACGGCGCGACCGGCGATGACGGACCCCTCCGGGGGCTACTCCGTGCGCAGGCCGTCCGGGCGCATCAGGCGCAGGAGCGGTGGGACGCTCAGGGCCGTCACGGCCAGGACCACCACCGCGCCGATGCCCGTCATGGCCAGCACGCTCAGCCAGTCCACCGTCACCGGCGTGGCCGTCATCTTCAGGAGGACCGCGCCCAGCGTGAGGCCCACCACCGAGGCGAGGAGCAGGCCCAGCGCGACCGGGATCGCGGTCTGCCACAGGACCGACAGGCTCAGAGTGCGGCGCCGGGTGCCGAAGGCGACCAGCGCCGAGAGCAGCTTCTTGCGCTCGCGCAACTGCTCCAGCTGGGAGACCAGCAGGCTCGCCCCGATCAGCGCGAGGACGCAGGCGGCGCCGACGAACAGCCCGGTGCGGATGGAGTCGAAGCGGTCCGAGCGCTGACTTCCCGTGAACGTCATGGGCTCGGTGAGCGGGTTGATCTTCGCCGCGGTGTTGCGCACGATCTCCTGTCCGTCCGGGACCGTCCCGTCGAGCTTGAGGTAGATCACCCCGCTGCTCGCCGGAACCGCCGCGGCGGGCAACGCGCTCGTGGTGAACAGGAAACCGCCCCGCTCCCAGCCCGTCGGGTCCTTGCGCGGATCGGCCTTCTTGATGCCCTTCGGCACGGTCCAGGCCACCTCCGCGCCCTTCACGACATCGTCGTAGGTGGGGTCGATGACGAGCTTGCGGCCGGGCTTCGCGAACTTCGCGGTCTCCGAGTCGTACTCGGCGCCCTGCACGGCGAACACATCGCCCTCGCGGCACGAGGACAGCTTCGCCACCTCGCGCAGGGCGGTGCAGTCGCCGACCGTGATCCCCGAGGACGTGTCGGGGTTCTTCGCGCGCTCGCTCAGCGAGAGGTCGGACAGCGCGACCGCGCCGCGCACACCGCGGGTGTCCGCGAGCTCGGTCCGGGCGTCCGCGAGGGAGACGGACTTCGGTACGGAGACCTGCATCTGGGCGCGCGAGAGGTCCTCGCCCGTGGACTTCGTGTAGTCGCTCTCGACACCGGAGAACAGCATCTGCAGGGCGATCGCGCCGGCCACCGCCACCGCGATGCCGTTGACCATGCGGGCCGCGGTGCCACTGCTCAACTGGAGCCTGCGGACGGCCAGCTGCCAGGAGACCGAGCCCGAGTTCAGCCGGGCCACGACGGCCTCCACGACCCACGGCAGCAGCGCGGTGATGCCGACGAGGAGCAGGACGACACCGCCGGTCACCATGTACTCGTTGAAGTCGCCGTTCTCGTTGCCCTTCCCGATCATCGGGGCGAGCAGGCCGAGGCCGCCCAGCGGCAGCAGCAGCCGCCACCACAGCCGGCGCCGCGCGGGCCTGGCCGTACGCACCACGCCGAGCGGTTCGATGACCACGCCGCGCAGGGCGAGGAGCGTCACCGCCACCGCGGCGGCCGGGACGGCGACGGCGATCAGGACGGCGAGGACGGGCGTCGGGTCGAGGTAGCTCGGGAAGACGCTGATCCCGAAGAGCTCCAGGGAACCGGCGATCTGGCGGCCGATCAGGAAGAAACCGACACCGAAGGCCAGCCCGAGGAAGGCTCCGGCGAGTGCCTCGCCCGCGGCGATCCGGCGGGTCATCCGGCCGTCGGCGCCGACCAGCCGCAACGCGGCCAGCCTGCGGTCGCGCCGCTCGCCGCCGAAGCGTACGGCCGCGGCGATGAAGACGCCGACCGGCATCAGCAGCACCACGAAGACCGTGAGGACGAGCAGGAGAAGGACCGGGTCCATCTCCTCCGCGGGCCCCTTCCGCGCGCCGAAGGTGTCGAGGCGCACGATGCGGGAGCCTTCGTCGAACTTCGCCAGGTCCTGGCCGCCCGCGTAGTAGGCGAGTTCGGCCGAGCCGATCAGGCCGCTCTCACCGATGGTTCCCGTGACGCGGTACGGCAGCCGGTCGTGCAGCAGCTTGGCGTCCTTGGAGTCCAGCAGTTCCTTCAGCGCGGGGGACACGATCATCTCGCCCGGCGCGGGGAACTTCTCGATGCCCGGCGGCAGCGGCGCCCGCAGGCCCTCCGGCTCCAGCTGACGGCCGCGTACGTCCAGGCCGCGGAACTCGGTGTCGACGTTCGCGACGAGCACCGTGTTGTCGGACTTCGCCGGCTCGACGCCGTTCATCGCCAGGTCCATGCGGGCGTACTCGCGGTCGGACCGTGCCTGCATCGCGCTCGGGATGGCGGTGGTGAGCAGCAGCAGCGCCACACCGAGCCCTACCCCGACACCGGTGAGCAGGACCCGTACCCAGCCCTCGCGACCGCCGGTGAACGCGAACTTGATGCCCATGGCGAGGTCCCTGGACCACTGCCGCAGCATCGGGGTCGCGTGGCGCGGGTCGTCCCAGGCGGGCAGCTCCGGGGGAGCCTCGGGCGGGGCGGCGGTCGTCGACGGGCGGGCGCTCATACGGCGCGCTCCATGTCCCGGGACTTCCCGTCGCGTACGACGATCTCGCGGTCCGAGTAGGCGGCCACCCGGGTCTCGTGCGTGACGAGGACGACGGCGGCGTTCGCGGACCGGGCGGCGTCCGTGAGCAGCTCCATCACGCGCTCGCCGTTGAGCGAGTCGAGGGCGCCGGTGGGCTCGTCCGCGAACAGCACCCGAGGGCTGGTGACCAGGGAACGGGCCACGGCGACGCGCTGGCCCTGACCGCCGGAGACCTCGCCGGGGCGCTTGCCCGCCAGGTCGTCGACCTCCAGGCGCTCCATCCAGGCCAGCGCGGTGCGCTCGGCCTCCTTGCGGGAGGTGCCGTTGAGGCGCAGCGGCAGGGCCACGTTCTCGACGCAGGTCAGCTCCGGCACCAGCTGGCCGAACTGGAAGACGAACCCGAACTGCGAGCGCCGCAGCGCGCTGCGCTGGGAGTCGTTCATGGTCGCCATCTCACGGCCGTTGTACGTGATCGAGCCCGAGTCGGGCGTCACGATGCCGGCGAGACAGTGCAGGAGGGTCGACTTGCCGGAGCCGGAGGGGCCCATCACGGCGACGACCTCGCCCGGGTGGATGGAGAACTCGGCGCCGTCGAGGGCGTTGGTGGGGCCGTACGCCTTGCGCAGGTCGTGGGCCACGAGCAGGGAGCCTGCGGGGGTCATCGGGTCACCGCCTCAGCGAGTTTGCCGAGGCGGGCCGCGGTGAGTTCGAGCCACCGCAGGTCGGCCTCGAGATGGAAGAGAGCGTGGTCGCAGATCAGCTGGTCGGCGAGATCGCCCTTGCGTTTGCGGTCGGTGAGGATGCGCATCATGCGCAGGTGTTCCGAGCGCTGGGTGTCGAGGATCTCGGACGCGTCGCGGTGCGTCAGGAGGGCGAGGACGACCTTCGTGTAGAGGGTCGACTGGAGATACGGCTCCGGCTTCTCCGGCGTCGCGAGCCACTGCTGGACGTCGGTGACGCCCGCCTCGGTGATCGCGTACCGCTTGCGCTCGGGGCCGTCGCCCGCCTCTATCCCGTCGACCTCCACGAGGCCGTTCTTCAACAGCCGGGACATCGTCGAATAGACCTGGCCGTAGTGGAGCGGCCGGTCGTGACCGAACTTCTCGTCGAAGGCCCGCTTCAGGTCGTAACCGTGACGGGGGCCGGACTCCAGGAGCCCTAGAAGGGTGTGACCGATGGACATGCGGAGCACTCTACACAGTGCGTATACACACCGTGTATACGCACTGTGTAGACCCTCTTCCAGAGGGTGCGTCCTCGCAGGTCAGGACCGATTGTCACGGTTCTGCGACCGCGGCACCGCCGTCGATCGCACTGCTTCGGGTGCGGGCCGGTGGGGGCGGGCCGCGCAGTTCCCCGCGCCCCTGAAAAGCGGGGCTGCGCCCCAGCTTTTCGCCTTTAGGGGCGCGAGGAACGGCGCGAGCAACCCCCACCGGGCCCGCACCCGGACGAAGGGGCGCGGGGAACTGCGCGGCCGGGCCCCCACCGGGCCGCACCCGACAACGGACCCGCCTACTCCTCACCCTCCTCGGAGAGGGGAGGGCGGCCTCGGCGGGGGAGGGGGCCCGTGCCGCCGGGGAGGCGGCCCGCCTCGCCCAGTGCTCGCCGCAGCAGGAACTCGATCTGCGCGTTGGCGGAGCGCAGCTCGTCCCCGGCCCACCGCGCCAACGCCTCGTACACCAGCGGATCCAGCCGCAACAGCACCTGCTTGCGCTGCTGCTGCGGCCGTCGCCGAGGCGGATCGGGGGGAGTCGGAGGGGCCCCCTCCGGAGACGAACTCACTGGTAGAGGGACCCCGTGTTCAGGACGGGCTGCGGCGCCCGGTCCCCGCACAGCACCACCATCAGATTGGACACCATCGCCGCCTTCCGCTCGGAATCCAGCTCCACGATGTCCCGCTCGGAGATCCGCGCGAGCGCGGCCTCCACCATGCCGACCGCCCCGTCCACGATCTGGCGCCGCGCGGCGACGACCGCCCCCGCCTGCTGCCGCTGGAGCATCGCCGAGGCGATCTCGGGCGCGTACGCGAGATGCGTGAAGCGGGACTCGATGATCTGCACGCCCGCGGCGTCCACCCGCGCCCGCAGCTCGACCGCGAGCTTCTCGGTGATCTCCTCCGCGTTGCCCCGCAGGGACAGGCCCTCCTCGTCGTGGGCGTCGTACGGGTACTCGATGGCGATGTGCCGCACGGCCGCCTCGGTCTGCGTGGAGACGAACTCCAGGAAGTCGTCCACCTCGAAGCTCGCCTGCGCGGTGTCCTCGACGCGCCACACCACGACGGCGGCGAGTTCGATCGGGTTGCCGTAGGCGTCGTTGACCTTGAGGACGGCCGTCTCGTGATTGCGTACGCGCGTCGAGATCTTCGTACGGGACGTGAGCGGGTTCACCCAGCGCAGCCCGTCCTCGCGGATCGTGCCGCGGTAGCGGCCGAAGAGCTGGACGACGCGGGCCTCGCCGGGCGCCACCATGTTCAGCCCGCACATGGCGATGAAGGCGGCGAGGCCGATCAGGATGCCGGCCACGATGAGCACGGCCTTGCCGCCGGTGGCGTCCACGGCGGTGGCGGAGACCACCAGCGCGGCGCCCAGCAGCAGTCCGAGGAGCCCGAGCAGCAGCGCGAGCCCGCCGCCGATGCTGTGCGCGGAGACCTCCCGTACGCGCGGGGCGGGCATCGCGGGTACGTCGGCCATGCCCGCCCCCGTTCCCGCGCCCGTTCCTGCCCCTGTTCCTGAGCCTGTGTCCGGAGAGTCGTGTGTGGACATGGGTGGTCCCCCGTTTCGTGGTGCTTTCGGCGTCGTCGTCCCGTGTGCGGACGCTCGGCTCGATCCATCAATGCCTATCTAAGTGATATCACTTTACCCGGCACGGCAACCTTCCACTCCCGTGAATCGTCGGTTCCATAGGGGTGGGTGCTGATTCTCACGTCCGTAAAAGGCCGGATCGGCAGGCGTTTGTCCTCAGCTGCGGTGTTAGTTTGCTGAGCTGACCTGAGCGATGAACCTGTGAGACACGAGAGACGGAAGCGGAGCGGACGTATCCATGGGACGAGCGGATGAGAGACGAGCGCGGCAGCGCGGTGGACACCGCGGCGCGCCGAAACGCTCGTCCAAGGCGGAGGGCAAGACCGGCAAGAGCGGCATACGCCGGCTCTTCACCTGGAAGAAGATCCTCGGCACGTTCTTCGGTCTCTGCCTGCTCGGCATGGCCGCCTTCGTCGGGCTCTACCTGATGATCGACGTCCCCAAGGGGAACGCGGCGGCGGTGCAGCAGAGCAACATCTACAAGTACGCCAACGGCGACACGCTCGCCCGCGACGGTGAGGTCAACCGCGAGCTGGTCGACCTGGACCAGGTCTCCAAGGGCGTCCGGATGACCTTCGTCGCCGCCGAGAACAAGTCCTTCTACAAGGACTCCGGCGTCGACCTGAGGGGCACCGCCCGCGGTCTGCTGAACACCCTGTCCGGCAAGGGCAAGCAGGGCGGTTCGACGATCACCCAGCAGTACGTCAAGAACTACTACCTCACGCAGGACCAGACCGTCACGCGCAAGCTGAAGGAACTGGTCATCTCGCTGAAGGTGGACCGCCAGCAGTCCAAGGACGCCATCCTCGCGGGCTACATCAACACCAGCTACTACGGCCGCAACGCCTGGGGCATCCAGGCCGCCGCGCAGGCGTACTACCGGGTCGACGCGGACAGGCTCAGCGTCGCCCAGAGCGCGTATCTCGCCGCCCTGCTCCAGGCCCCGAGCCAGTACGACTGGGCGGTGGCGAGCGACACCAGCAAGAAGCTCGTCAAGAACCGCTGGAACTACGTCCTCGACAACATGGTCGAGGAGGGCTGGCTGGACTCCGCCAAGCGCGACGCCATGACGTTCCCCGTACCGAAGGACCCCAAGGGCGCACCCGGCCTGGAGGGCCAGGCGGGCTACCTGGTGGAGGCCGCCAACTCGACGCTGGAGAAGCAGCTCGTCGAGGAGGGCACCGCCTCCGACATGGACGAGGCCGCGACGATGGTCAAGGCGGGTGGCTGGACCATCACGCTGAACATCGACAAGAAGAAGCAGGCCCAGCTGGAGAAGGCCGTCAAGGCCAGGCTCACCAGCAAGCTGGACGGGAAGAAGCGGGACGTCGACGCCGACATCCAGGCCGGCGCCGCCTCCGTCGACCCGAAGACGGGCCGGGTCCTGGCGATGTACGGCGGTGTGGACTACGTGAAGCACTTCACGAACAACGCCACGCGCCGCGACTACCAGCCCGCCTCCACCTTCAAGCCGGTCATCCTGGCCGCGGCCGTCGACAAGGACGCCACGACCCAGGACGACGACCCGATCGCGGCGAACACGATCTACGACGGCACCAGCAAGCGTCCCGTCCTCGACGACGGTACGAAGGTCGGGTTCTCCCCGCCGAACGAGGACGACGTCGACTACGGCGACGTCGACGTCCAGACCGCGATGAACAAGTCCATCAACTCCGTCTTCGCGCAGATGGGCGTGGACGTCGGCATGGACCAGGTCATGAAGACCGCGGGCGAGCTGGGCATGGACGTCGAGGGCGTCAAGTCGGTGCCCGCCCAGACCCTCGGCACGATGGGCGCGAGCCCGCTGGAGATGGCCGGGGTCTACGCGACCCTCGACAACCACGGCAAGAAGGTCACCCCGGCCGTCATCAAGAAGGTCGAGCACAAGGACCGCGCGGTCAAGTTCCCGGACCCGATCGGCGATCAGGTCGTCAGCCGCGAGGCCGCCGACACCGTCACCTCGGTGCTGACGGGTGTGGTCGACGACGGTACGGCCCGGACGTCCGTGCGCGACAACCCGTCCCGGGACGGGCAGCAGGTCGCGGGCAAGACGGGTACGTCCGACTTCAACAGGTCGGCCTGGTTCACCGGTTACACGCCGGACCTGGTCACCTCGGTCGGGATGTTCGGCGAGGACGCGAAGTCCCACGCGCAGGTGACGATGCAGGGGGCCACCGGCCTCCTGCCGGGCAAGGGCCGCGTCAACGGAGGTGGCTATCCCGCGCAGATCTGGGCGGCGTACACCTTCGACGCGATGGGTGACGTGACCAAGTTCGACCTGGACACGAAGCAGGGTGCGGCGGTCAAGCCGACCCTTACGCCGACGGTCACGCCCACGACGACTGCCCCGTCCGTGGAGCCCTCCACCGAGGACCCGACGACGAAACCGCCGACGAGCACCTCGCCGCCGGAGTCCTCCCCCGAGGAGACCCCCACGGAAGAGGACCCCACCCCGACGACGAGCGCCCCGTCGTCCTCGGGCGGCATAGAACTCCCCCCGGACCCCGACGACCCCCAATCAGACGACTGACCCGCGTCCAGTGACCTGCGGCCCCGGTGGGGGCGGGCCGCGCAGTTCCCCGCGCCCCTCGGGGAGGGGCTGCGCCCCGTCCCACCCAGGGGCGCGGGGAACTGCGCAGTCTTTTGCCTTTAGGGGCGCGGGGAACTGCGCGGCCGGCCACAGCGGACCCGCAGCTCTCCACCGGCGTTCACGCCCCCCTGACCGCCTGGGCGATCCGATCGCCGATCCCCTTGTCGACGTTCCGCCAGTACTGGAACGCCCGTTCAAGCACAGGCTGTGAAACATCGGCCAACAGATGCCCGCTGACGTTCGCCACGAGCCGCTCACGCTGAGCATCATCGAGCACCTGCCGAACCATCGTCCCGGCCTGCCCGAAATCGTCGTCCTCACGATGCCGCTTCGTCGCCTCGCGCACCAGCTCACCCGCGGTCTGCCAGCTCGCCGGCTCACCGAACCGCCCGAAGTCGGCCGCGGGCCCGCCGTACGAGTTGGGCGCGTACGGCCGCGCCGCACTGGACGGCACGTACCGCATCGGCCCGTCCTTGGCGTACGAGTTCACCGCCGAGTGCGGCCGGTTGGGCGGCAGCTGCGCGTAGTTCGGCCCGATCCGGTACCGGTGGGTGTCCGGGTACGAGAAGAGCCGGCCGAGCAGCATCTTGTCCGGCGAGGGCCCGATGCCCGGCACCAGGTTGGACGGCTCGAAGGCGGCCTGCTCGATGTGGACGAAGTAGTCCTCGGGGTTCTTGTCGAGGACCATCCGGCCGACGTCGATCAGCGGGTAGTCGCTGTGCGGCCACACCTTCGTCAGGTCGAAGGGGTTGAAGCGGTAGTCCGCCGCGTCCTCGAACGGCATGACCTGGACCTTGAGGGTCCAGCTCGGCGCGTTCCCGGAATCGATCGACTCGTACAGGTCACGGCGGTGCTTGTCCGCGTCCGCACCGGCCAGCTCGTCGGCCTCGGCCTGGGGGAGGAACTCGATGCCCTGATCGGTCTTGAAGTGGTACTTCACCCAGAACCGCTCACCGCCGCCGTTGATCCACATATAGGTGTGGGACGAGTAGCCGTTCATGTGGCGGTACGTCTTCGGGATGCCCCGGTCGCCCATCAGCCACGTCACCTGGTGCGCGGACTCGGGCGAGAGTGTCCAGAAGTCCCACTGCATGTCGTTGCTGCGCAGCCCGGTCGCCGGGTGGCGCTTCTGCGAGCGGATGAAGTCCTGGAACTTGATCGTGTCACGGACGAAGAAGACCGGCGTGTTGTTGCCGACCATGTCGTAGTTGCCGTGCTCGGTGTAGAACTTCAGCGCGAAACCGCGTGGGTCGCGCCAGGTGTCGGGGGAGCCCTGCTCACCCGCGACGGTGGAGAAGCGCGCCAGCATGTCCGTGCGCTTCCCGGGCTGGAAGAGGTCGGCCCGGGTGAACTGGCTGACGTCGTTGGTGACTTCGAAGAAGCCGTACGCGCCACTGCCCTTGGCGTGCACCACCCGCTCCGGTACCCGCTCCCGGTTGAACTGGGCCATCTTCTCGATGAGGTAATGGTCCTGGAGCAGGATCGGGCCGTCGGGTCCGACGGTGAGCGAGTGTTCGTCGCTCTCCACCGGAATCCCGACGTTGTTCGTGGTGTACGGAGCCTGGTCGGGTGCCTGCGTCACGAGCGTCCTCCCGTTCGAGAAGAGTCGATTGATCGCTTCGCTCACCCAGCAGTCAACTCCGCCGACGGGATGTCGGCAACATTTGGACGGGGTCCAATTCCGGTGGTGTTCCGGCTCGCTTTCGGGCTCGCCGGGTCACTGCCGGGGTGAGTGCCGCCTGGGTACCCCTCAGCTGTGGTTCAACTCGAACCAGACGACCTTTCCCGCACTGAGCCGGGTCGCACCCCACCGCCTGGCCAGCTTGTTCACCAGGTAGAGACCGCGTCCGCCCTCGTCCGTGGCGCGCGCCTGCCGCAGCCGGGGCAGCTGCGGGACGTCGTCGCCGACCTCGCAGCGCAGCACGTCGGTACGCAGCAGCCGCAGCGTCACGGGCCGTGACGCGTACCGCACGGCGTTGGTGACGACCTCGCTGACGAGCAGCTCCACGGAGTCCGTGAGCTCCTCCAGGTCCCAGCGGGACAGCGCCTTGCGGGCCAGCCGGCGGGCCCGGCCGGGCGCCGCGTCCTCGGGGTCGAGGTGCCACAGCGCGACATCGCTCGGCGCGATCCCGTCGAAGCGGGCGGCGAGCAGCGCGATGTCGTCGTCCCGGTCACCCGGGCCGAGCATGTCGAGCACCTCGTCGCACAGGGCTTCCAGGGGCGGCGGATGGTCCGGTCCGGTCAGCTGGGCGGTGGCGGCGATCCGCTCGCGCAGCTGCTCTATCCCGGTCCACACGTCACGCAGCCGCGACTCCACGAGCCCGTCGGTGTACAGCAGCAGCGTGGCGCCCGCGGGCGCGTCCAGCTCGACCGCCTCGAAGTCCACGCCCCCTACGCCGATGGGAGCACCGGGCGGTACGCGCAGTACCTCGGCGCGCCCGCCCAGATGCAGCAGTACGGGCGGGGGATGGCCCGCGTTGGCGATGGTGATGCGGTGCGCGACCGGGTCGTACACCGCGTACAGGCAGGTCGCCATGCGGTCGGTGCCCAGGCGCTGGGCCTGCTCGTCCAGGTGGTGCAGGACCTCCTGCGGCGGCAGGTCGAGCCCGGCGAGGGTCTGCGCGGTCGTGCGCAGCTGGCCCATGATCGCCGCGGAGGTCATGGAGTGGCCCATGACGTCACCCACGACGAGGGCGACCCGGCTGCCGGGCAGGGGGATCGCGTCGTACCAGTCGCCGCCGACCCGCGCGGTCTCGGCGGCCGGCAGATACCGGGACGCCAGCCGCACACCGGTCGGCCGGGGCAGGGTCTCGGGCAGCATCGTGCGCTGCAGTTCGTCCGCGATGTACGCCTCGCGCCCGTACAGCACCGCCTTGTCGATGCCGAGCGCGCTGTGCGTGGCGAGCTGCGCCGCGACCAGCAGGTCGTCCGTCTCGAAGGCGGGCCGGTCGGGGCGGCGCAGGAACAGCGCGGCCCCGATCACGCGCCGCCGGCCGCGCAGCGGCGCGAGGATCGCGCGCTGCCCGCCGGGCACGCTCAGGTCGTCGCCGATCAGCTCGGGCAGCGCGGCCCTGGCGGCGGGCGCGTCCGCGAAGACGGGCCGTACCCCGCGCAGCACCTCGTTCAGGGCGCCACCGGGCCGTACGGTGCACAGCTCGGCGGTGATGCCGAGGTCCGGCTCGGGCTGCAGCGCGGGCAGCAGGAAGCCCTCGGTGTCCCGGTCCTCGGGGATCCGGTCCGTGCGCCGCAGCCGCAGCACGACGGGCCCGGTGGGCCGCTCGTCGCCCACCGGCAGCGGATCGCGCAGATAGACGAGGATCGCGTCCGAGAAGGTCGGCACGGTGGCCCGGCACAGGCCCATCACGATCTCGTCGAGGTCGATGCCTCGGGCGATCCGCCGGGTGGCGGCGCCCACGAAGCGCAGCCGGTCGCCGTCCCGGCGCATGGGCATGGGTGCGCCGGGCGCCGGGCTCTGTCCCGTACGCCGGTCCTTGCCGCCCAGGTGGACGGCGGCCTCCGTGCCGGACCCGCCGCCCAGGGACTCGGGCCGCGGCCGGTGCGGATCGGGTTCGCCGGCCGGTTCGGTGGCCGACGGCTGGGAGTGCTCGGGCCCGGAACCGGCGGGCGCGCCCGTGGCGGCGGACTGTGCGTCCGCGGTCACGGGTGCGCCGATCGGGCCCTGGCCGTCGGGAACGGGCATGCCGACGGCCCCCGGGGTGTCGGGGGTGTCGTCAGGCCGTCCCTGCGCCGGTAAACCGGGTGAGCCCTGTGCGGGCGGCTCCGGGGTGCGCAGAAGCGCCCCGCGAGGGTCCGCGGGGGCCGTGGGCCTGGCAGCGCTTGGCTGTCGGCGCTCATGGGAGGTGGGGTGCTCCGTCACGCGTGTCGAATCCATCCGTCCGGTGCTGCGCGCCGTGCGTGCAGTTCGTCCCGCAGAGAGCCCGATACCCGGAATGCGTGCCCCAGGAACGGAATCCCCGCGTGATCAGACAGCCTCTCAGAAGAATGACCTTCGGACACCGGCGGGAACGGTCTGATTCGCCGGCGCCGGGCCGTACCGCTGTGACCCTCGTACCCCACGCTCACGTCCTGCCGCCCCTCGGTGACGTTCGGTCAAGCCCAGCGCTTTGTGCGGGAGTTGCCGTGGCGCACCCGCCCGCCGCCCGACCATCACTCCTCAACGACGGTGTCGAGCACCGACCCTGACTGTTCGTTCGCGTTGCGGAGGACGATCCTACGGTTCTACCACGGGGGCGTATCAAGGGTCTCACGTGGACACGTGCGCCGGTGTGCGATCCCAGTCGTCGGGCAGGGACGGCACGGACCAGGCGGGATCGGGCCGCCAGTGCTGCCAGCCGTCCGAGAACGGCGGGCCCCAGCGGCGGATCACCTCCACCGCGGCGCGTCCGGCCTCGCCCACGCGCGCGGCCAGCCGTTCGTCCATCAGGCCGTCCCGCTGGGCCTGCGCGAACTCGTCCTCGTCGCGCCAGCCCCAAGTCCGGTCCGGATGTACCGAGATGTCCAGGAAGTGGTCCTCGGAATCGACCCCGCCGGCCCATCTGGCCAGCGGTTCCTCCAAGTTGACGTACCAGTTCTTGAACTGCCAGCCCGGCTCCCAGAACAGCCACACCGACCAGGGCTCGCCGGGCCGCGCCAGCTTCAGGACGCCCGTGCCGAACCAGCGGTCGCGCTGCACGGTCCGCGGCTTGGTGTAGCGGGACTCCAGCGGCTCCGCGTGCACGGACGTGCCGTCCGTCAGGACGGGTTTCACGCACTCCGTCCCCGGGGCCAGCCACACGGCGAGCAGGTCGCCGTCGTCCCGCACGACGGTCACGGGACGCGCGATGTGGACGTGATCGCCGGCGTTCTCCCGGTACCGCCACAGGATCTGACTCCCGGGGTTCCAGTACGCCGCCGAACCGCCCGCTTCCACGTGTGTCACCGCTCCACCCTCTGCCATGAACAGATATTAGGTGCCCAGGGCATACGATGCTGCGGTAAGCGCCATGGTTCGCCTGCTCGCCGGACGACGTTACGGCCTTGTCATCCGCAGGACATCCAGGGCCTCGTCCAGTTGCTCCCGGGTGAGGTCGCCGCGCTCCACGTACCCCGATTCGAGCACGACCTCGCGGATGGTCCTCCGCTCGGCCAGCGCCTTCTTGGCGACCTTGGCGGCCTCCTCGTACCCGATGTACTTGTTCAGCGGGGTCACGACCGACGGCGACGACTCGGCGTACTCGCGGGCCCGCTCGCGGTTGGCCGTGATGCCGTCCACGGTCCGGTCGGCGAGCAGCCGGGAGACGTTGGCGAGCAGCCGCACGGACTCAAGGACGTTCTTCGCGATGACCGGCAGCATGACGTTCAGCTCGAAGTTGCCGGAGGCTCCGGCGACACCGATCGTGGCGTCGTTCCCGACCACCTGCGCGGCCACCATCAGCACGGCCTCGGGAATCACCGGATTCACCTTGCCGGGCATGATCGAGGACCCCGGCTGCAGATCGGGCAGATTGATCTCCGCGAGCCCCGTACGCGGTCCGGAGGCCATCCACCGCAGATCGTTCGCGATCTTCGTGAGCCCCACGGCGATGGTCCGCAGCTGCCCGCTGGTCTCGACGATCCCGTCCCGCGCGCCCTGCGCCTCGAAGTGGTCGCGCGCCTCGGTCAGCGGCAGCCCGGTGGTGCGCGCGACCTCGGCGATCACCGCGCCGGAGAACCCGGGCGGCGTGTTGATCCCGGTCCCGACGGCCGTTCCCCCGAGCGGCAGCTCGGCGAGCCGCGGCAGGGAGGCCTCCAGCCGCTCGATCCCGTACCGCACCTGGGCCGCGTACCCGCCGAACTCCTGGCCCAGCGTCACCGGCGTGGCGTCCATCAGATGGGTCCGGCCGGACTTCACCACATCGGCGAACTCCTCGGACTTCCTGGACAGCGCGGCGGCGAGGTGGTCGAGCGCCGGGACGAGATCACGGGTGACGGCGGCGGTCGCGGCGATGTGGAGGGACGACGGGAAGACGTCGTTGCTGGACTGTGAGGCGTTCACGTGGTCGTTCGGGTGTACGTCCCTGCCGAGCCGTTCCGTCGCCAGCGTGGCGAGGACCTCGTTGGTGTTCATGTTGGACGAGGTCCCCGACCCCGTCTGGAAGACGTCCACGGGGAACTCCGCGTCCCACTTCCCGTCCGCGACCTCGGCCGCCGCCTCCTGGATCGCCTCCGCGACGTCCTTGTCCAGCACCCCGAGGCCCGCGTTCACCTTGGCCGCCGCCGCCTTGATCCTGGCCAGGGCCTCGATGTGGGCGCGCTCCAGATGCTGCCCGGAGATGGGGAAGTTCTCGACGGCGCGCTGGGTCTGGGCCCGCCACTTCGCGTCCGCGGGGACGCGGACCTCGCCCATGGAGTCGTGTTCGATGCGGTAGTCGGTCATAGCAGGTATATCGCCCCCGCCGCCCGTAACCATTCCCGTCACTGACTCGGGGGCGCTGCCCCCGAACCCCCGGTCCTCAAACGCCGGACGGGCTGAAAGCTCTTCAGCCCGTCCGGCGTTTGAGGACGAGCGCGCAGCGCGATACGGGGGCGAGGGGCGCAGCCCCATGCGTGGACGGGAACGGGTAGGGGCGGCGGGGGCGGAAACCTAGAGCCCAGGACCCCGCACGGGAATCGACGTGAACGTAGGCGCCGGCGCCGGGTCCTTGAAGAAGTCGTTGCCCTTGTCGTCGACGACGACGAACGCCGGGAAGTCCTCCACCTCGATCTTCCACACGGCCTCCATGCCGAGCTCCTCGTACTCGACGACCTCGACCTTCTTGATGCAGTCCTGCGCGAGCCGCGCGGCAGGCCCCCCGATGGACCCGAGATAGAACCCCCCGTGCGCCCCGCACGCGTCGGTGACCTGCTGCGACCGGTTCCCCTTGGCCAGCATCACCCGAGACCCGCCCGCCGCCTGGAACTGCTCCACGTACGAGTCCATGCGCCCGGCCGTGGTCGGCCCGAACGACCCGGACGCGTACCCCTCGGGGGTCTTCGCGGGCCCCGCGTAGTACACGGGGTGGTCCTTCAGGTACTGCGGCATCTCCTCGCCCGCGTCGAGCCGCTCCTTGATCTTCGCGTGCGCGATGTCACGCGCCACGACGAGCGGCCCGGAGAGGGACAGCCGGGTCTTGACGGGGTACTTCGTCAGCTCGGCGAGGATGTCGTCCATCGGCCGGTTCAGGTCGATGCGCACGACGTCACCGGCCTCGTCCAGGTGCTCGTCCGTCGTGTCGGGCAGGAACCGCGCCGGGTCGGTCTCCAACTGCTCCAGGAAGACGCCCTCCGCGGTGATCTTCGCGACGGCCTGGCGGTCGGCCGAGCAGGAGACGGCGATGGCGACCGGGCAGGACGCGCCGTGCCGGGGCAGCCGCACCACGCGCACGTCGTGGCAGAAGTACTTGCCGCCGAACTGCGCGCCGATCCCGATCTTCTGCGTCAGCTCGAAGACCTTCTCCTCCAGGTCCTTGTCCCGGAAGCCGTGGCCCAGCTCGGACCCCTCGTCCGGAATCTCGTCCAGGTAGTGCGCGGACGCGTACTTCGCGGTCTTCAGGGCGTACTCCGCGCTCGTACCGCCGACGACGATCGCCAGGTGGTACGGCGGGCAGGCGGCCGTGCCGAGCGAGCGGATCTTCTCCTCCAGGAACTTCATCATGGAGGCCTCGTTCAGGACGGCCTTCGTCTCCTGGTAGAGGAACGACTTGTTGGCCGAGCCGCCGCCCTTGGCCATGAAGAGGAACTTGTAGGCGCCGCCGTCGGCCGCGTACAGCTCGATCTGGGCCGGGAGGTTCGAGCCGGTGTTCTTCTCGTCCCACATGGTCAGCGGGGCCATCTGCGAGTACCGCAGGTTCAGGTTCAGGTACGCGTCGTAGATGCCGTGGGACAGGGCCGCCTCGTCGCCGCCCGTCGTCAGCACGTTCTGGCCGCGCTTGCCCATCACGATCGCCGTGCCGGTGTCCTGGCACATGGGCAGCACGCCGGCCGCCGCGATGTTCGCGTTCTTCAGGAGGTCCAGCGCGACGAACTTGTCGTTGCTCGACGCCTCGGGGTCGTCGATGATGCGCCGCAGCTGAGCGAGGTGCGCGGGCCGCAGATAGTGCTGGATGTCGTGGATCGCCTCGGCGGCGAGCGTGCGCAGCGCCTCCGGCTCCACCTTGAGGAACGTGCGCTCGTCGGCCTCGAAGGTGGACACACCCTCGGAGGTCACCAGCCGGTACGGGGTGGTGTCCTCTCCCTGGGGGAGCAGATCGGTGTACGCGAACGCCGGGCTGGGCGGGGGGGAATTATGCGGCATCTCGCCAAATCCTTCATCGACAGACAGCGGCCGGCCTCCGTTGGCGGCGCCACCAGCGTAGAACCTGCCTCGGACATCGAGCTTGTGAGGTAAGGCTCAGTAGGTCGTCCACACCCGCTGTCCACACCCTCTAGTCGCGATCTATCGCGTTTGGGTACGCTGCTGCCGTGGACCTTCAGAAGCACACCGAGCCCGACCTTCGGAAGCACACCGACCTCCGCGCGTCCGACGCGGACCGCGACCGGATCGCGGACATGCTGCGCGACGCCCACGCCGAGGGCCGCCTCACCGCGGAGGAGCACGCGGAGCGGGTCGAGGAGGTCTTCCGCGCGAAGACCGTGGGTGAACTGGAACCGCTGGTGCGGGACCTGCCCGCGGCCCACCGCCCCCGCCCGTCGGCCGCGTTCGCGGCGGCCCCCAACCGGCCCGCCCCGGGCGCGATCCCGCCGGTCGCCGACGAGAACGTGGTGGCGGTGTTCAGCGCGGCCGTGCGCAGAGGCCGCTGGCGCGTGGGCCGCCGCACGCACGCGTACGCGATCTTCGGCAGCGTGGAGATAGACCTCAGCGAGGCGATCTTCGAGCACCAGCAGGTCGTGATCAAGGCGATATCGGTGTTCGGCAGCGTCGAGGTCCGCGTCCCGGAGAACGTGTCGCTGCGCGGCAGCGGCGGGGGAGTCCTCGGCAGCTTCGAGGTGGACACGCTGGACTCGGGCGAACAGGACGCCCCCGTGGTCTACGTGGACGGGCTGGCGGTGCTGGGGAGCATCGAGGCGAAGCCGAAGCGGGGCAAGTTGATCGAGGACATCCTCGACCGGGTCACCGACAAGGTGAACGCCAAGTTGCGCAAACATCTGGGACATTGACGGTCGCGAATCCACGACGACCGGAGGAGCACGGTCCGGGACGAAGCCCCGTGCCCGGTCCGGCACTTGCCGGGATCTTCGGCGCTTGCGAACTGAGTGCATAGGCGCGCGTACAGCGGGTAGGCCTTGCTGCATCGTCTCTCGCTCGCGAAGCCGTCGTCAGGAGTAGACCGTGCTGCATCCGCCGCATCAGTCCCTGCAGGTCGCTGCCGTTCCGCCCCAGCCGGTGCCGGTGCGCGAGAGGGACCAGGACGCCCCCTGGCACACGGAGGCCGTGTGCCGCCGCGACGAGGCCGGGCTGTTCTTCGCACCCTCGAAGGAACCCACCGCGGCCCGGCTGTCCCGCGAGGAAGCGGCGAAGCGGGTCTGCGCGCGCTGTCCGGTGATGATCGAGTGCCGGGAACACGCACTGCTGCAACCCGAGCCGTACGGGGTCTGGGGCGGCCTCACCGCCGCCGAGCGCCGAGTGGTCCTGGCCCGACGCCGCCGCCGAGACCTGGACCTCCAGAAAACAGCCCGAACCCCCGGCCCGATAGCCGCAGCAGGCTAACCGGACAAACAACCCCGCGCCCCAAGGGGCGCGGGGAACGGCGCGCTCAGCCACGACGCACCCGCACCCGACGACGCCCCCGACAGGGGCGCGGGGAACGGCGCGCTCAGCCACGACGATCCCGCAGCCACCCACCGGCCCGCCAAGGGGCGCGGGGAACGGCGCGACAAGCCACGACGATCCGGCACCCGACGACGTCCCCGATAGGGGCGCGGGGAACGGCGCGCTCAGCCACGACGATCCCGCAGCCACCCACCGGCCCGATAAGGGGCGCGGGGAACTGCGCAACACGGCCCGCAGCCGACAACGGCCCGCGCGCAGACCAAAACCGGCGGAGCTACTTCGCCCGGTCGAAGTCGATCGCGCTGTACGCCCGCAGCTTCGCCAGCCGATGCTCGGAGCTGATCTGCCGAACCGTCCCCGACTTCGACCGCATCACGATCGAATCGGTCGTCGCGGTCTCGGGCCGATACCGAACCCCCCGCAACAACTCCCCGTCAGTGATCCCGGTGGCCACGAAGAACACGTTCTCCCCGGACACCAGGTCATCCGTGAGCAGCACCCGGTCCAGGTCATGCCCCGCATCGACCGCGCGCGCCCGCTCCTCGTCGTCCTTGGGCCACAACTTCCCCTGGATGGTGCCACCGAGGCACTTCACCGCACAGGCGGAGATGATCCCCTCGGGCGTACCACCGATACCGAGCAGCAGATCGATCCCCGTGCCCTCGCGCAACGCCAGGATCGAGCCGGCGACATCCCCGTCGGAGATGAGCTTGATGCGCGCCCCGGTCTCCCGGATCTCCTTGATGATGCCGTCGTGCCGCGGCCGGTCGAGGATGACGACGGTGACGTCCTCGGGCGTGACGCGCTTGGCCTTGGCGACCCGCCGGATGTTCACGGACACCGGCGCGTTGATGTCGACGAAGTCGGCGGCCTCGGGCCCGGTGACCAGCTTGTCCATGTAGAAGACCGCGGACGGGTCGAACATCGTGCCGCGGTCGGCGGCGGCCAGCACGGCGATCGCGTTGGTCATGCCCGCCGCGGCGAGGGTCGTCCCGTCGATCGGGTCGACGGCGATGTCGCACGCGGGACCCGTCCCGTCGCCGACGTTCTCCCCGTTGAAGAGCATCGGGGCCTCGTCCTTCTCGCCCTCCCCGATGACGACGACGCCGTTCATCGAGACGGTGGAGACGAGGGTCCGCATGGCCCGTACGGCCGCGCCGTCGGCGCCGTTCTTGTCGCCGCGGCCGACCCAGCGGCCCGCGGCCATCGCGGCGGCCTCGGTGACCCGGACGAGCTCAAGGGCGAGGTTGCGGTCGGGGGCCTCGGAGGGGACCTCTAGTTCGGACGGCAAGTGATGCTCGGTCATCGGAGCGCACCTTTCTGATACGGCGACGGCCGGATGAGGGTTTCCACCGACTCTATCCTCAGTCCGACAAAATGAGCAGGGGGCCCCACGGATGAGCGGGGCAGTGCACCTGCGACGATGGGGGAGTGGCAGGCAGAAAAGGTAAGCAGTCGGTCCGGGACATGGTGTTGTCCCTGGGCCTGATCGGCATCGTCGCGGGCTTCATCTACCTCTTCATTCCGAAGGACGACTCGGAGCCCCCTCTCGAACGGGTCGACTACCGCGTGGAGCTCCTCACGGCACGCCGTGCGGCCACCTATCCGGTGGCGGCGCCCGAGGGCCTGTCCACGGAGTGGAAGGCGACCTCGGTGCGGTTCCGTGGAGCCGACTTCGACGCGTGGCACCTCGGCTTCCACGATCCCGACGGGGAGTACGTGGCGATCGAGCAGTCCACTCAGAAGCCCGTCACGTTCATCGACGACACCACGCAGGGCGCCGAGGAGACGAACGTCACCCAGCGCATCGGCGAGAAGTCCTGGAAGCGGTACAAGGGCGAGAAGTACGACGCCCTCGTGCTCCGGGAGAAGAACTCCACGACCGTGGTCACGGGCACGGCGTCGTTCGCGAAGCTGGCGAAGATGGCGGAGTCGCTCAGGACGTCGTGAGCACGGATGGACAGCGGACGGACAGTGGACGGACATGCGAGAGGCCCCCAGCGATGCTGGGGGCCTCTCGCATGTCCGGGGGTCCCGGGGTCCTGTCCGGGATGCCGTTCGGCTCAGACCGTCGTGATGACCTGGTCGGCCTCAAGGCGCGGGGAGCGCGGGAACCAGGCGTCCTCGGCGGGCCGGCCGATGTTGACCACCATCAGCGGGGTGTGGTCGCCGTCGAGGAACTCCTTCTGGACGCCCGCGAAGTCGAAGCCCGTCATCGGACCGGCGGACAGGCCGGCGGCACGGACGCCGATGATGAAGTACGCGGCCTGCAGCGCGGCGTTGAGCGCGGCGGCACCCTCACGGGCCGGGCGCTCGGCGAAGAAGAGGTCCTTGGCCTGCGGGAAGTGCGGGAGAAGGGCCGGCAGCTCCTCGTGGAACTCGTTGTCCGCGGAGAGGATCGCGACGAGCGGGGCGGAGGCGGTCTTCGGCTGGTTGCCCTCGGCCATGTGCTGCACCAGGCGCTCGCGGGCCTCGGCGGAGCGGACCAGGGTGATGCGCAGCGGCGACTGGTTGAAGGCGGTCGGCCCGTACTTGACCAGGTCGTAGATCGCCTGCACCTGCTCGTCGGTCACCGGCTCGTCGGTGAAGGCGTTGGCGGTGCGGGCCTCGCGGAACAGCAGGTCCTGGGCGGCGGGGTCAAGAACGAGAGACATGAAACAAAACCTTCTCGGAGCGTGCGTCGGATCCGGGGGATCGGCTGACACGTGTGACCGTACGCCGAGTAGGTTTAAGTTTCAACCAAAAGTGGACCAGGGTGATCCGCTTCACATATACATGGCCGGGCCAATTACCTGACGGAAGAAAAGGGCGACACCACCTTCGTGCCGCCCCTGCCTGCCCTGCCTGCCCTGCCTGCTCCTGGTAAGCGTCTGCTCGGAGCCGGCCGGTACCCGCTGCGGAGTCAGCCGTTGCCCGCCGCAGCCTTGTCCTTCTCTTCCTCTTCTTCCTCCGCCAGCGCCGCGTCGAGGCGGGCGCGGGCCCCGTCGAGCCATCGCCGGCACACCTTCGCCAGCTCCTCGCCCCGCTCCCACAGGGCGAGCGACTCCTCAAGCGTCGTACCGCCCGTCTCCAGACGTCGTACGACCTCGATGAGTTCGTCGCGCGCCTGCTCGTACCCGAGCGCCTCGTCCGTCGTGCCGGCCGTGCCGGTCCTGCTGGTCATGCGTCCACCCTAGGGTCTGCCTCAGACATCGACTCGTACCGTGAACTCGCCCTCGGCGACCCGCGCCCGCAGGCTCTCGTCCGCCGTCACCTCGTCCGGGGACCGGACGGCGTGGCCGTCGGACTTCTGCAGGACCGCGTACCCCCGCTTCAGGGTCGCGGCGGGGGAGAGGGCCACCACGCGCGCGTGGGTGTGGGTCAGCTCCGAGTCGGCGCGGTCCAGGAGATGGCCGAGCGTGCGGCGACCGCGGTCCAGGAGTGCGGCCACGTGGTCGGCGCGCTCGTCCACCATCCGGTGCGGATCCTCTATCGAGGGACGGGCCAGCGCGTGCGCGAGCCCCCGCTCCTCACGCTCGATGAAGGACCCGACGCACCGGCGGGCACGGTCCCGCAGGAACCGGACCCGCTCGTACTCCTCCCCGACGTCCGGTACGACCTTCTTCGCGGCGTCGGTCGGGGTGGAGGCGCGCAGGTCGGCCACGTGGTCCAGGAGCGGGTTGTCGGGCTCGTGGCCGATGGCCGACACGACGGGCGTACGGCAGGCCGCGACCGCCCGGACGAGCTGCTCGTCCGAGAACGGGAGCAGGTCCTCCACGCTGCCGCCGCCGCGCGCCACGATGATCACGTCGACGTCCTCGAGCGCGTCCAGGTCCTTGACCGCCTGCACGACCTGCGGAACCGCGTGAACGCCCTGTACGGCGACATTGCGCACCTCGAAGCGGACGGCCGGCCAGCGGTGGCGCGCGTTCTCCAGGACGTCCCGCTCGGCGGCGGAGGCGCGGCCGGTGACCAGTCCGACGAGCTGGGGCAGGAACGGGAGCGGCTTCTTGCGCTCGGCGGCGAACAGCCCTTCCGCGGCCAGGGACTTCTTCAACTGCTCCAGGCGGGCGAGCAGTTCGCCGACGCCGACCGGTTTGATCTCGACGGCTCTCAGCGACAGCTGTCCGCGCGGCGCGTACCACTCGGGTTTCGCGTGGACGACGACGCGGGCGCCCTCGCTCACGACGTCGGCGATGGCGTCGAACACCTGCCGGTAGCAGGTCACGCCCACGGAGATGTCGTGCGACGGGTCGCGCAGCGTCAGGAAGACGACGCCGGCGCCCGGGCGGCGCGACAGCTGGGTGATCTGTCCCTCGACCCACACCGCGCCCAGCCGGTCGATCCATCCCCCGATGAGCCGCGACACCTCGCCGACGGGGAGGGGGGCGTCGGCGGACGTATTGAGAGCCATGAGCCGAGCGTAGCCGCACCCTCTGACACAGCCGAAGCTTGTGCCCGGGTGCGCCCGGCGGGGGGTTGATCGCGCAGTTCCCCGCGCCCCCAAAGCCAAAAGACTGCGCAGTTCCCCGCGCCCCTGGGCAGGACGGGGCGCAGCCCCTCCCCGAGGGGCGCGGGGAACTGCGCGGGCAACCCCCACCGGCCCGCAGGCGAACGTGGTCTTGAGGGGCGCGGGGAACGGCGCGGGCAACCCCCACCGGCCCGCAGGCGAACGTGGTCTTCGGGGGCGCGGGGAACGGCGCGATCAGCCCCCACCCACCCGCACCCACCCCACACCCCCGCCACCCCGCAGGGGCAGCGCGCGCGTTCAGCCGGACGCAGTCGCCCGCTGGGCGACCAGCACCCCGGCCCCCACCAAAAGCCACACCGCCCCCACCACCTGCGCCGCCCCAGACGCCTCAAAGATCACCAGTACGGTGACCCCCGCCCCCACCACGGGCACCACCACATGCCGCCACCACACAACCGCCCCGCTCACTCCCCGTCGCCGCACGGCGAACCACCCCACCACGCTCGCGTGCAGCAGCGTGAACGCCGTCAGCGCACCCACGTCGACCACCGACACCAGATGGTCCATCCCGTCGTCGCGCCGCGCCGCCCACACCGCGGCCACCAGCGTGATGACGGCCGCGCAGAGCAGCGCGACCCGCGGCACCCCGGAGTCCGTCCGCGACAGGGCCCGCGGCAGCCGCCGCTCCCGGGACATCGCGAACAGCAGCCGCCCGGCCGCCGCCTGCCCGGCCAGCGCCGCGAACGCCGCCCCGATCGCCTTGCTGACGGCCACCAGGTCATGCAGCCACGTGCCGACGGACGCGTCCACGGCGTCGTAGAAGGCCGATCCCTGTTTCACCGGATCGTCGGCGAGCTGCGCCGACGACATCGGCTCCAGCAACGCGACGAGGTAGGTCTGCGCGATGAACAGCACCCCGGCGAGCGCGAGACAGAACAGCACCGCCCTGGCGACCTTCTCCGAGCTGCCGGTGACCTCCTCCGCGAAGGAGGCGATCGCGTCGAAGCCGAGGTACGACAGCACTGCGATCGACACCGCTCCGAGGACCGCGGACAGCGCGAACGCCCCCTGCGAGCCGTCTCCGGAGAACGGCGACAGCCAGCCCCGCTGCGCCCCGTCGCGCGCGAGGACGACGATCGCCGACACGAAGAAGACGAGGAGGACCACGATCTCCATCGCGAGCACCAGGAAACCCACGCGCGCGGCGACCCGTACGCCCCGCAGGTTCAGCAGCGTCGTCACGACGACCGCGAGCGCCGTCCACACCCAGCGTGAGACGTCCGGGACCAGGGAGTTCATCGCGATCCCGGAGAAGAGGTACGCCACCGCCGGGATGAGGAGATAGTCCAGCATCGCCATCCACCCGGCGATGAACCCGGCCTCTTTTCCGAGCCCCGCGCGCGCGTAGGCGAACACCGAACCCACCTGGGGGACGACCCGCACCATCTGCGCGTAGCTGAACGCGGTGAACGCCATCGCGACCGTGGCGACCACGTAGACCAGCGCGACCGCGCCGTGCGACCTGGCGTCGAGGGTCCCGTAGACACCGACCGGCGCCATGGGGGCGATGAACAGCAGCCCGTACACGACCAGGTCGCGGAAGCCGAGACTGCGCCGCAGGCCCTGTTCGCCGCCGGTCGTGCGGGCCGGTGAATCCGTACCGGACATCCATGCCTCCCGAGAGTCGTGACGCCTCCGCCCCCGCTCCGCTCCCCGGCCCCCGACCAGTCTCTCCGTGGACGTGATCTTTGACCTGTCGGGCGCACCCTTACGATGGGATGCATGACTGCTTCGACTGGCCGCCGTGTCCTGCTCGCCGCCCCCCGTGGCTACTGCGCGGGTGTCGACCGTGCCGTGATCGCCGTCGAGAAAGCCCTGGAGCAGTACGGGGCCCCGATCTATGTCCGTCACGAGATCGTCCACAACAAGTACGTCGTGCAGACCCTGGAGAAGAAGGGCGCGATCTTCGTCGAGCGGACCGCGGAGGTCCCCGAGGGGTCCATCGTCATGTTCTCGGCGCACGGCGTCGCCCCCGTGGTCCACGACGAGGCCGCGGCCGGGAAGCTCGCCACCATCGACGCGACGTGCCCGCTGGTCACCAAGGTCCACAAGGAAGCCGTCCGGTTCGCGGACGACGACTACGACATCCTCCTCATCGGCCACGAGGGCCACGAGGAGGTCATCGGCACGTCCGGGGAGGCGCCCGACCACATCACGCTGGTCGACGGCCCCGGTGACGTGGCGAAGGTCGAGGTCCGCGACCCCTCCCGGGTCGTCTGGCTGTCCCAGACGACGCTGTCGGTCGACGAGACCATGGAGACGGTGGACGCCCTCAAGGGGAAGTTCCCGCAGCTCATCTCCCCGCCGAGCGACGACATCTGCTATGCCACGCAGAACCGCCAGCTCGCGGTGAAGCAGATGGGCGAGCAGGCCGATCTCGTCATCGTGGTCGGCTCGCGCAACTCCTCCAACTCCGTACGGCTCGTCGAGGTCGCCAAGCTCGCGGGCGCCAAGGAGGCGTACCTCGTGGACTTCGCCGACGAGATCGACGACAGCTGGTTCGAGGGCGTCTCGACGGTCGGCGTCACCTCCGGGGCCTCGGTGCCGGAGATCCTCGTGGAGCAGGTCCTGGAGTACCTCACCACGCACGGTTACGAGGACGTCGAGCTCGTGAAGGCGGCCGAGGAGTCCATCACGTTCTCGCTGCCCAAGGAGCTGCGCCGCGACCTGCGCGCGGAGGCGGCGGCCCTGGTGGCGCAGCGCACCGGAACCACCCCCTCGGCCGAGTGACTGTCCGTCCCACGACGTAACGTAGAGCCATGCAGATCTTCGGCGTGGACATCGGTGGTTCAGGGATCAAGGGCGCTCCCGTGGACCTGGACAAGGGCGACCTGGCGGAGGAGCGCTACAAGGTGCTCACGCCGCATCCGGCGACACCCGACGCGGTGGCGGACGGTGTGAAGGAGGTCGTCGGTCACTTCGGCTGGACGGGCCCGGTCGGCATCACCTTCCCGGGCGTGGTCACCGGTGGTTCCACCATCCGCACGGCGGCCAACGTGGACAAGGACTGGATCGACACCGACGCGCGCGCCCTGCTCGGCGACCGGCTGGGCGGGCTGCCGGTGACCGTCCTGAACGACGCGGACGCGGCGGGCGTCGCCGAGATGCAGTTCGGCGCGGGCAAGGACCGCAAGGGCACGGTCTTCCTGCTCACGTTCGGTACGGGGATCGGCAGCGCCCTCTTCGTGGACGGCACCCTCGTCCCGAACACGGAGCTGGGCCATCTCGAACTGAACGGTCACGACGCCGAGAAGCACGCCTCCACGAAGGCCAAGGAGGACCACGACCTCTCCTGGGAGCACTGGGCGCACCGCGTCCAGAAGTACCTCGCCCATGTGGAGATGCTCTTCTCGCCCGAGCTGTTCATCATCGGCGGCGGGGTCAGCCGCAAGTCGCAGAAGTTCCTGCCGCTGATCGAGGGCATCAAGGCGGAGATCGTGCCGGCGCAACTGCAGAACAACGCGGGGATCGTGGGCGCGGCGATGCGCGCGGCCCAGACGGACTGAGCGCCCGGCCGCCCCGCCCCCACCCCCGCTTCGTCAGGGGCGCGGGGAACTGCGCGGCCATCCCGCACCGGCCCGCAGCCGAGGTGCCGACGGCCGGCCGGACAGCCAGGAGGGCCCCGGCCGGCCGTTCAGGCCATCCGGCGACGCTGCGCGGCCTTCCGGGTCATCATCCGAGCCTTGCGCACGGTCACGATGACCCCGGCCAGCAGCGTCCCCCCGTACAACCACCCCGCGTGCATCGCGAGGGCGGTGACGAGGCCCATCACCCGGCCGCCGAAACCGCCCTCGCTGTCCGCGATGGGCAGGAGGCCGACGGCGAAGGCGATCGGTACGGCGACGACCGCCGTGACGAGGTCGGCCCGCCGGACCCACACCGCGGTCAGCACGCAGACCGGCAGGAACAGCACTCCGTAGACGACGAGCGACGCCCCGAACAGCAGTTGGATCAGACAGGCCAGCGCGAACATCGACGCGGCGCAGAACAGGCCGCTGCCCAGTCCGGTGAGCCGGGGGTTGGGAAACCGGCGTACCGCCTGCACGAGCGGCGAGACGGACTTCGCGGTACGCGGGACACCGGCCCCGGCCTGCCGGGCCGTACGGGCACCGCCCCGTCCGGCCTGCGGGGGAAGGGGCGAGCCGCCTCGCGACGGCTGTGACTGGGGAGGACGTGTCCTGTGTTGCTCCACTGGTCCAACTTAGGTCGGGTTATGTGTGGAATGACCCCCTAGACACGCGCTTTGGCCGACCTTGGCCAAGCGTTCGATACGTCGCCGGTGCGAGGCGCGGCACGCCGTAGACTGATGAATCGGCCTGAGCACCCCTCCGGGCCCCAGTCATCGCCCCACACCCTCACGTACGGGAAGTCGCAACGTGTCGCTCACGATCGGAATCGTCGGTCTGCCGAATGTCGGCAAGTCGACCCTTTTCAACGCCCTGACCAAGAACGACGTGCTGGCGGCCAACTACCCGTTCGCCACGATCGAGCCGAACGTGGGCGTGGTCGGTGTCCCGGACGCCCGGCTGACCAAGCTGGCGGAGATCTTCGGCTCGCAGAAGATCCTGCCCGCGACCGTGGACTTCGTCGACATCGCGGGCATCGTGCGCGGCGCGAGCGAGGGCGAGGGCCTGGGCAACAAGTTCCTCGCGAACATCCGCGAGTCGGACGCGATCTGCCAGGTCATCCGCGCCTTCAAGGACGAGAACGTCGTGCACGTGGACGGCAAGGTCTCGCCCAAGGACGACATCGAGACGATCAACACCGAGCTGATCCTCGCGGACCTGCAGACCATCGAGAAGGTCCTGCCGCGCCTCCAGCGGGAGTCGCGCATCAAGAAGGACGTCGTGGCGAAGGTGACCGCGATCGAGGCGGCGAAGGACATCCTGGACGCGGGGCAGACGCTGTTCGCGGCGGGCATCACCCAGGGCTCCGACCAGGAGGCCATGCTCCACGACCTGCACCTGCTCACGGTCAAGCCGTTCCTGTACGTCTTCAATGTCGACGAGGACGAACTGACCGACGACGCGTTCAAGGCCGAGCAGAGCGCGCTGGTCGCCCCCGCCGAGGCGATCTTCCTCAACGCCAAGCTGGAGTCGGACCTCGCGGAACTCGACGACGAGGAGGCCATGGAACTCCTCCAGTCGGTCGGCGTCGAGGAGCCGGGCCTCGCCAGGCTCGCGCACGTCGGCTTCAACACCCTCGGCCTGCAGACCTACCTCACGGCCGGCCCGAAGGAGTCCCGCGCCTGGACGATCAAGAAGGGCGCCACCGCCCCCGAGGCCGCCGGAGTCATCCACACCGACTTCCAGAAGGGCTTCATCAAGGCGGAGGTCATCTCCTTCGAGGACCTCGTCGAGACGGGCTCGGTGGCGGAGTCCCGCGCCAAGGGCAAGGCACGCATGGAGGGCAAGGACTATGTGATGCAGGACGGCGACGTGGTGGAGTTCCGCTTCAACGTCTAGTTCCGCCCCGAACCGCCCCCCGACCCGCGTCCGTGCGGGTCAGGGGGCGGTTTGCTGTGTTCCGGCCGAGGGCCAGTTGCGCATCGCCATGTCCGCCACCAGTTGCAGGTCCTCGCGGGGCGCGCCGCCCGCGGCCTGGACCGCGATGCCGTTCGCGACGGTCATGAGGTAGCGGGCGAGCAGGGCGGGGTCCAGGTCCGGTGGCAGGTCGCCTTCGGCCGCGGCCTGCCGGAAGCGGTCGTGGAGGAGGTCCATGCCCTCGTTGCGCCAGGTCACCAGGGTGTCCCGGGCGGTGCGTCCCGGCTCGCCGGCGGCCAGGGCGCCCTGGACTCCGAGGCAGCCGGCGGGGCCGCCGGGCTGGGTGCTCGCCCGGACGGAGCCGTTGAGGAACGCCGTGGCCACCTGCCGTGCGGTCGGCTCCCGCGTGGCCCGGACACTGTAGGAGGCGGGCCCCTCGGTGTAGCGCTCCAGGGCCTTGCGGAACAGGTCCTCCTTGTTGCCGAAGGCCGCGTACATGCTCGTACGCGTGATGCCCATGGCGCTGGTCAGGTCGGTGAGGCTGGCGCCCTCGTAGCCCTGCTCCCAGAAGACCCGCATGGCGCGCTCCAGGGCCTCTTCGGTGTCGAAGCCCCTCGGCCGGCCGATCGGTGCCTTCTGTCGCGTCTCCATGCGACCCATCCTACCTTTCCGTACCGGTCGGTGCGGATGTGTTACGGTCCCTCTCGATGTCAATCGGTACCGATCGATACTGATGTTTACGGAGGTCATCCGAATGGGACAGGTCGAAGGCAGGACCGCCGTCGTCACCGGCGGCGGCACCGGGATCGGCCTGGCCGCCGCCGTACGGCTGGCGGCCGAGGGCGCGCACGTGTTCATCACCGGCCGGCGCGAGGCCGAGCTGGACAGGGCCGTCGAGGCCATCGGTCCGGAGAGGGCCACCGCGGTGGCGGGCGACATCTCCGACCCGGCCGACCTGGACCGGCTGTACGATGCGGTCCGCGCCCGGGGCCGGGGCCTGGACGTGCTCTTCGCCAACGCCGGCACCGCGTCGTTCGCCACGTTGGAGGAGATCACCGAGGAACACGTCGACCGGATCTTCGGTGTCAACGTCCGGGGCACGGTGTTCACCGTCCAGAAGGCGCTGCCGCTGCTCAACGACCGCGCCTCGGTCATCCTCAACTCCTCGGTGCGCGCCGACGACGGCGTCGCCGCGTTCGGTGCGTACGCGGCCTCCAAGGCGGCGATCCGGTCCTTCGCCCGGACCTGGGCCAACGAGCTCAAGGACCGCGGTGTCCGGGTCAACGCGATCTCTCCCGGCACGATCGACACTCCCGGCCTTGACGCCGTGGTCGCCACACGAGGTACGCCAGATGAGCCGGAGGCGTCAGCCGTCGCGGGTCCGCCCCTCACCAAGGCGCAGTTCGCCGCGGCCGTCCCGCTCGGCCGGATCGGGCGGGCGGACGAGGTCGCCGACGCCGTGGCCTTCCTCGCCTCCGAGCAGAGCAGCTTCGTCCTCGGGGCCAACCTCTACGTCGACGGCGGAGAGAACCAGCTCTGACGGATCGCCGCAACGCCCGTACACCCCGTTGTCCCCCACGCGAGCGACAAGCAATGCCCACCCCGGCGGGACGTTCCGAGGTACCCCCTCCTCATAGCGTTCCTCTCAGTGCAGGGGCGGCCGGGCCGCCGGTCGAGAAGGGGAAGATGTCATGTCGCTCTGGAACACGCAGGCCGTGCGATGGGTCAAGGACCAGTACACGCAGTCGCACGTCGAGCCCACCCGCCGGGTGTGGCCGGCCGGGGTGCGCCTCGCGGTGATGGTGGTGCTGTTCGTCCTGGTCACGGGGCTCGCGGCGGGGATGAGGAGCGTGGCGGGCGACAACCCGGTGCTGTCCCTGCTGTTCGGCGCGGCGACCGCCGTGATCGCCCTGACGGTCTACGCGGCGGCCGTACGGTTCCTCGAACAGCGCTCCGTGCCCGAACTGGACCCCGCCGACGCCGCATCCGGTCTGCGCGTCGGTACCGCCGCCGGCCTCGGACTCTTCGTCGCGACGCTCGCGCTGATCGCCCTGTTCGGCGGATACGGCACGGAGGGCGGGGTGTCCGTCGGCGGCGCCCTGACCGTCCTCGGGATCATGGCCGGGGTCGCGGTCGTCGAGGAGATCCTCTTCCGCGGCATCATCTTCCGCCTCGTCGAGGAACTCACCGGTACCCGGGGCGCGATGGTGATCTCGGGAGTGCTGTTCGGAGGCCTGCACCTGGTCAACTCCGGTGCCACCGTGTGGGGCGCGCTCGCCATCGCCGTCGAGGCCGGTCTGATGCTCGGCGCCGTCTACGCGGCCACCCGCTCCCTGTGGATGCCGATCGGCCTGCACTTCGGCTGGAACTTCGCCCTGAGCGGCATCTTCGGCGTCACGGTCTCCGGCAACGAGGACCAGCCCACCGGCCTGCTCCACGGTGTGCTGTCGGGCCCCGAGGCGATCACCGGCGGCGGCTTCGGCCCGGAGGCCAGCATCTTCGCCATCCTCGTCTGCACGGTCCCCACGGTCGTGTTCCTGCGCCTCGCCAAGCGCCGGGGCCGCCTCTACACCCGGCAGCAGCTCCGGTCCGCGGGGACGACCGCCTCGTCCTGACCGCGAGGGCCGGGACGACCGGCCCCGCCGGACGAAGAGCGCCTACGGAGATCCGTAGGCGCTCTTCGTCCGTGCGCGTCCTCGCCCGTGCGCGTCCCTGTCCGTGCGCGTCCGGGTCAGGTCACCAGCCCCTGGCGGTACGCGTACACCACCGCCTGCACCCGGTCGCGCAGATTGAGCTTCGCCAGGATGCGGGAGACGAAGGTCTTGACCGTCTCCGGGCTGATCACGAGGGTCGCGGCGATCTCGCTGTTGGAGAAGCCGTTCGCGATGAGGCGCAGGACCTCCAACTCGCGTGGCGTCAGCGGGATGTCCCGCGGAGCGGTGCTGTCGGCGGGGCGGATGCGGGCGGCGTAACGGCCGACCAGCTTGCGGGTCACCTCGGGGTCCAGCAGGGCCGCGCCCGCGCCCACGGTCCTGATGCCGTGCAGGAGTTGGGCCGGGGGCGCGTCCTTGAGCAGGAAACCGCTCGCCCCCGCGCGCAGCGCCTCGTACACGTACTCGTCGAGGTTGAACGTGGTCACCACGAGCACCTTGACGGGATGCGGCACCCCGGCGCCGGCCAGCAGGCGGGTGGCCTCGATGCCGTCGAGCACCGGCATGCGTACGTCCATCACCACGACGTCCGGGCGCACCTGGGCGGCGAGATCGACCGCGGCCCGCCCGTCCCCGCACTCGCCCGCCACCTCCAGGTCGGGCTGGGCGCCGATGATCGTCACCAGGCCGGTGCGGATCAGTACCTGGTCGTCGCAGACCAGGACCCGGATCGGGGAGGCCACGGGTGCGCTCACGAAGGGCTCCCGGCGGGTATGCGCGCCCGGACGACGAAGCCGCCCTCCGTCCGCGGGCCCGCGCTGAAGTCGCCGCCCAGGATGTCGACCCGCTCGCGGAGACCGGCGAGACCCCGCCCGCTCCCGCCCGGGGAACCGGCCGCCGAGCCGGAACCGTCCGTACCGACCTCCACAGTGATCTCCCTTTCGGCGTGCCGCACCTGAACCGAGGTGCGGCTGCCGTGAGCGTATTTGAGGGCGTTGGTCAGCGCCTCCTGCACGACCCGGTAGGCCACGAGTTCGGCGCTGCCGGCGGGCTGCGCCGGGGTGCCCTCCTCGGTGAACTCCACCGGCTGCCCGGCCAGCCGCGTCCGCTCCACGAGCGCGAGCAGCCCCCCGCCGGACGGCGTCCGCGGCTCGGTGCCCCGGTCGGTGCCGTGGCCCGTGCCGTGGTCCGGGTTGAGCAGGTCGAGCAGGTGCCGCAGATCGGCGATGGCCCGCCGGCCGGTGTCGGTGACGGCGGTCAGGGACTGGTCGAGTCGGTCGGGTGAGGCGGTGAGATAGCGCGCCGCCTCGGCCTGCACGACCATCGCCGTCACGTGATGGGTCACGACGTCGTGCAACTCCCGGGCGATACGGGTGCGTTCGGCGGTCCGGGTGTCCTCGGCGATCCGGAGCCGGTGCTCGGCGTCCGCGACCCGCGTCGAGCGCAGCCACGCCCCGAGGCCCCACGCCAGGACCATCGCCAGATAGAACGTCACGAGTTCGCTCGGCGGCTCACCCGGATCGAGCCGGGCGAACCCCACCGCCAACGGCACGTACGCCACGGAGAAGACGAGCGCGGCCGTACGCCGATGCCGTACCAGGTGGGCCCCCACGCTCAGCAGCGCGATCGGCAGGGCGGTGCCCGCGAACGAGTGGTAGCCGCGGAGCTGGTCGACGGCGAACCCCACCGACACCAGGGCCAGACAGACGGCCGGCCAGCGGCGGCGCACGGCGAGCGGGAGGCTCTGGAGGGCGATCAACGGAAGAGCCAGGGCGTCGAGGGGACGGTTCGGCAGGCCGCCGATCTGTGTCCCGTGGGCCTCCGGCAGGAACGAGACCGCGAGAAGCAGCAGCCCCAGCGGAAGGTCCCGGACGGTGACGTCGGAGCGGCGCCACCACTGCGGAACCCGCCGCCGCACCAGGGCGGGCCACCGGTCACGGGCCCGCCGAAGACTGACCATCCCGATCATCGGGGGAGTGTAGCGGTGGCGCCGGCACGCTCGGCACGGCCGCCGCGCGGCACCACCCGGCCGCGCCGGTGGGCCAGCCACATGAACACGATCGTCGCCAGCACGCAGAACAGCACCGAGTACACGCTTCCCTCCGGGCCGAAGTCGCCGCCGGTGAGCAGCGACGGGCCCGACATCGAGGAGTCCAGCAGCCCCGGAGGGGTGTCGTTGCCGGAGACTTCGGTACTGAAGACGCCGGACGCGGCGTAGTTCCAGCCGAAGTGCAGGCCGATGGGCAGCCACAGCGAGCGGGTGGCGACATACGCGGCGGTGAGCATGCCGCCCGCCTCGACGGCGATGGCGGCGGCGCCCCACAGGCTGGCGTTCGGGTTCAGCAGGTGCGACAGGCCGAACAGCGCGCCGGTCAGCACCAGCGCGATCCAGGTGCCGATGCGCTCCTCGGCGATACGGAACAGGACGCCGCGGAACATCAGTTCCTCCGTCACCGCGGCGGCGGCCATGAAGCCGAGCAGGCCCATCGCGCCCGACCGCGAGTCGATGCCGTCGACCTCGTAGTACCCGGAGGTGAAGAGGTTGACGATGACGGCACTGAACAGCGCGACGCCGATCAGGGTTCCGCGGCCCAGCGCGGTGGGGGCTTCCTCCAGGGCCAGTTCGGTGACCGGGCGCCGCTCGGTCCGCCCCACCACCCACCGGTAGACGAACACCGCGAGCACGGCCGCCGGTACGCCGACGAGCAGCTGGAGCCACGGACTGCCCTCCGCCGCCGTGATGCCCTGACCACCGACGAAAGCGACCGCGACGACAGCCACGAGCTGCCAGACGAACCTCATGAGGACTCCTGCACCAGAGCCGCGGCCGAGCGCCGCGGGCTGTGCAGAAAGCTATGGATCCGGCGGCCGGGAATCGTCACCGCCCGGTGGACACCTGCGCGTAGCTCGGACGGGGGACAGACCCGGGCGGCGGGCGTACGCGCCTTTTTCCGCCCCGCGACGGGAACCGGCCCGAGCCCTCCGTGCGTTGAGCGGTACAGAGGGACCGAAAAGGGACCGGCAGGGGGCTGCGATGACGTACGAACGGCAGGGCGTGGGCCTTCCCGCTCCGCAGTCGCGCGGTGAGCGGGCCAGGAGCGCGGCCGTGCTGACCGGCGGCTGGGTCGCCCTGCTCTGGGTGCTCGAAGGCATCGACGCGGTGAGCGGCCATGCGCTGGACACGTTCGGCATCACCCCGCGCGAGTTCGGCGAGCTGCGCGACATCGTGCCCGCCGCCTTCCTGCACTTCGGCTTCGACCATCTCGCGGCGAACAGCGTGCCGCTGCTCGTCCTCGGCTTCCTCACCGCGCTGTCCGGCACCCGCCGCTTCCTCGCCGTCGTCACCGTGACGATCCTCGTCAGCGGCCTGGGCGTCTGGCTCACCGCGCCCGCCCACTCCCTGACCGCGGGCGCGTCCGGCGTCGTGTTCGGCCTCTTCGGCCACCTGCTGGTACGGGGGTTCGTGGACCGCCGCATCGGTGACGTGGTCGTGGGACTCCTCGTCGGCGCGGTGTACGGCTCGATCCTGTGGGGCGTCCTGCCGACGGCGACCGGGGTCAGCTGGCAGGGGCACCTCTTCGGGCTGCTGGGCGGAGTGGCCGCGGCCTTCGCGTTCCGCCGCCCCCGCGACGACGCCCGAATACGCGCCTAGCCGGAGTACGGGCCGGGCCTACAGGTCGGGCATCCGGGCCAGGCCTACGAGCCGGTCCGGAGCGCCCCCCGTGCGCCCCGGACCGAATGCGCCCTGCCCCGACTCCGGCCCCAGGGTGGACAGGACGTCGCCGACGAGCCTCTTCCCCCAAAGAGTGCCCGTCGGCGACGAACTCGGGCGGCCCGTCCGGGCAGGCCGCACCTGTGCGGGTCACCGGCACCGTTCGACAAGGCCGGGGCGACACCGTGCGGGCACGTTGGTGCCGCGGGTGGCCAGTGCTCCTGTCTGCCGGTGACCAAGCCCTTGCTCCCGATAAGCTCCGCACGGACAGGTTCGTTCGTATCCGCGGCGATGTGGAGTGGTCTGCTGTTGCCAGCGTTTTTTTGGCAACACGGGGCGGACAGCGAACTGTTGGGGGGATGACGATCGAGGACAACGCCTTGGGCTCCGAGCTGCGCCGCCGCCGCGTCGCGGCAGGGCTGTCGCTCAGTGAACTGGCCCACAAGGTGCACTGCAGCCGCAGCTTCCTGAGCCGGGTCGAGACCGGTCAGCGGCGGGCGTCCGTGGAGCTGGCACAGCTGTGTGACCAGGTGCTGGACGCCAAGGGGGTGTTGACGGCCCTGGCTCCGCCGAGCCTCGACTCCTTACCGAGGCCGGTCAGGACCGGGTCCGCGAGACGGACGGCGGGACCGGCCGGCGGAGGTCGTCCGGTGGGGGCCGTCGCCCAGCGGCGCCACGAGTTCGACCGACTGCTCAGACGCGGCGACCTGAGCCACACCACCGGTGACATGCGGGAGGCCGACCGGCTCTACCGGGCCGCGCTGCACGGCGCCGCCGGGGACCCCAGGGCGCAGGCCGAGGCCGTGATCCGGATGGCCCGGCGCTGGTCGGACCCCGGGCAGGTCGACCACGAAGTGCTGCACCTCATCAGGAACAGCCTCGCCGAGTTACAGGGCGACGGCGGGGCCGAGGCCGTGGGCCTGCGGCTGCGCCTCACCGCACACCTGGCGAAGAAGGTGTCCATGGCGGTCAGCGAGGACACCGCGGTCGGCCGGGTGGGCCCCGAGGAGGGGGCCGGACTCGCCGACGACACACTGAGCCGATTATCGGCGCACGGCAGAGACGGCGTTGACCACGGCAAAGACGTCCGGGACGACGAGGTGCGCTGCGAAGTGCTCACCGAATGCCGCTGGGCGCGCTACGACTTCACCCCGGCGGCCGATGCCCTGGCACTGTCCCAGCAACTGCACGACGCCGCGGTCCGGCTCGACTCCCCCTACTTCCACGGCGAGGCGCTGATGGCCCTCGTCATCGACCAGTTGCGCACCGGCAGGGTCTACAGCGCACTGGCCACCACGAGCCAGTACCGCAAGTACGCCGCCGACACCCGCAGCGTCCTCGCCACCTGGCAGCGGCACACCCTGGACGCCCTGCTCGACCTGTGGCACGGCAGGTTCGACGCGGCGGCGGCCTGGATCCTCGGCGAGTCGCCGAAGTACATCGAAGGACTGCACGCCGATCTCGCGGTCCCCGCCGACGCCCTGCGCCAGACCCGCCTCGGCCAGGCCTTCTGGCTGCTGCGCGAACAGGGCCGGATGGCGGAGCTGTTCACCTCGGACCTGGCCGAGGACGTCGAACGGCACGCCTACTTCCCCATCTGGCGGGCCGGCCTCGCGCTGGCCCTCTGCGAGACGGGACAGCACGCCGAGGCGGCGGACCTGCTGACGGGCTTCGCCGCCGACACCGTCGACTTCAGCCGGTTCCCGCCCTCCGGCTGGGCGGTGCCCACCCTCGTCGTCCTCGCCGAGGCCTGCGCGGCGCTGGACATCCAAGGCGGGTACGAGAGCCCGCTGGGGGAGCTGGTGCCGGGACTGCGGGAGCGGTTGGCGCCGCACGACGGACAGCAGATCGCGCTGGCCGGCTGGCCCACCGTGCTGGTCGGCTCGACCGCGCGGGCCCGGGGTCTGCTGGCGCTGGCCGCCGGGGAGCCGGAGACCGCGCTCGGCCACTTCCGGCAGGGCGCCGTACCGGCCCGTTCGTCGCAGCCGGAACTGGCGCGGCTCCGGCTGGCCCGAGCCCGTGCGCTGCGCGGTGTCGGCGGTGCGGGCAACGAGGCCCAGGCACAGAGCCTGCTGCAGGAGGCACTGCGCAGCGCACGGGCCTACGGCATGGCGGGGCTCGCGGCACAGTGCGGGCGGCTGCTGGCTGATCCGGCGGACACCGACCGGCCCTGACGCGGGTGCCGGACCGCGGGCCCACGGTCCGGAACGTGCGTCCGGGCCGGTTGTCGTACCCCCGTGCAAGGATGACCGCTCGATCGGGGTCTGCGGGGTACGGCGGGGTATGAGGGGCTTCATGGCGGAGGGCGAGAGGGCCGGCGGCAGCCCCGTGGCGGTGGGGCGCAAGGCGCGTGAGGTCGTCGCGCGCGGCGAGCGGCTGGCCGGGCTCGCCCGGAACGTGCTCGCCGACCACGTCCGCGCGGTGGAGCAGGTACGGGCCGCCCTCGCCCCGCTCCTCGCCGAACTGGTCGCCCAGGAGCTGGAGGGCATCCCCGTCTCCCGGCTGAAGGACGTCACCGAGGGGCGGCTGCGGCTCGGTGCCCTGGAGACCGCCGGATTCGGCAGCGTACGGCCGGTGTTCGAGGCGAGCCGGTACGAGCTGCGGCAGATTCCGGGCGTCGGCGCGCAGACCGCCGACCAGGCGCTCGCCGCCGCCCGGCAGATCGCCCGCGCCCTGGAAGAGACCGTGTCCGTACGGATCGACGTGGACCACCCCGAGCCGCGGACCACCGCCCTGGTCATCGCGCTGCGGCGGATCGTCGAGGCGGGGCCCGACCTGCGCAGAGCCGTGGACGCGGCCCAGGGACTTGAGCGACAGCTCGCCGGGCTCCTGGCGGCGGCGCGGCCGGCCGGCGGACGTCTGCGGATGGCCCTCCTCGGCAGGGCCGGGCGGGAGAGCGCCCTCGCGGCGGCGACCGAACTGCGCGGCCTGGTCGCCGACGCCGTCTCCAAGGGCGTACCGATGCTGCTCACGCAGGCCTCCACCGATCTGCTGCGGGAGTCCTCCTCCGACGCCGGGGCGTGGGTGGACTTCGAACTGCGGTCCGCGGAGTACTACAGCCAGCTCGCCGAGATCGCCGGCAGCGCACCCGACGTCGAGGCGTCCGAGGGCTTTCTGCCCGCGGAGGTCGCCGAGCGGGTGCACGCGCAGGGGCTCGACGACACCCACCGCAGGGTCTCGCTGCGCGGCTACCAGTCCTTCGGCGCGCGGTTCGCGCTGGCCCAGCGGCGGGTGGTCCTCGGTGACGAGATGGGGCTCGGCAAGACGATCCAGGCCATCGCGGTCCTCGCGCACCTCGCCGCCGACGGGCACCGGCACTTCCTGGTGGTGTGCCCGGCGAGCGTACTGATCAACTGGACGCGGGAGATCGGCTCCCGCAGCACCCTGCGCGCGGTGCCCGTGCACGGCCCGGACCGGCTGGACGCGTACGCCGAGTGGCGTGAGCGCGGTGGGGTCGCGGTCACCACCTTCGACGTGCTGCACAGCCTGCCGGACCCGAAGAAGGCCGAACAGCATCCGCTGGACGCGCCCGCCGCGCTCGTCGTCGACGAGGCCCACTACGTGAAGAACCCCGAGGCCCGCCGGTCCCGGGCCGTCGCACGCTGGACGAACCGCTGCGAGCGGGTCCTGTTCCTCACGGGTACGCCCATGGAGAACCGGGTGGAGGAATTCCGTACGCTCGTCCGCTATCTCCAGCCCGATCTGGTGCCGAGGATCCAGGGCAGCGACGCGGTCGCCGGTCCGCACACCTTTCGCAGGTCCGTCGCCCCCGCCTATCTGCGGCGCAACCAGCAGGACGTGCTGACCGAACTGCCCGCGCTGGTCCAGGTCGACGAATGGGAGGAGTTCAGCGCGGCCGACCAGGACGCCTACCGGCTCGCGGTCGCCGCGGGGAATTTCATGGCGATGCGCCGGGCCGCGTACGCGCACGCGGAGAAGTCGGCGAAGCTTCAGCGCTTGCGTGAACTGGTGACCGAGGCGGCGGCGAACGAGGTGAAGGTCGTCGTCTTCTCGTACTTCCGCGATGTGCTCGCTGCTGTGCAGGGGGCTCTGGGTGAGAGGGGCGGTGACGCTGGAGGTGGGGTCGTGCTGGGGCCGCTGGCCGGGGGAGTGCCCGCCGCGCGCCGGCAGCAGCTCGTCGACGAGTTCGCGGACGCGGCCGGGCACGCGGTGCTGCTCTGCCAGATCGAGGCGGGTGGGATCGGGCTGAATCTGCAGGCCGCGTCCGTGGTGATCCTGTGCGAGCCACAGGTCAAGCCGACGCTGGAGCATCAGGCTGTCGCGCGGGCGCATCGGATGGGGCAGGTGCGGTCGGTCCAGGTGCACCGGTTGCTGGCGACGGACAGTGTGGACGATCGGTTGTTGCGCATTCTTGAGAGCAAGGCGCGGCTTTTCGATGCGTACGCCCGGCGTAGTGATGTGGCTGAGGCCTCGCCGGACGCGGTGGATGTTTCCGATGGGGCGATTGCTCGGCGGATCGTCGAGGAGGAGCAGGAGCGGTTGGCTCTGACGGGCCGCGTCGTTCCTGGCGCGCGATAAGGATTGCGCAGTTCCCCGCGCCCCTAAATGGGGTTTGCCGGGCCTGATTTCAGGCCTGCTCCGCATAGGGGGACTACTGCGGTGCGGGGGGTCAGGGGGGTTTCTCTCGTTGCTGCCCAGCACGCCGCTCCCGTGGATTCCACGTACAGGCCCTGGGAGGCCAGGTCGGTCTGGGCGTGGCGGATCTGGTCCTCCGTCACGGTGAGGAACGTGCCGCCCGACTCGCGTACCGCCCGCAGGATCTGGCGGGCCCTCGGCGGACGGGGGATCGCGATGCCCTCGGCGAACGTGGGGGCCGCCGGGGTGACCCCGACCAGGTCGTCCGCCCCGTCGTGCCAGGCGCGGGCGAGCGGGGCGACCGCCGCGGACTGGACCGCGTACAGCGCGGGTCTGCGGTCGATCAGGCCCGCCGCGTGCAGTTCGGCGACGGCGAGTGCCGCGCCGAGCAGGAGCGTGCCGTTCCCGACGGGCAGGACCAGCACCTCGGGGAGCCGGCCGCCGAGCTCCTCCCACACCTCGTGGACGTAGGTCTTCGTGCCGTGCAGGAAGTACGGGTTGAAGACGTGCGAGGCGTAGAACGTGCCCTCCTCGTCCGCCGCCCTCCGGGCCGCCCACGCGGTCGCCTCACGGTCGCCCGGCACCACTTCCAGCCGGGCCCCGTGCGCCGCGATCTGCTCCAGCTTCTTGGCGGACGTGCCCTCGGGGACGTACACCGTGCACGACAGCCGGGCCCGCGCGCAGTACGCGGCGACGGCCGTGCCCGCGTTGCCGCTGCTGTCCGCGACGACCCGCCGGGGCCGCAGCCGCAGGGCCAGCTCGGCGAGCATGACGGCCCCGCGGTCCTTGAAGGAGAGCGTCGGCATGAGGAAGTCCAGTTTCGCCGAGACGCCCTCCCGGAGCGTGACCAGCGGGGTGCGGCCCTCGCCCAGCGACACCGAGGGGGCCGGCAGCGGCAGGCACTCCGTGTACCGCCAGAGTGAATTGACCCTGCCCGTCAGGGACTTGAGGGGCGCGGGCGTCGGTGCGAAGTCCAGGTCGAGCGGGCCGCGGCAGACCGGGCAGCACCACGCGAGGGAGTCCGTGGGGACGCGCGTGCCGTCCACCGGGCAGAAACAATCCGGCAAGGGAGTCATTCCCGCAGGTTAGATGCCCCGGTTGATGACGGGGTGTCATGGCCGTCGGACGGCAGTTGCGTTGCCTGCGTGCAGGGCTCTTGTGCAGTGCCTGTGAGAGCCGCCATCTTTCTGGCTGAGCGTGTGCTTCGTCCCGCCGGACACCCGGAGTGAACCTGCCTCCGGCGCGCCCGTGCGACCCGCACCACCTTGTGCGTGCCCGACCGCACCCCTCTCACCACCGCATTACCAGCGCACCACCAGCGCACCACCGATTGAGGAGGATCCCTCAGATGGCAGTGACGCGTCATGCCCGGCGAAGACTGGCCGGTGGCAGATTCACCGGTGGACGATTCGCCGGTATCGCTCTCGGTATCGGCTCGGCGGCTCTCGTCGGCGGCCTCGTCTGCGCGCTCCCGGCCCGGGCCGCGGGCCCCGAAGGTCTCGTCCAGTACGCGGGCGCGCCCGGCGCGATCGCGGACAGCTACATCGTGACGCTCCACGCGGACGCCGCGCAGGCCGGTTCGGCCGAGGGCAGGGCCCTGGCCGAGGAGTACGGCGCGACCGTCGAGCGTACGTACAGGAAGGCGCTGAACGGGTACGCCGTCGAGGCGAGCGCGGCCGAGGCGCGGCGGTTCGCCGCCGATCCGGCCGTCGCCTCCGTCGTCCAGAACCGGGTCTTCTCGATCAGGACGACCCAGCCCACCCCGCCCTCCTGGGGCCTGGACCGCATCGACCAGGCGGCCCTTCCGCCGAACCGGAGCTACACCTACGACGACACCGCGGGCGAGGGCGTCACCGCCTACATCATCGACACCGGGGTCCGTATCACCCACACCGACTTCGGCGGCCGGGCCTCCTACGGCTACGACGCCGTCGACAACGACAACACCGCCCAGGACGGCCACGGCCACGGCACGCACGTCGCCGGCACGGTCGGCGGCACGTCGTACGGCGTCGCCAAGAAGGCGAAGATCGTCGGCGTGCGGGTGCTCAACAACTCCGGCTCCGGGACCACCGCCCAGGTCGTCGCGGGCATCGACTGGGTGACCTCCCACGCGGTCAAGCCGGCCGTCGCCAACATGAGCCTCGGCGGCACCGCCGACACGGCCATCGACACCGCCGTACGCAACTCCATCGCCTCCGGCGTCACCTACGCCGTCGCGGCCGGCAACGAGACGACCAACGCCTCCACCCGCTCGCCCGCCCGGGTCACCGAGGCGATCACGGTCGGCGCCACCACCAGCACCGACGCCAAGGCGAGCTACTCCAACCACGGCGCCGTCCTCGACCTCTTCGCCCCCGGCTCGTCCATCACCTCCGCCTGGGGCACGGGCGACAGCGCGACCAACACCATCTCCGGTACGTCGATGGCGACGCCGCATGTCACCGGGGCCGCGGCGCTCTATCTGGCGGACAACCCGACCGCCGGGCCGGCCGCCGTACAGAGTGCGCTGGTCGCCGCTGCCACGAGCGGGGTCGTCACCAGTCCCGGCAGCGGGTCGCCGAACCGGCTGCTGCGGGTCGGTGGCGGGGGGACGACTCCGCCGCCGGGTTCGTACTTCGAGAACACCGCGGACCATGCGATCGCCGACAACTCCACGGTGAACTCGCCGGTCGTGGTGAGCGGGGTCTCCGGGAACGCGCCCGCGGCTCTCAGCGTGCCGGTGAACATCGTCCACACGTACATCGGTGACCTCCAGGTGCAGTTGGTCGCTCCCGACGGGAGTGTGTACACGCTGAAGGCGTACGGGGTGGGTGGGGCCTGCAGTTCTGACCCGGGCCCAGCATTCCTCGCCCCCGCCGCCCCTACCCGTCCCGTCACTGACTCGGGGGCCAGCCCCCGAACCCCCGCTCCTCAAACGCCGGAGAGGCTGATCCCTAGCCCGTCCGGCGTTTGAGGACACAGTGACGGGACGGGTAGGGGCGGCGGGGGCGAGGAAACGTTGTTCCGTCCCCGCTCGTACGCCGCTTACCATGCGCTTTGTCGCACACAGTTCCGTATCGGCGGCACGCAGCGCATCACTCGGACGAGGAGCACAGCACACGTGGAGATACCCCCGCCCGCCGGGCCACCGCAGCCGCCGCAGGGGCAGCAGCCGCAGGGTCCGTACGGCGCGTACCCGGGCCAGGGGCCGTACCCGCCGCAGGGGCCCGCCCCGTACGGGTACCAGCCCTGGGGGCACGGCTACTCCCCGTACAACAGCCCGGCGCCCGTCAACGGCCTCGCCATCTCCGCGCTGGTGCTCGGCATCCTCTGCTTCCTGCCGCTGGTCGGGATGGTGCTCGGGATCGTCGCGCTGGGGCAGATCCGGCGGAAGGGCGAGCGCGGCAAGGGCATGGCGATCGCCGGGATCGTCCTGTCGGGACTCGGCACCGTGATCCTCGTGATCGCGCTCGCCACCGGCGGCGCGGCCGGCTTCTGGGAGGGCTTCAAGGAAGGCGCGCGCGACGCGAGCGGCAGCGGCGCCGTCTTCTCCCTGGAGAAGGGCCAGTGCTTCGACACGCAGGGCGGTTTCCTGGAGGGCATGGCCTACGACGTCGACACGGTGTCCTGCGAGGGCGAGCACGACGGCGAGGTCTTCGCGAACTTCCCGATGCCGGACGGCCGTTACCCCGGCGGCGACGCCGTCACCGAGGCCGCCGACGACAAGTGCTACTCGCTCCAGTACGCCTACGCGATGGACTCCTGGGCCGTCCCGGACGACGTCGACATCTACTACTTCACGCCCACGAGCGACAGTTGGACCTACGGGGACCGCGAGATCACCTGCGTCTTCGGCAACACGGACGCGAAGGGCAACCTGACCGGCTCCCTGCGTCAGGACGCCACGACCCTCGACGCCGACCAGGTCGCCTATCTGGAGGCGGCCGAGGTCCTGAACCAGGCGATGGACTCGGCGCCCGAGGAGGAGTACGTCGAGGACGACCTGCCCGGTCACAAGGCGTGGGCGACCCGGGTCTCGGGTGCCCTCACCGAGCAGGTCGGCCTGCTGCGCGGCCACCGGTGGCCCGCCGACGCGGAGAAGCCCGTCGCCGCGCTCGTCGAGCACCTGGAGTCCGCGAAGGACGAGTGGGCCGACGCGGCGAGGACCTCCGATGTGGACACCTTCTACGAGCACTACGGCAAGGCGCTGGACCTCACCGACGCGAAGAAGTCCGTCACGACCCGCAAGGCCCTGGGCCTTGAATCGACCCCGCCGCCCGCGTACGAGGACGGGGGCGACGACGGCAGCGATGGCGGCAGCGCCGGTGACGCCGAGGTGTAGAGCCGCCCGTAGCGGAAAGAAAGTGCCTGCGTAAAGCCCCCGAAGGCTCTACGTCATCACATCGAGTGATTCTTTGGCCTTTACTTGCCTGGTCCAACCCACGGTTGCCACCCTGTAGCTGTCTGTACAACCTGAGGGAGTGGCCAGTGACATTCGGTGAGCAGCCGGCGTATCTGCGCGTCGCCGGCGATCTTCGCAAGAAGATCGTCGACGGATCGCTGCCACCGCACACCAGACTCCCGTCGCAGGCCAGAATCCGCGAGGAGTACGGGGTCTCGGACACGGTCGCCCTGGAGGCCCGCAAGGTGCTGATGGCCGAGGGGCTGGTCGAGGGCCGCTCCGGGTCCGGTACGTATGTGCGGGCGCGCCCGGTGCCCCGCCGTATCGCCCGCTCCGGATACCGGTCGGACAGCGGCTCGACCCCGTTCCGCCAGGAGCAGGCCGACCTGGCCGCGCGCGGTACGTGGGAGTCGCACAGCGCGCAGACGGAGGCGAGCGGCGCCGTCGCCGAGCGGCTCGGCATCGAGGCCGGCGAGCGGGTGATGTGCACGAAGTACGTCTTCCGGGACGCGGGCGAGGCGATGATGCTCTCCACCTCCTGGGAGCCTCTCGCCGTCACGGGCCGCACTCCGGTGATGCTCCCCGAGGAGGGCCCCCTCGGCGGGATGGGCGTGGTCGAGCGCATGGCCGCCATCGACGTGGTCGTGGACAACGTCACGGAGGAGGTGGGCGCCCGCCCCGGTCTCGCCGAGGAGTTGTCGGCGCTGGGGGGAGTGCCGGGCCATGTCGTGCTCGTCATCCAGCGCACGTACTACGCGTCGGGCCGGCCGGTGGAGACGGCGGACGTGGTCGTACCGGCGGACCGGTACCGGATCGCGTATCACCTGCCGGTGAAGTAGGGGCCGCCGGCGGCGGCCCGAGGGGCGGCCCGACGGTGCATTCCGGTCGTTCTCGCAGCCTCCTCCGGGCGGCGCCGGGGCCGGTCCTGGTCCCGTCGGCGGGACCCGCCTGGGGTGGCGAGGGGTGCCGGAGGGCGTATCCATGAGGATGCGCCCTCTTTGCACTGGCCGGTTGCTTACGTCGTGCGTACCTCTTTGTGAAAAGCCGTATTCGCTGCGTGAAGGTTAGGCGTAGGCTCCGGCATATGCGGATTGCGGTTTCCTTATGGAACGGGGTTGGGCGCGAACCGGGGGCGGGGAGTGGAGGGGCGCGATGAATGACGGCACGATCACACTTCCCTGGCTTGTCGTCCGACAGGACGACAACGGCAATCGCTATCGCGTCGGCAGGTATGCGACCAGGGCCGAGGCCCAGAAGATCGCGGACAGCCTCGACGGCCGGGGACACAAGCAGCTGTACTGGGTCGAGCGGATCGCGCAGAACGGCGCGAGGTGACGGCCGTCGGGTGAGCGTGGGACAGGCGGCGCGTGAGCGGTCCGTGAGCGGCGGCGGACGGTTCCCGCAGCTCCCGTAGGCTCCCGCGCATGACCGAACTGATCGTGGTGGTGGGGGCCGCCGTGCTGAGCGACGGGCGTCTGCTCGCCGCGCGTCGCAGTGCGCCTGTGGAGTTGGCCGGGCGCTGGGAGCTTCCCGGGGGGAAGGTCGAGCCGGGGGAGGGCTCCGAACAGGCTCTTGTGCGGGAGCTCCGGGAGGAGCTGGGGGTTTCGGCGGAGGTCGTGCGGCGCGTGCCGGGGGAGTTCGCCCTGCGGGCGCCGTACGTGTTGCGGGTGTGGACGGTTCGGCTGCTGCCGGGGTCGCCCGATCCTCGGGCCCTTCAGGATCATGACGAGTTGCGCTGGTTGACGGCGGACGAGGTGTGGGACGTCGACTGGCTTGACCAGGACGTGCCGGCTGTCGCCGAGGTCGCGCGGGTGGTGTGGGGGGTTTCCTCGCCCCCGCCGCCCCTACCCGTCCCGTCACGTACTCAGGGGCTCCGCCCCCGAACCCCCGGTCCTCAAACGCCGGACGGCTGAAAGGCTCTTCAGCCCGTCCGGCGTTTGAGGACGAGCGCGACAGGGGGTCCGGGGGCGGAGTCCCCGGGGGATGCGATACACGCGTCGTACGTGGGACGCTCGCCCTCGCGGGGCGCGTGTGGAGAGTGATGCGGGCTCGGGGTACGCCGTTCGTGGCACGGCACGCCCCCGCGCGCGGTACTTCGCCCGGGATATCGGGTATGTGCCAATAAACCCGATGAAATCGGACATGGTCCGACGTGGGCCTGGGAGTGAGCTGCGTGATTCACACCGAGGGCGAAGTCGCCGAGTGGACCTTCCCCGCGGAGCCGGGCGCCGTCAGGACCGCCCGGGCCGTGGTCCGCGGCCAACTGCGCTCCTGGGGCCTCGACGCCCTGAGCGATGTGACGACGCTGCTGGTCAGCGAGCTGGTGACCAATTCACTGCGGCACGCGACCGGCCCCATCGGCGTCCGCCTCGTACGTCCCTCGGGTCTTCTCGACGCCCTGCTCGTGGAGGTTTCCGACCCGCTGCCCGACCCGCCCCGGGAGCGCTCCGCCCAACCCGACGACGAGACCGGCCGGGGGCTGCAACTGGTGGCGGACGCCGCGCGCCGCTGGGGCACCAGACCAGGCGAAACGGGCAAGACGGTGTGGTTCGAGCTGGCCCTCCCCGGCTGATCGCCGGCCCTTCGGCACGGTCCGCGGGCGGTCCGGCCCGTCTCGGGTGGAGAGACGGGACGAGTAGGTGGTTCGACGGGGTGCCACGTGGTTAGAAGACTGGGAGTGTTTGTCGCAGCCGGTCCTAAAAGCATCGGGACCGTGCTGTGATCGTGAACACCGTGTTGTGCGGCTCCGTAGTGCTGGATACTGCGGGCAGCCGCTTTCGGTGACCGGTGCCGGGCGCGGTGAGCTGGAGGGGACGGTTCGCGTGAGCGAGATACCAGCGAAGGCCACGGAGTCCGAGGATCCGTCGGGCGGCGCGATGGCTGATGCGACGACAGGCGATGACGCCACGCCCGCGGCGGGCAGGACGGCGGCCCGCGTGCCGGACGGGGCGTCGGGCGACTCGTCCGGCGAGGTCGTGTGGCAGAGCAGTCCGCCCGGATCGATCTACGACTACATCAAGGTCGCCTCCTTCTCGATCGGCCCCGACGGTCTCGTCGACCAGTGGAGCCTGCGCGCCGAGCAGCTCTTCGGCATCTCGACCGACCGTGCCGTGGGCATGGACCCCATCGAGGCCTTCGTGGCCGAGGACAGGCGTGACTTCGGCCAGCGGAAGATGGCCGAAGTCCTCGACGGCAGGGAGTGGACCGGTGTGGTCCCCTTCCGGCTGCCCGACCCGGGGGGCAGTGGCCGGATCGTCGAGGGGCTCGCCGAGGTGTACGTCATGCCGACGCGCACCGAGGAGGGCGAACGGGCCGCCGTGTGCATCGTGGTGGACGTGCGCACGCTCCGCAGCATCGAAACCGACCTCGCCGCCTCGCAGGCAATTTTCGGCCAATCTCCCTTCGGCTTCCTCCTGATCGACCCGGACCTGCGGATTCGCCGCGCCAACCAGCGGTTCGCCTCGACCTTCGGCGGCACCGTCGACGACCACCGCGGCCGTACGGTCAAGGACTATCTGTCGCCGGGCGAGACCGACCGTGTCTCGGCGATACTGCGCCGGGTCCTGGAGACGGGCGACTCCGTCACCGAGATGCTGGTCACGGGCACCGTGCCCGGTTCCACCGAGCGCCGCCACTGGTCCATCAACCTCTATCGCGTACACGGCGGTTCGGGCCGTGCGATCGGGATCGCGTGGCTGGGTACCGACATCACCGCGCGCCGCGCGGCCGCCCGCGAGGCCGCGCAGGCCCGGCGCAATCTCGCCCTCCTGAACGAGGCGGGAGCGCGTATAGGGAATTCGCTCGATCTGGAGACCACGGCCCGCGAACTCCTCGACGTGGCCGTCCCCGGCTTCTGCGACCTGGCCTCCGTCGACCTCTACCAAGGCCTGCTCGCCGGTGACGAGACCCCGCCGGGCCTCGCCGACGGCAGTGCCGAACTGCGCCGGGTGGCCTATGCCAGCGCCGTGTCCGACGCGCCCTTCCTCGGTGGCCGCAAGCTCGTGAGCGTCGGAGCGGTCCACCGCTTCGCCTTCAACTCCGCCTGCGCGGACGCCCTGCGCACCGCCAAGCCGCAGTTCGTCGCGGCCGAGGAGGGCGAACTGATCCAGTCCACGCTCGCGGTGCCGATGGTCGCCCACGACACGGTCGTCGGCATCGTCCAGTTCTCCCGGACGAAGGGCAGCGAGCCGTTCGGGGAGCGCGACCGGGCGCTGGCGGTCGAACTGGCCGCGCGGGCCGCCGTCTGCATGGACAACGCGCGCCTGTACCGCCGTGAGCACGAACGCGCCCTGATCCTCCAGCGCTCCCTGCTGCCCCCGGGCGACCCGGAGGCCTCCGGCCTGGACATCGCCTGCCGCTACCTTCCGGGGAACGCGGCGACGGAGGTCGGCGGCGACTGGTTCGACGTCATCGAACTGCCCGGTCACCGCACGGCGCTGGTCGTCGGCGACGTCATGGGCCGCGGCCTGCGGGCGGCCGTCGCGATGGGCGAACTGCGCACGGCCGTACGCACGCTGGCCCTGCTCGACCTCGAACCGGCCGAAGTGCTCTCCGCGTTGGACGAGATCGCCCGCGGACTCGGTACACCCGGCGGCACCCAGCAATCTACGCGCGGTGCCCGCCAGTCCCGGGACGCCGACCTCTCCGAGGTGTACCTCGCCACCTGTGTGTACGCGGTCTACGACTCCGTGACCCGCCGCTGTACGTTCGCCAACGCCGGCCATCTCCCGCCGGTCCTGGTCGAGCCCGGCGAGAGCGCGCTCATGCTCGACGTACCGCCGGGCATGCCGCTGGGGGTCGGCGGCGAGCCGTTCGAGGAGGTGGAGGTCGAACTCCCCGAGGGCGCCCTCCTGGCGCTCTACACGGACGGTCTCGTCGAATCCCGCGACCACCCCCTGGACGAGGGCCTGCAGGCCTTCGTGGGCGCCCTGACGGACCCCTCGGCCCCGCTGGAGGACGTCTGCGACCACGTCCTCAGCACCCTCGACACGCATCACGGCGAGGACGACATCGCGCTGCTGATGGCACGTGTCCAGGGGCTGCCCGCCGAGTCGGTCGGCGACTGGACGCTGCCGCGCGAGCCCCGGAGCGTGGGCCGCGCCCGTGAGTTCGCCCGCAACCAGCTGGTCGGCTGGGACCTGGAGCCGCTCGTCGACACGGCCGAACTGCTCGTCAGCGAGCTGGTCACCAACGCCCTGCGCTACGGCGAGGGCGAGATCCGGCTGCGGCTCCTCCTCGACCGCACGCTGGTCTGCGAGGTCTGGGACGCCGGTCTCGTCCAGCCGCGCCGCCGCCGGGCCCGCGACACCGACGAGGGCGGCCGGGGGCTCCAGCTCGTGGGGCTCCTCAGCGCCGCCTGGGGCTCGCGCCGCACGCCCCGGGGCAAGACGGTGTGGTTCGAACTGCCCCTGCCCAACGGCGGAACCAGCCTCGCGGACCCGGCGGAGGCCCTGCTGAGCCTGTTCTGACCGGGCCTGCGCAGGACCGCCGGAGCCGCGTGGACCTCATCCCTCACCCGTGGACCTCACCCCTTCGAGGTGCGCCTGCCGATCTTCGACCCCAGCCAGACCAGTGGGTCGTACTTGCGGTCGACCGCGCGTTCCTTGAGGGGGATCAGGGCGTTGTCCGTGATCTTGATGCCCTCGGGGCAGACCTCGGTGCAGCACTTGGTGATGTTGCAGTAGCCGAGCCCGTGCTCGTCCTGCGCGGTCTTCTTGCGGTCCAGGCCGCTGTCGTCCGCCGCGTCCAGCGGATGCATGTCCAGCTCCGCCACCCGCATCAGGAAGCGCGGCCCGGCGAAGGCCGTCTTGTTCTCCTCGTGGTCGCGCACCACATGGCAGGTGTCCTGGCACAGGAAGCACTCGATGCACTTGCGGAACTCCTGCGACCGGTCCACGTCCTCCTGCATCATCCGGTACTCACCGGCCGCCAGCCCGTCCGGCGGCACGAACGCGGGCACCTCCCGCGCCTTCGTGTAGTTGAAGCCGACGTCGGTGACGAGGTCGCGGACCACCGGGAACGCCCGCAGGGGGGTGACGGTGATCGTCTCCTCGCGGGTGAACACCGACATCCGGGTCATGCACAGCAGCCGCGGCCGGCCGTTGACCTCCGCCGAACACGAACCGCACTTGCCGGCCTTGCAGTTCCAGCGCACGGCGAGATCCGGGGCCTGGGTCGCCTGGAGCCGGTGGATGATGTCGAGGACCACCTCGCCGTCGTTCACCTCGACCCCGAAGTCCTCCAGGCCGCCGCCGCCGACGTCCCCGCGCCACACCTTGAAGCGGGCCTCATAGCTGCTCACTCGTAGAGCTCCTCTTCGGCGAGGTACTTGACCAGCTCTTCCTTCTCGAAGAGAGCGAGCAGGTCGGGTCGGATGGGTTCGGTGGTCTCCCGGACTAGGTCGATCTGGCCGTGCACCGGGTCCGTCGCCGCCAGGCCGCCGGTGGGATCGGTCAGCTGACAGAGCAGGTTCACGCGCCGCCAGGCCCGGTCCATCGCCGGATGGTCCTCACGGGTGTGGCCGCCGCGCGACTCGGTGCGTTCCAGCGCGGCCCGGGCCACGCACTCGCTGACGAGCAGCATGTTGCGCAGGTCGAGCGCGAGGTGCCAGCCCGGGTTGAACTGCCGGTGCCCCTCGACCCCGGCCCGCCGGGCCCGTACCCGCAGGTCCGCCAGTTTCTCCAGGGCCGCCTCCATCTCCGCCTCCCGGCGGATGATGCCGACGAGGTCGTTCATCGCCTGCTGGAGCTCCTGATGGAGGGTGTACGGGTTCTCCGGCGGCCGGCCGTCCTCCTCGCCGGGCGCGGGGCCCTCGGCGGAGAAGGGCCGCAGCGCCTCCGCGGCGGCGGCGTCGACCTGGACGTCGTCCACGAGGGGGCGCCCGCCGGCGGGTCCGGTGAGGCCGGTGGCGTACTCCGCCGCGTGCAGTCCGGCCCGCCGTCCGAAGACCAGCAGGTCGGAGAGCGAGTTCCCGCCGAGCCGGTTGGAGCCGTGCATCCCGCCCGCGACCTCACCGGCCGCGAACAGCCCCGGCACCCCGCGGGCCGCCGCGGTGTCCGACTCGACCGCGATGCCGCCCATCACGTAGTGGCAGGTCGGCCCGACCTCCATCGCCTCGGCGGTGATGTCGACGTCGGCGAGTTCCTTGAACTGGTGGTACATGGACGGCAGCCGGCGCCTGATCACCTCGGCGGGCATCCGGGTGGAGACGTCGAGGAAGACCCCGCCGTGCGGGGAGCCGCGGCCCGCCTTGACCTCGGAGTTGATGGCCCGTGCCACCTCGTCCCGGGGGAGCAGTTCGGGCGGGCGCCGGTTGTGGTCCGGGTCCTCGTACCAGCGGTCGCCCTCCTCCTCGGACTGGGCGTACTTCTCCTTGAAGACGTCCGGGATGTACTCGAACATGAACCGCTTGCCCTCGGAGTTCCTGAGCACCCCGCCGTCGCCGCGCACCGACTCCGTGACGAGGATGCCCTTCACGGACGGCGGCCAGACCATGCCCGTCGGGTGGAACTGCACGAACTCCATGTTGAGCAGCGGCGCCCCGGCGAGCAGCGCCAGCGCGTGCCCGTCGCCCGTGTACTCCCACGAGTTCGACGTCACCTTGAAGGACTTGCCGATGCCGCCGGTGGCGACCACGACCGAGGGTGCCTCCAGGACGAAGAAGCGGCCGGACTCCCGCTGGTAGCAGAAGGTCCCGGCGACCCTGCTCCCGTCCTTCAGGATCCGGGTGACCGTGCACTCCTGGAAGACCTTCAGACGCGACTCGTAGTCGCCGGTCTCCTTGAAGTCCTCCTGCTGGAGCGACACGATCTTCTGCTGGAGCGTGCGGATCAGCTCCAGGCCCGTACGGTCGCCGACGTGCGCGAGCCGCGGGTACTCGTGCCCGCCGAAGTTGCGCTGGGAGATGCGCCCGTCGTGCGTACGGTCGAAGAGGGCGCCCCAGGTCTCCAGCTCCCACACGCGGTCGGGGGCCTCCTGGGCGTGCAGCTCGGCCATCCGCCACTGGTTGAGGAACTTGCCGCCGCGCATGGTGTCGCGGAAGTGGACCTGCCAGTTGTCGCCCGAGTTGACGTTGCCCATGGCCGCGGCGATGCCGCCCTCGGCCATCACGGTGTGCGCCTTGCCGAACAGCGACTTGCAGATGACGGCCGTACGCGCGCCGCGTTCCCGCGCCGCGATCGCCGCACGCAGGCCGGCTCCTCCGGCACCGACCACGACGACGTCCCACTCCTGCCGGTCGACCACGGACATCTGAAGCACCTTTTGTCGGTTAGAAGAAGGTCGGGTCGTCGAAGACGCCGGACGCGACCAGGTACACGTAGAAGTCGGCGAGCGCCACGCTCACCAGCGACGCCCAGGCGAGCTGCATGTGACGTGCGTTCAGCCGGCCCACCAGCTGCCAGGCCCGGTAGCGCACGGGATGCTTGGAGAAGTGCTTGAGCTTGCCGCCGACGATGTGCCGACAGGAGTGGCAGGAGACGGTGTACGCCCAGATCAGCGTGATGTTGACCAGGAACACGAGCGTGCCGAGCCCCATGTGGCCCCACTCGTAGTCCTCGTTCCGGAAGGCGAGGACCGTGTCGTACGTGAGGATCCCGGCGACCGGCACCGCCGCGTAGAAGAAGTAGCGGTGGATGTTCTGGAAGATCAGCGGGAAACGCGTCTCACCGGAGTACTTCTTGTGCGGCTCGGCGACCGCGCAGGCCGGCGGCGAGGCCCAGAAGCCCCGGTAGTAGGCCTTGCGGTAGTAGTAGCAGGTCAGCCGGAAGCCGAGCGGGAAGATCAGCACGAGCAGAGCGGGGGACAGGCCCCACCAGCTGCCGAAGATCTCCCAGTTGGGCCCGTTCCTCATCGGCACGCAGTTCTCCGCCAGACAAGGCGAGTAGAACGGCGAGACGTACGGGGCGGCGTAGTAGTCGCTGTTCGAGAACGCCCGCCATGTCGAGTAGACGACGAAGGCCAGCAGCCCGGCCGCCGTCGCGGCGGGCGCCAGCCACCAGCGGTCGGTCCGCAGATGCGGGGCGGTGATCGCGGCGCGCGTACCGTTGCGTACGCCGCCGCTGTTCATTTGGGGTTCCGTACCAGTGGCCAAGGAGAGCTCCGGTCGGGATCAGGGTGCGTGGCGGTCGCGGGCGCCGAGACCCTCGTCGTCGGAGTCCGTCCACAGGGTCGTGTCGTACGGGGTGTCGGGGATGGACACGAGGTCGGGGCGCTTGGGCCTGACGAGACCGGGTGCGGCCTCGCGCAGCAGTGCCACGCTCTCGCGCAGGTGATCGGCGTCGGTGCGCACCCTGCGCATCTCCAGGCCGCCACCGTCCACCTGCTGTTCCAGGCGCTTCACGGACCTCACCAGGTCGTCGAGGCAGCGCTGGACTGACGTCAGTTCGTCGTGCACGGACATGACTTGCCCTCACTTCCGCGGACCCATCGGCCCAAGGCGGCAACGTTCATGCGCCTGCGAGTGTCGCGCGTCACACCGGCTGGTGGGAAGGGACGTGCATGGATTGGGAAGATCCGGCAGAAGCCCTCCGGGGGCGTGCGGGTACCGGGCCCGCTCCGGCGCGCGGGCCCGGAGCATTGCGCCGCACGGGTGGGCTTCCCCCGGCCCGTCGCCGTGTCGCCGCCCGGTGCCGGAACCTTTCCTCTTCAGTGGCCGCATAGATCTGATCAACTCCAAATACCGCCATACGTGATCAGACCACCCGTGTTCACCCGTGGAGCGGCCCCCCGGAGGTACCAGTCATGTCCCACGACGGCGTCGGACTGCGCGCGGTGACGCGCTCGGTAGCGTTCCTCACGGCGGGCGTCCTCGCGGTGCCCGCTCTCGCCGGGTGCAGTGAGCAGGACGAGGCGGGCAGGCCCGCCGCCGCCCAGGACATCGCGTCCGCGCAGCGCGATCGGATCGCCGACGGCGGCACCCTGCACTGGGCCGTGGACAACGTCCCCGAGACCCTCAACACCTTCCAGGCGGACGCGGACGCCGCCACCTCCCGGGTCGCCGGCGCCGTACTGCCCTCCCTGTACCGGCTCGACGCGAACGGCCACCCCCGGCGCAACCCCGACTACCTGGAGAGCGCGAAGATCGTCGAGCGCGAGCCCCGGCAGGTCGTGCTCTACAAGCTCAACCAGCAGGCCGTCTGGAGCGACGGCCGCGAGATCGGCGCCGCGGACTTCGCCGCGCAGTGGCGCGCCCTGTCCGGCAAGGACACCGCGTACTGGACCGCCCGCAACGCCGGCTACGACCGCATCGAGAAGATCGAACGCGGCAAGAACGACCTGGAGGTGCGGGTCACCTTCAAGAAGCCGTACGCGGACTGGCAGTCCCTCTTCTCGCCGCTGTACCCGAAGGACGTCATGGGCACCCCGGACACCTTCAACGACAGCGCCCGCCGCAGGCTGAAGGTCACCGCGGGCCCCTTCGCCGTCGACACGGTCGACCGCAAGTCGGGCGACATCACCCTCAAGCGCAACCCCCGCTGGTGGGGGCGGCCCGCCAAGCTCTCCGAACTGGTCCTGCGGGCCGTGCCCCGGGAGAAGCGTGCCGCGGCGCTCGCCGGCGGCCGGCTCGACCTGGCCGAGATCGACGCGACCGAGGCCCACCGGATCACGTCCGCCGCCCGGGAGACGAAGGGCGGCCAAGGCGCGCCCCTCACCCATGGACCCGGCGCCGCCCTCACCCCGGGCCGGGCGCTGCGTTCCTGGGCGATCGCGCACGGTTCCGACGAGGAGGCGGCCGACAAGGAGACCACGGCCCGCAAGAAGCGCGCCAAGGCCGTGGCGAAGTACACCGGCCAGCAGTCCGCCCTGCGCGGTTACGTGGTCCGCAAGTCCCTCGAACCGGCCTTCACCCAGCTCGCGTTGAACGGCTCCGAGGGCCCGCTCGCCGACGAACGCGTCCGCCGGGCCGTGGCCCGCGCCCTCGACCGCAAGGAGCTGGCCAAGGCCGTCCTTGAGCCGCTCGGCCTGCCGGCCGAGCCGGTCGGCAGCCACCTCGCGCTCGCCGGACAGCAGGCGTACGCCGACAACAGCGGAGCGCTCGGCGACCAGGACACCGGGGAGGCGCAGGCCCTGCTCTCCGACGCCGGATGGGTGGTGGGCGGCTCCGTCAAGGAGAAGAAGCCCAAGAAGGGGGCGGGCGCCGAGGCCTCGAAGTCGGCCAAGGACAAGAAGGCCAAGGACTCCAAGGACGCCAAGGACACGGACGAGGCGGACGGCACCGGGGACGACGGCACGTACATCGTCGGCGGGACGGACGACAAGCCCGCGGACGACGAGAGCCCCACCGTGCTCGCGCCCAGGAAGCGGGACGGGGCGAGCGCGGCGGAGAAGCACCTCGCCCAGGACGGGAAGCAGCAGCTCAAGCCAGGCGGCGCCCCGGGAGCGTACGCGCCCAGGGGCACCCGCGCCCCCGGTCCGGCGGCCGTGGGGCCGCTCGCCAGGAACGGCAAGCCGCTGTCGCTGCGGTTCGTGCTCCCCTCGGGCCCCGGCTCCCAGTCGCTGCGGGCGGTCGGGGAGCGGATCGCCCGGATGCTGGACCGCGTCGGCATCCGTACGGAGATCTCCAAGGTCGCCGACGACAGCTATTTCAAGGATCACATCGCCTCGGGCCAGTACGACCTGGCGCTGTACTCCTGGCCCGCGTCCGCGTTCCCCGCGACCGACGCCCGCCCGATCTACGCCAAGCCGGTACCGGCGGCGGACGGCTCCCTGAACGTCGAGCAGAACTTCACCCGGGTCGGCACCGACCAGGTGGACCAGCTCTTCGACCAGGCCATCGGCGAACTGGACGCGGACGAGTCCCGCTCCCTGGTCCGCAAGGCGGACGCCCGTATCTGGGCCGCCGCGGCCTCGATCCCCCTCTACCAGCGCCCCCAGCTGACGGCGTCCCGCAACGGTCTGGCCAACGCAGGAGCCTTCGGTTTCCAGACCCCGTTCTACGAGGACATGGGTTTCCTGAAGAAGTCCTGATCCTGCAGGTGAGGCCGCTGCCCTGTGCCCCGTGAGGGGCGCGGGGAACTGCGCGGCCGGCCCCCACGGCCCGCGCTGTGAGAGCCGACCGATCCAGCCCGCGAAGCCCCAGCGGCAGCGGCCACGTACCATGGGGGTAAGGCCGTGGCACGTTTCAGCCCGGCAGGGCCCCGCGAAGCGGATGGCCGTAACCTCACTCCGGGAGAAGCGCCTCAATATGGCCACGCGCCACGACATCCGCAACGTCGCCATCGTCGCCCACGTCGACCACGGCAAGACCACCCTGGTCGACGCCATGCTCAAGCAGGCCGGTGCCTTCGCCGCGCACGCCGCCGAGTCGCTCGACGACCGCATGATGGACTCGAACGACCTGGAACGTGAGAAGGGCATCACGATCCTGGCCAAGAACACGGCGGTGAAGTACCACCCGAAGGATGGCGGCGACGTCATCACCATCAACATCATCGACACCCCCGGCCACGCCGACTTCGGTGGTGAGGTCGAGCGCGGTCTGTCGATGGTGGACGCGGTCGTCCTCCTGGTCGACGCCTCCGAGGGCCCGCTGCCCCAGACCCGCTTCGTGCTGCGCAAGGCGCTGCAGGCCCGCCTGCCCGTCATCCTGTGCATCAACAAGACGGACCGCCCCGACTCGCGTATCGACGAGGTCGTGAACGAGGCGTACGACCTCTTCCTCGACCTGGACGCCGACGAGGAGCAGATCGAGTTCCCGATCGTCTACGCGTGCGCCCGTGACGGCGTCGCGTCGCTGACCAAGCCGGAGAACGGCACGGTCCCGGCCGACAGCGACAGCCTGGAGCCCTTCTTCTCCACGATCCTGTCGCACGTCCCGGCCCCGTCCTACGACGAGGAGGCCCCGCTCCAGGCGCACGTCACCAACCTGGACGCGGACAACTTCCTCGGCCGTATCGCGTTGCTCCGCGTCGAGCAGGGCGAGCTGCGCAAGGGCCAGACGGTCACGTGGATCAAGCGTGACGGCTCCATGTCGAACGTCCGCATCACCGAGCTGCTGATGACCGAGGCGCTCACCCGCAAGCCCGCCGAGAAGGCGGGCCCCGGTGACATCTGTGCCGTCGCCGGTATCCCGGACATCATGATCGGCGAGACCCTCGCCGACCCCGAGAACCCGATCGCGCTGCCGCTCATCACGGTGGACGAGCCGGCCATCTCGATGACCATCGGCACGAACACCTCCCCGATGGTCGGCCGCGGCGCGACCGGCAAGGGCGCGGACAACAAGGCCGCGGTCAAGGACCGCAAGGTCACCGCCCGGCAGGTCAAGGACCGGCTGGACCGCGAGCTGATCGGTAACGTCTCGCTGCGGGTCCTCGACACCGAGCGCCCCGACGCCTGGGAGGTGCAGGGCCGCGGTGAGCTGGCGCTGGCCATCCTGGTCGAGCAGATGCGCCGTGAGGGCTTCGAGCTGACCATCGGCAAGCCGCAGGTGGTCACGCAGCAGATCGACGGCAAGACCCACGAGCCGGTCGAGCGCATGACGATCGACGTGCCCGAGGAGCACATGGGCGCGGTCACGCAGCTCATGGGCGTCCGCAAGGGCCGCATGGACAACATGTCGAACCACGGCTCGGGCTGGGTCCGGCTGGAGTTCGTCGTGCCGTCCCGCGGTCTCATCGGCTTCCGTACGGAGTTCCTGACCGGGACGCGCGGCACGGGCATCGCCCACTCGATCCACGAGGGCCACGAGCCGTGGTTCGGCACGCTGACGACCCGTAACAACGGTTCGCTGGTCGCCGACCGCTCCGGCGCCGTCACCGCGTTCGCGATGACGAACCTCCAGGAGCGCGGTGTGCTCTTCACCGAGCCCGGCACCGAGGTGTACGAGGGCATGATCGTCGGTGAGAACTCGCGCGCCGACGACATGGACGTGAACATCACCAAGGAGAAGAAGCTCACCAACATGCGGTCGGCCGCGGCCGACTCCTTCGAGGCGATCGTCCCGCCGCGCAAGCTCTCGCTCGAGCAGTCGCTGGAGTTCTGCCGCGACGACGAGTGCGTCGAGGTGACCCCGGAGGCCGTGCGCATCCGCAAGGTCAACCTGGACGCCCGTGAGCGCGGTCGCGCCGCGAGCCGCGCCAAGCACGGCTGACCCTGCCCCCGCGGGCCCCGGAAGCACGCTTCCGGGGCCTCTGAGGGCCCTTCAGGGGTCCCGCCGACGGTTCGAGAAGAGCCCGGCCCTCCGCACGGCGGGGAGCCGGGCCTTCGGCGTACCCGGATACGTGCCTGTCCGCGGGCCGAAAAAACGCCTCAGTTCGGACAACGGCGTAAAGGATGCGGCGGCGTTCGCATATCGGTCAATGCCCAATCAAGTTTCGGACACGTAAACGAAATTTTCGCAGTAGATGACCGATTCGCCGGAATCTCATCTCACCTGTCAAGCGCGTGTAGGTGTCATTCTCTGCAATTTTTGCTCAAAATTTCGACGGTAGGGAGATCCCTATGTCTTCCGCCCTTGACGCGCGTTGACCCACTTGGTGAAAGTTCCCTGAAACCACAGAACCTGCCGGTATCTGTGCTGCGCTCAACTCTCCATCCCCCGGGGGAAGAACAAAGATGACCAGTCCAACCAAGGCCGAGGGCTCCGGGCCGTCGGCGGCCTTGGACCCCGAGCTCGCGTCGAACGCCGAGCCCGCCGAGGCCGAGCAGCTCGAAGGCCGTTCCCCCGGGCAGCTGATGTGGCATCGCTTCAAGCGAGACCGTACCGGAGTCATCTCCGCGTGCGTGGTGATTTTTTTCTTCGCGGTCGCCGCCCTCGCCCCGGTCATCTCGTCCCTGTACGGCAAGGACCCCTACACGCTGTACGCGCAGGAGCCCGACTACCCCTTCCTGCTCGACGACTTCGCCATGCCCACCGGATCCTTCGGCGGCATGTCGTCCGACTTCTGGTTCGGCGTCGAGCCCAAGCTGGGCCGCGACGTGTTCACCATGCTGCTGTACGGCATGCGCACCTCGCTCTACATGGCCGTGCTCGTCACGGTGTTCAGCGTGGTCACGGGTGTCGTCCTCGGCATGATCAGCGGCTACTTCGGCGGCAAGGTCGACTACTGGCTGGGCCGGATCACCGACTTCTTCCTGGCCTTCCCGCAGCAGCTGTTCTTCATCGCCTTCATGCCGGTCGTCACCGCGATGTTCGTCTCCCCGACGGACGAGACCCCCACCTATCTGCGTGCGGTGGCGATCATCCTGGTGATGTGGTTCCTCGGCTGGATGGGCATGGCCCGTCTGGTGCGCAGCTCCGTACTCTCCCTGCGGGAGCGGGAGTTCGTGGAGGCGGCGAAGGTCTCGGGTGCCTCTCCGGCGCGTATCGTGCGCAAGGAGATCCTGCCCAACATCGTCACGCCGATCCTGGTGCAGGGCACGTACATGCTGCCCAGCGCGATCCTCTCGATCGCGTTCCTCAGCTACGTCGGTGTGGGCTTCGTCGAGCCGACACCGGACTGGGGCCGGATGTTCGCCATCGGCGCCGGGATCTACGAGCAGGACCCGATGTTCATGTTCTTCCCGGGCATCGCGATGGTGGTCTTCGTGCTCGCCTTCAATCTTCTCGGCGACTCCGTCCGGGACGCATTCGACCCCAAGACCGGACGCTAAACGTCCATTGGTGGTGGGGGGGCTGCCACCCCCGTTCCGGCTCGTCCGGACCGTCAGGCAGCACTCGTGGACAACTATCGACAGGTAGGTCATCGGAATCATGAACCCGATAAGAATGCGCACCGTCCGCGCCATAACCGTCGCGGTCGCGGCGGGATCGCTGGCACTGACCGGCTGCAGCGACAGCGGCAAGGACAGCGGCAAGGACGACTCCAAGTCCAAGGAGGACGCCAAGGCGCAGTCGAAGCCCGTCGCCTACGGTGACGCGCAGGCGTCGACCGGTCCGGCCGAGGCGGTGGCCGGGGCCAAGTCCGGTGGCACGATCAACGTCTACCAGCAGTCCGACCTGTCCCACATGGACCCGGGTCAGATCTACGTCAGTGACGCCGGCCAGTTCGCCAACCTGATCCACCGCGGTCTGACGAACTTCCAGGAGGACGCGAAGGGCAACCTGACCGTCGTCGGCGACATCGCCACCGACTCGGGCAAGTCGTCCGAGGGCGGCAAGACCTGGACGTACACGCTGAAGGACGACGTGAAGGACGAGGACGGCAACGTCATCACGTCCAAGGACATCCGGCACACCATCGAGCGGCAGTACTCGAAGGTGATCTTCGACGGTCCGACCTACGTCCAGACCTGGCTCTCGGGCTCCGACTACCGCAAGGCGCTGCCGGACGGCCCGTACAAGGGCAAGCACCTGCCGGACTCGGTCCTCGAGACCCCGGACGACAAAACGGTCGTCTTCCACTTCAAGACCGCCCAGCCGGACCTCCCGCAGGCCCTGGCCATGGCCGGTTACGCCATCGTGCCCGAGAAGCAGGACACGAAGGAGAAGTACGACAAGGCCCCCGCCTCCCTCGGCCCGTACAAGATCGCCGAGTACAAGGCCGGCAAGTCCCTCAAGCTCGTCAAGAACGAGCAGTGGGACGAGAAGACGGACTCGGTGCGCCACCAGTACGTCGACGGCTACAACTTCACCAACACCATCGACCAGGCCAGCCAGACCAAGCGTCTGATCGCCGACAAGGGCGAGGCCGCCAACGCCATCCAGTTCACCGACTCGGTGGACCCGGCGCAGCTGTCGACGGTCATCGGTAACGCCGACGCCAAGAAGCGCACCATCCAGGGCTACCAGGTCTACGTCTGGGCCCTGAGCTTCAACCTCGACAGCGCGCAGATGAAGGACAAGAAGATCCGGGACGCGATCACCTACGCGATCCCGAACCAGTCCATGGTGCAGGCGGACGGCGGCCGGTACGGCGGTGAGGTCGCGGGTGGTCTGCTGGCCCCGACCCTGCCCGGCTTCGACCCGAAGTACGACCCGTTCGGCAAGCTGAAGAAGCCCAACGGTGACCCGGCGAAGGCCAAGGAGCTGCTGAAGGAAGCGGGCTTCAAGGAGGGCACCAAGCTCAGCTACGCCTACTCCAACACCCCCCGCGGCCAGGCCCAGATGGTCATCATCAAGGACGCGCTGAACAAGCTCGGCTTCGATGTCCAGGCCAAGGAGATCGACCGCGCGACCTTCTACGAGCAGGTCGGCAAGCTCAAGAACCCGTACGACCTGTACATGACCGGCTGGGGCCAGGACTGGCCGTCGCCGTCCACGGTCATCACGCCCGTCTACGACGGTGACCTGATCGCCGACGGTGCGCCGAACTACTCGCACATCAACGACCCGAAGGTCAACGACCTCATCAAGAAGGCCGTGACCGAGGAGCCCGAGGCCGCCGCCAAGACCTGGGAAGAGGCCCACCACCGCATCGTGGAGGACACCAACCCCAGCGCCCCGGTCTACTACTCGAAGCAGATGCAGCTCTACGGTTCGAACATCGGTGGCGCCCGGTTCAGCACGGAGTCGAGCTACATCGACATCAACGACCTGTTCCTGAAGCAGCCGTAACACCCATGCTCGGCTGATCCGCGGGGGTGTGCGCCAGGCGGAGCGCACCCCCGCGGTCGGTATCCCCCTCCTGCCGCCGCGTTTCGAAGAGAGCACCCACCCGCCATGCTTCAGTTCCTCATCCGCAGGCTGAGCGGCGCCGTCGTGATCATGTTCCTGATCGGCGCCTTCACGTTCTTCCTGTTCTATACGATCCCCCAGGACTTCGCGCAGCTGTCCTGCGGCAAGAACTGCTCCCCCGAGAACATCGCGGTCATCCGCGAGAACCTCGGCCTGGACAAGCCCATCACCACCCAGTTCTGGGAATTCATGATGGGCATCGTGTCCGGCCGGGACTTCCCGCAGGGACACTGCGCCGCCCCGTGCCTGGGTGTCTCGTTCGACAGCGGCGACTTCGTGTGGGACTCCATCATGGACCGCTTCCCGCTGACGCTCTCGCTGACCATCGGCGGCCTGGTGATCTTCCTGCTGTTCGGCCTCGGTACGGGTCTGATGGCGGCCTGGAAGCGCGGTACCGCCCTCGACAAGGTGGTCAGCGGCTCCTCGATGGTGCTCAGCTCGTTCCAGATCTACTTCCTGGGCCCCATCGTCCTCAGCCTCCTCGTCTACAACACCGGCTGGCTGGAGAGCCCCAAGTACGTGTCCTTCACGGACAACCCCGGCAGCTGGTTCATGGGAATGCTGATCCCGTGGGCCGTGATGGCCACCATCTTCACCGCCCAGTACACCCGTATGGCACGCTCGACGATGATCGAGCAGCTCCAGGAGGAGCACGTCAGAACCGCGCGAGCCAAGGGCATGCGGCAGCGCTACGTCTTCTTCCGCTACGCCTGGCGCGGTTCACTCATCCCGATCGTCACGATCATCGGCATGGACCTCAGCGCGCTCCTGTCGGGCGCCGTGGTCACGGAGTTCACCTTCGACCTCGCCGGTATCGGGCGTCTCGCGGTCGAGGGCTCGCTGACCAAGGACCTTCCGCTGACGATGGGCGTCATGCTGTTCGGCGCCTTCTTCATCCTGATCCTGAACATCGTCGTGGACCTCGCCTACGCCTACATCGACCCGCGCGTGCGCCTCGCCTAGGAGAAATACCGTGACCACACTGACCAAGACCGAAGGCGAGAGGGCCCCGAGCGGGCCGGAGGCCTTCCTCTCGGTCCGCGACCTGCGGGTGCGGTTCTCCACAGAGGACGGCATCGTGAAGGCCGTCGACGGGCTCTCCTTCGACGTCGAGCGCGGCAAGACGCTCGGCATCGTGGGGGAGTCGGGATCGGGCAAGTCCGTCACCAACCTGACCGTCCTCGGACTGCACAACCCCAAGACCGCCACCGTCGAGGGCGAGATCGTCCTCGACGGCAAGGAACTGGTCACCGCGACCGAGAAGGAGATGGAGAAGCTTCGCGGCAACAAGGTCGCGATGATCTTCCAGGACCCGCTGACCGCGCTCTCGCCGTACTACACGGTGGGCCGGCAGATAGCGGAGCCCTTCATGAAGCACACCGGCGCCTCCAAGAAGGAGGCGAAGCTGCGCGCCATCGAGATGCTCGACAAGGTCGGCATCCCGCAGCCCGCGATGCGCTTCGAGGACTACCCGCACCAGTTCTCCGGCGGTATGCGCCAGCGCGCGATGATCGCGATGTCGCTGATCTGCAACCCGGACCTGCTCATCGCGGACGAGCCGACCACGGCTCTGGACGTGACCGTGCAGGCCCAGATCCTGGACCTGCTCAAGGACCTCCAGCAGGAGTTCGGCTCGGCGATCATCTTCATCACCCACGACCTCGGCGTCATCTCCAAGATGGCCGACGACCTGCTGGTGATGTACTCGGGCCGGGCCGTGGAACGCGGCAGCGTCCGCGAGGTACTGCGCGCCCCCCAGCACCCGTACACCTGGGGCCTGCTGAGCTCCATGCCGCGACTCGGCGGTGACACGGCGCAGGCGCTCACCCCGATCCCGGGGTCCCCGCCCAGCCTGCTCAACCCGCCGTCGGGCTGCCCGTTCCACCCCCGGTGCGGCTTCACGTCCGAGGTCGGCGGCAACCGCTGCGCCACCGAGCGGCCGGAGCTGGCCGCGGGCCGCGGCGCCGCCTGTCACCTGGACGACGCGCAGAAGTCGACCTTTTTCATCGAGCAGATCAAGCCCCGGCTGGGCTAGGGAGAACGACTCATGAGCGACAAACTCACCCTGCCGAAGCCGCAGGGCCCGGTGGACGGAACAGCCGAGACGCTGCTCTCCGTCGAGGGCCTGACGAAGCACTTCCCGATCTACGGCGGCTTCCCGATCAAGCGCAAGGTCGGAGCAGTGCAGGCCGTCGACGGGGTCGACCTGACCGTCGGAGTCGGCGAGAGCGTCGGCCTGGTCGGCGAGTCCGGCTGCGGCAAGTCGACGACCGGCCGGCTCATCACCCGGCTCCTCGAGCCGACGGCCGGCAAGGTCACGTACGCGGGCCAGGACATCACGCACGCCTCGCGCCGGCAGATGGCCCCCGTACGGTCCGAGATCCAGATGATCTTCCAGGACCCGTACTCCTCGCTGAACCCGCGGCAAACCGTCGGCACCATCATCAAGTCGCCGATGGAGGTCAACGGGATCAACCCGAAGGGCGGCATCGAGAAGCGCGTCCGTGAGCTGCTGGAGCTGGTCGGGCTCAACCCCGAGCACTACAACCGCTTCCCGCACGAGTTCTCCGGCGGCCAGCGCCAGCGCATCGGCGTGGCCCGCGCGCTGTCCCTGAACCCGAAGCTGATCGTCGCGGACGAGCCGGTGTCGGCCCTGGACGTGTCGATCCAGGCACAGGTCGTGAACCTTCTCCAGAAGGTCCAGGAGGAGATGGGCATCGCCTTCCTCTTCATCGCCCACGACCTGGCGATCGTCCGGCACTTCTCGCAGCGCCTCGCGGTGATGTACCTGGGCAAGGTGGTGGAGGTCGGCGACCGCGACTCCATCTACAACCGGCCCCGGCACCCGTACACGCACGCCCTGCTGTCGGCCGTCCCCGAGGTGACGCTCGACGACGAGACCGAGGACCGGGAGCGCATCCGGCTCTCCGGCGACGTCCCCTCGCCGATCCACCCGCCGTCCGGCTGCCGCTTCCGTACGCGCTGCTGGAAGGCGCAGGACAAGTGCGCGACGACCGAGCCGCCGCTCGTGCAGATCTCCGGCAACCGTGAGAACCATCTGACGGCCTGTCACTTCCCGGAGGACCCGACGACGGAGGCCCGGGACGAGGACATCGTGCTGGACCCGGCGCTGGCGGCGCTGGAGAAGGAAGGGGAGTAGGAGGGCGGGGGCGCTGCCCCCGGACCCCCGGTCCTCAGACTCCCCCAGCTACCGCTGGGAGGTGCCCCCAGACGGGCTGAAGATTTCGCGGACGGGCCGCGATTCTTCAGCCCGTCCGGCGTTTTCGGACGCAGCAGTTCAGCCCGACCACGGACCGCCCGGCTCGTTCTGCCAGCGGTGGACCACCTCGCCCGTGTCGTCGACGCCGAAGACGGCCATCCCCGAGCCGTGGTCCACGACCGACGGAACCCCGGTGCTGACACGCGGGGCGGGCAGCGCGGGCGTACCCGCGGCCTCCCTGGCCTCGTCGAGAAGAGCGCGGGCCTTGTCCGCGACCTGGTCGTACCGCTCCGGGAAGGCCGAACGCTGCACCTTCTGGGCCGTCTGCCCCGCGGTGAGCTGCGGCGACTGCTCCTCGACCCGTACGGCGCGGACGAAGAACTGCCGGGCCGCGTACGGTACGTGCCTGATCTGCTCCGGGGTTCCCCAGCCCTGACTGGGCCGTTGCTGGAAGACGCCGAGGGAGTCGCGGTCGCCGCAGTCGAGGTTGTTCATGTGCGACTCGACCCAGCCGGCCTCGAAACCGGCGAGCATCACCTTGTCCGAGACCTGGAGTTCGCGGCCGACGCGGTAGACGGCCCTGGTCACGTCGAGATCGTGGTGGGGCGGGATGTGGCACGCCATCCTGGGGCTCCTGATCCTGGGGCGGACGGTTTACGGGGTGGGGCGGGCGGTCGCCGGGGCCTCGGCCGGGGTACGGGGAGCCGCGAGTACGCCGGTGACCGCGAGTGCGCCGGTGACCGCGGGCGCGTCGGGATCGGCGGCGAGGCTGCCCTCCATGTCGACCCAGGTGTCGTTCCAGGCATGGCCGTGCCCGGGGCCGCGCTGCCAGGTGTGGGTGACCCGGCCGCGCGCGTCCCGGCCGAAGACGGAGAGATCACCGCTGGGGTTGAGGACCACCGCCGGGTCGCTGGTGAGTTGTCCGCCGAGGGGGTTCCAGTCGGACCAGGGGCCGCCGGTGCCGGTCTGCCAGCGGTGGTGGAGGGCGTGGTCGGTGCCGCGGGTGAAGAGGACCATGCCTCCGTCGCGGCCGACGAGCACGGTGGGGCGCCCTTGTGCGGTTCCGCCCATGTCGACCCAGGAGCCGTGCCAGCCGTGACCGTGCTCGGGACCGCGCTGCCAGGTGTGGGTGATGTGCCCCTCGGGGTCGCGGGCGAACACCGACAGCGCGCCGTTCGGGCTCAGTACGACCGCCGGGTCGCTGGTGAGTTGTCCGCCGAGGGGGTTCCAGTCGGACCAGGGGCCGCCGGTGCCGGTCTGCCAGCGGTGGTGGAGGGCGTTGTCGGTGCCGCGGGTGAAGAGGACCATGCCTCCGTCGCGGCCGACGAGGACGGTGGGTCGTCCTTGTGCGGTTCCGCCCATGTCGACCCAGGTGTCGTGCCAGGCGTGACCGTGTTCCGGGCCGCGCTGCCAGGTGTGGGTGATGTGCCCCTCGGGGTCGCGGGCGAACACCGACAGTGCGCCGTTCGGGCTGAGTACCACGGCCGGGTCACCGGCGAGGCGTCCGCCCAGGGACACCCACTCCGGCGCCCACGCGCCGGCCTCCGACTGCCAGGTGTGCCACAGCGCCCCGTCGGTCCCGCGGACGAACACCGCGAGCTTGCCGTAGCGGCCGACCAGCGCCCACGGCCGGCCCACCGCACCCGAGGACGGACGGCCCAGGGGCGTCCAGCCCGACCACGCGCCGCCCGCCTGGTTCTGCCAGCGGTGCGCCACGTCGCCCGTCCCGTCGACCCCGGACACGACCATGCCCGAGCCGTGGTCCACGACGGACGGGATCCCTACGCCGACCTGCGGCGCGGCCGTCCCGCGCCCGGTCCACCAGGTGGTCTCCTTGCGCGCTCCCGCCCACCCGAAGCTGAAGTGGACGTGATCGGTGTGCGGGCTGGCACCGGTGTACGGGGTCCAGCCGGCGTCCGCGCGGGCGGCCTGCCAGATCCGCCGGTTCCAGATCATGTACATGATTCCGAAGCGGCGGGCGAGGGCGTGGGGGTTGCCGTGCCGGTCGGTGGCGAGCAGCCAGCCGATGAGGTCGTCGGCGTCGGCGGACCGGCCGTCGGCGGTGACACCCCAGTCCCAGGCCCTGCCCTCCTTGTGCTCACTGACCCCCGGCCTGCCGCACTCCCTGCTGATGCCCAGGCTCCGGGTGTCCGGGTAGGCGGCGAGGACCAGGTCGCGGAAGGCGAGGAGGCCCGGTTTCGCGTCCGGGTCGCAGTTCCGCTGCCCCTCGTGGGGCGCGTAGTCGTCGATACCCGGACCGAAGTCCGGTGCGGTGGGGGGCATGCGGTGGCCTCCTGGCATGAGGTGGGGTGACGTGCCGTCGCTCTCTCGGGCCCACCCTGGCGGGCCGCGCCGTCGTCCCGGCCGGGCTTCGGACACTTCCGCCCCAACGGATGAACGGACCCGGCGGGAGGAAGTGAAAAGGGTTCGACTTCCTCAAGGGCATCAGGGAAGCTCCCCGCCATGACGAACCCCGCTCTTCACAGCATCACGTTCGACTGCACGGGCGACCCGTACGACCTCGGCCTGTTCTGGAGCGAGCTGCTGGGCCGGCCGCTGGACGACGACGACAAACCGGGTGATCCGGAGGCGTTGATCGCGGACCCCGAGGGAGGTCCGCGGCTGCTCTTCGTCCGCGTTCCGGAGGGCAAGACGGCCAAGAACCGCATCCACTTCGACCTGCGGCCGACGGGACGTACGAGGGCGGCGGAGGTGGAACGGGCGCTCGCGCTCGGCGCAACCCTCCTGTCGGACCGAACACGCCCGGACGGCGGAGGCTGGTACCTCCTGGCGGACCCGGAGGGCAACGAGTTCTGTGTGGAGAGGGGGGAGTCGGACTGACCCGTCAGCTCACGCTGTCTCCGGCTTTGCCGTAACGGCGGAAGGCCCCGGTCTCCACCTTCCAGGCGCTGAACGGCACCGAGTCCCCGAAGATGTACGCGTTCTTGTCCTGATAGCGGCCCTTGCACGGGGCGGAGTGCACCTCGATGGTCCCCGTGCGAGGGTCGACGATCATGTAGTGGCCGATGCCCATCGCCGGATAGTCGGCCAGCTTCTCCGTGTAGTCGTTGTCCGGGTTGGACGGCGAGACGATCTCGACCACGGCCAGCACGCGTGTCGCGTCGACGGCGAGGCCTTCCTCGTCGAGCACCTCCTCGGGGATGACGACCGCGTCCGGGCGCCGCATGCGGCCGATCGACGGGTGCTCGATCTCGGGGCCGTTCTCGCACACGTAGCCCGGGTGTGTGGCGGGAAGCTGTTTGTTGAGCTGGTTACGGATGCGGCGCACTGTCCCCTCATGGCGCTTGGACGGGCTCATCATGGCGAGGAACGGTCCCGAGGGCCCGATCTCCACATTCCACGCCCCCTCGAGGTGCTCGGCGAACCCCGTGAGCTCCTCGGCGATCGCGCGCATCTTCGCGTAGTCCATGGCTCCAGGGTAGGCGGCGTACGGGCCGGTGGGGGCTGGCCGCGCAGTTCCCCGCGCCCCCAAGAGAGGGCACTTCGTGCCCCGTCAGGGGCGCGGGGAACTGCGTCGCCCGCCCCCACCGGCCCGCAGGTCACGGATGGCAGCCCTCTCCCCATGCACCCATGTGGGTCGCCGAATATGCGCTATGTGAGTTCTGCACCGATATTGGGCGCAAAGGAACTGGCTCCGGCGCCGGAGCCGCAGCGCACCGATGAGGAGGCACTCCATGCGTGGAGCCACACACGCCAGATGGGCCGTTTGCGCGACGGCGGTAGCCCTCGCGGCGACGGCCTGTGGGGGAGGCGGGGACGGCGGGGACAGCGGCGGCAGCGGCGACGGCTCCGGCATCCTCAGTTCGTCGTGGGGCGACCCGCAGAACCCCCTGGAGCCCGCCAACACCAACGAGGTGCAGGGCGGCAAGGTCCTCGACATGCTCTTCCGCGGTCTCAAGCGCTACGACGCGAAGACCGGCGAGGCCAAGGACATGCTGGCCGAGAAGATCGACACCTCGGACTCGCAGAACTTCACCGTCACCGTCAAGAGCGGCTGGACGTTCAGCAACGGCGAGGCGGTCTCCGCGAAGTCCTTCGTGGACGCCTGGAACTACGGCGCCAGCCTCAAGAACAACCAGAAGAACGCGTACTTCTTCGGGTACATCGACGGCTACGACAAGGTCCACCCGGAGGACGGCGGCAAGCAGTCCGCCCAGACCCTGAGCGGACTCAAGGTCACCGGCGACAACACCTTCACGATCAAGCTCAACCAGAAGTTCTCGACCTTCCCCGACACCCTCGGCTACGCCGCCTTCGCGCCGCTGCCCAAGGCGTTCTTCGACGACCACGCCGCCTGGCTGAAGAAGCCGGTCGGCAACGGCCCGTACACGATCGACTCGTACGCCAAGGGCTCGGCGATGAAGATGCGCACGTGGGACAAGTACCCGGGGGACGACAAGGCGCAGAACGGCGGGGTGGACCTGAAGGTCTACACCGACAACAACACCGCCTACACGGACCTGATGGCCGGCAACCTCGACCTCGTCGACGACGTGCCCGCCGCGCAGCTCAAGAACGCCAAGAGCGACCTCGGCGACCGGTACATCAACACCCCCGCCGGCATCATCCAGACCCTCGCGTTCCCGTTCTACGACAAGAACTGGGGCAAGGACGGGATGGAGAAGGTCCGCACCGGTCTGTCCATGGCGATCAACCGGAAGCAGATCACCGAGACCATCTTCCAGAAGACGCGCACCCCTGCCAGCGACTGGACGTCGCCCGTGCTCGGTGAGGCCGGCGGCTTCAAGGAGGGGCTGTGCGGTGACGCCTGCGAGTACGACCCCGACCAGGCCAAGAAGATGATCGAGGACGGCGGCGGGCTGCCCGGCGGGCAGGTCAAGATCAGCTACAACGCGGACACCGGCTCCCACAAGGAGTGGGTGGACGCCGTCTGCAACTCCATCAACAACGCGCTGGACAACGACAAGGCCTGCGTGGGCAACCCGGTCGGCACCTTCGCCGACTTCCGCAACCAGATCACCCAGTCCAAGATGTCGGGCCCCTTCCGGGCGGGCTGGCAGATGGACTACCCGCTGATCCAGAACTTCCTGCAGCCGCTGTACTACACCAACGCCTCGTCCAACGACGGCAAGTGGACCAGCGAGAAGTTCGACGACCTCGTCGACAAGGCGAACGCGGAGACCGACCAGGCCAAGGCCGTCAGCCTGTTCCAGCAGGCCGAGGAGGTCCTGCGGGACGAGATGGGCGCCATTCCGCTCTGGTACCAGAACGGCAGCGCCGGCTACTCGGACCGGATCTCGAACGTGGCGCTGAACCCGTTCAGCCTGCCCGTCTACAACGAGATCAAGGTCAACTGAGCCACGGGGGCGCGCACTTCGGCAGGAAGCAGGTGCGCGCCCCCGCCGCCTGCCCCCACCTACCTCCGGAGCCCTCATGGGACGGTATGTGATCCGGCGTCTGCTGCAGATGATCCCGGTCTTCATCGGCGCCACCCTGTTGATCTTCCTGATGGTGAACGTGATGGGCGACCCCATCGCGGGCCTCTGCGGAGACCGCCAGTGCGACCCCGCGACGGCGACCCAGCTGCGCAGGGAGTTCGGCTTGGACAAGCCCGTGTGGCAGCAGTACGCGACCTACATGGGCAACGTCTTCACCGGCGACTTCGGCACCGCGTTCAACGGGCAGGAGGTCACCGAGCTGATGTCGACCGCCTTCCCGGTCACCATCCGGCTCACGATCGTCGCGATCCTCTTCGAGGTCGTCATCGGTATCGCGCTCGGTGTCGTCACCGGACTGCGCCGCGGCCGGCCCGTCGACACCGGTGTCCTGCTGATCACCCTCGTCGTCATCTCGGTGCCCACCTTCGTCACCGGTCTGCTGCTGCAACTGCTGCTCGGGGTCAAGTGGGGCTGGATCAGCCCGTCCGTGTCCTCCGAGGCGCCCTTCGACGAGCTGATCGTGCCCGGCCTGGTCCTCGCGTCCGTCTCCCTCGCCTATGTGACCCGGCTGACCCGGACGTCCATCGCGGAGAACCGGCGCGCCGACTACGTCCGTACGGCCATCGCCAAGGGCCTGCCCCGGCGCCGGGTCATCACCCGGCACCTGCTGCGCAACTCGCTGATCCCGGTGGTCACCTTCATCGGCACCGACATCGGCGCGCTGATGGGCGGCGCGATCGTCACCGAGCGGATCTTCAACATCCACGGCGTCGGATTCCAGCTCTACCAGGGCATCCTGCGCCAGAACACGCAGACCGTCGTCGGCTTCGTGACCGTCCTCGTCCTCGTCTTCCTGGTGGCCAACCTGCTGGTCGACCTCCTGTACGCCGTACTCGACCCGAGGATCCGCTATGCCTGAGCAGCCGACGCCGCCGGAGCGGCCCCTGCCCTCCATGCCGCCGGGGCCGCACCTGTCCGGCGGCGGCCGTGCCCCCGAGGACGGCGCCATCGCGGCGACCGGCATGGGCGGCGCGATGGACCTCGCCACGCAGGAGGCCGACTCCCTGCGGAAGCCGATCGGCGGGCCGGACGGCACGGGGCCGCAGGACAAGCCCCGTTCCCTGTGGTCCGACGCCTGGCGCGATCTGCGGCGCAACCCCGTCTTCATCATCTCGGGGCTCGTCATCCTCTTCCTGATCGTCATCTCGCTGTGGCCCTCGGTGATCGCCTCCGGCAACCCCCTCAAGTGCGACCTCGCCAAGTCCCAGGAGGGCTCCCAGCCGGGCCATCCCTTCGGCTACAACGGCCAGGGCTGCGACGTCTACACGCGCACGGTGTACGGGGCCCGGGTCTCCGTCACCGTCGGCGTCTGCGCCACGCTCGGGGTGGCGATCCTTGGCTCGGTGCTCGGCGGGCTCGCCGGGTTCTTCGGCGGGGCGTGGGACGCGGTCCTCTCCCGTATCACCGACATCTTCTTCGCGATCCCCGTCGTCCTCGGCGGTCTGGTGCTGCTGTCCGTCGTCACCAGCTCCACCATCTGGCCCGTGATCGGCTTCATGGTGCTGCTGGGCTGGCCGCAGATCTCCCGGATCGCCCGCGGTTCGGTCATCACCACCAAGCAGAACGACTACGTGCAGGCCGCCCGCGCGCTCGGCGCCTCCAACTCCCGGATGCTGCTGCGGCACATCACGCCGAACGCGATCGCCCCGGTCATCGTCGTGGCGACCATCGCGCTGGGAACGTACATCTCGCTGGAGGCGACCCTGTCGTTCCTCGGTGTCGGGCTGAAGCCGCCCACGGTGAGCTGGGGCATCGACATCTCCTCGGCGTCCCAGTACATCCGCACCGCGCCGCACGCCCTGCTGTGGCCGGCCGGGGCGCTGGCCGTCACCGTCCTCGCGTTCATCATGCTCGGCGACGCGGTGCGCGACGCCCTCGACCCGAAGCTGAGGTGACCGACGTGCTGCTCGAAGTGCGCGACCTGCACGTGGAGTTCAGGACCCGGGACGGGGTGGCCAAGGCCGTCAACGGGGTCACCTACAGCGTGGACGAGGGCGAGACGCTCGCCGTGCTCGGCGAGTCCGGCTCCGGCAAGTCCGTCACCGCGCAGGCCGTGATGGGCATCCTCGACACCCCGCCGGGGAAGATCACCGCGGGCGAGATCCTCTTCAAGGGCCAGGACCTCCTGAAGTTCAAGGAGGAGGAGCGGCGCAAGGTCCGCGGCGCCCAGATGGCGATGATCTTCCAGGACGCGCTGTCGTCGCTGAACCCGGTGCTCAGCGTCGGCGCCCAGCTCGGCGAGATGTTCACCGTCCACCGGGGCCTGTCCCGCAAGGACTCCAAGGCGAAGGCCGTCGAGCTGATGGACCGGGTCCGCATCCCGGGCGCCGCCTCCCGCGTGGGCGACTATCCGCACCAGTTCTCCGGCGGGATGCGCCAGCGCATCATGATCGCGATGGCGCTGGCCCTCGAACCGGCCCTGATCATCGCCGACGAACCCACCACGGCCCTCGACGTCACCGTCCAGGCCCAGGTCATGGACCTGCTCGCCGAGCTGCAGCGCGAGCTCAACATGGGCCTCATCCTCATCACCCACGACCTCGGCGTGGTCGCGGACGTCGCCGACCGGATCGCCGTGATGTACGCGGGCCGGATCGTCGAGTCCGCCCCGGTCCACGACATCTACAAGGCCCCCGCGCACCCGTACACGAAGGGTCTGCTGGAGTCGATCCCGCGGCTCGACCAGAAGGGCCGGGAGCTCTACGCGATCAAGGGCCTGCCGCCGAACCTGATGAACATCCCGCCGGGCTGCGCCTTCAACCCGCGCTGCCCCATGGCCCAGGACGTCTGCCGCACCGACGAACCGCCCCTGTACGAGGTGACCGAGGCGGGCGCGGACCGCGTGAGCGCCTGCCACTTCTGGAGGGAGTGCCTCAATGGCTGAGCGGAAGAACGGCGCTGTCGCCGAGCACCTGAACGCCCCGGTCGGCGAGCCGATCCTCCAGGTCCGCGGCCTCGTCAAGCACTACCCGCTCACCCAGGGAATCCTGTTCCGCAAGCAGGTGGGCGCGGTGAAGGCCGTCGACGGCGTCGACTTCGACCTCGGCGCGGGGGAAACCCTCGGCATCGTCGGCGAGTCCGGCTGCGGCAAGTCGACGGTCGCCAAGATGCTCGTCAACCTGGAGAAGCCGACCGCGGGCGAGATCAGGTACAAGGGCGACGACATCACCAAGCTGTCCGGCCGCGCCCTCAAGGCCGTCCGCCGCAACATCCAGATGGTCTTCCAGGACCCGTACACCTCGCTCAACCCCCGGATGACCGTCGGCGACATCATCGGGGAGCCGTACGAGATCCACCCCGAGGTCGCGCCGAAGGGGGACCGGCGGCGGCAGGTGCAGGACCTGCTGGACGTGGTCGGGCTCAACCCGGAGTACATCAACCGCTATCCGCACCAGTTCTCCGGCGGCCAGCGCCAGCGCATCGGCATCGCGCGCGGGCTCGCCCTGCGCCCCGAGATCATCGTCGCGGACGAGCCGGTGTCGGCCCTCGACGTGTCCGTGCAGGCGCAGGTGATCAACCTGATGGACCGTCTCCAGAGCGAGTTCGCCCTCAGTTACGTCTTCATCGCGCACGACCTGTCGATCGTGCGGCACATCTCCGACCGCGTCGGGGTGATGTACCTCGGGCGGATCGTGGAGACCGGCCGGGACGCCGAGATCTACGACCACCCGACGCACCCGTACACCCAGGCGCTGCTGTCCGCCGTGCCCGTCCCGGACCCGGAGGCCCGTGAGCACCGGGAGCGGATCATCCTCTTCGGTGATGTGCCCTCGCCCGCGAACATCCCCTCCGGCTGCCGCTTCCGCACCCGCTGCTGGAAGGCCGCGGAGCGCTGCGCGATGGAGGTCCCGCTGCTCGCGGTCCCCGCGGAGTTCCGGTACGAGGCCGGTCCCGCCGCCCATGACTCCGCCTGCCACTTTGCGGAGGAGAAGCAAGTCGTCCCGCCGGAGGAGCCGCCGCGGGAGCCTGCGCGGGATGCGCTGGATGTGCGGGCCGCACCGGGAGAGCTGCCGGGGGAGCCCCAGGGGGAGTCGGCGGCGGAGGTGCCCGGGGAGGTGTCGGACGATACGCCGGACGGGCCGACATAGGCTGACAAACATGCAGCAACTGCGTTAACACGCAGGCAACTTGGCCGACCCGGCACCGATATACGGACGCGGCACTCTGAACAGCGTACGGCCGTGCGGGTGCCGTAGACCGGCCGGGGAGCGCCATGTCTCCCCGGCCGGTCGCCATTCCCGCGGGATCTCTAGCCCCGGGCGGACCCCGCGAGTTCCTGTCGCGGCCCGTCCTCCTTCGGCGGTCCCTCCTGTTCCAGGGACGAGCCCTCGGTGTCGAGGTTCGGCAGTGCCCGGTCCAGCGCGCGAGGTATCCACCAGCTCGCCTCACCGAAGAGCCGCAGGGCCGCCGGTACGAGGACCATGCGGACGACGAGCGCGTCGACCAGGACCCCGACGGTCAGGGCCAGTCCGATGGACGCGACCATCTGGTCACCGCCGCTGAACGCGAAGCCGGCGAAGACCGCCCCCATGATCGCGGCTGCCGCGACGACGACGGGGGAGGCCTGCCCGAAGCCCCGCACGATGGCCGCCCGGGTGTGGAGTCCGCTGCGGTGTGCCTCGTGCATACGGGCCACCAGGAACACCTGGTAGTCCATGGCGAGCCCGAACAGGACGCCCACCACGATCAGCGGCGTCAGACTGGCCAGCGGCCGGGCCTCGTCCAGGCCGACCAGCACGCCGGCCCAGCCCCACTGGAACACCGCCACCGTCACGCCGAGGCCGGCGGCCAGGGACATGAGGAACCCGGCGGTGGCCAGCAGCGGCACCAGGACGGAACGGAACACGAGGGTGAGGAGGAGCAGGGAGAGCCCGACCACGGCGATCAGATAGATGACGAGGCCGGACGAGAGCGCCGAGTTCACGTCCACGTCGACCGCGGTCTGCCCGGTCACCGAGACCTTGGCGCCGGTCACCTCGTCCATCGCCGTACGCAGCGAGTTCACCAGGTCGTTGGTACGCGAGTCGGTCGGGCCGTGGTCGGGGGTGACCGCGAGGAAGGCGGTGTCCGCGTCCTCGGCGCGCTGGACGGGGCTGACGTCGGCCACGCCGTTCAGCGCGGTGATCCTCTTCGTCGTGGCGGTCGCGGTGTCCGCCGCGGCCGTGCCCTGGAAGAGGACGATCAGGGGGTTCTGCTCGCCCGCGCCGAACGCGTCGCTCACGGTGGTGTAGGCCGCGCGCTGGGAGGAGGCGGGGTCGGGGCCGCCAGGGGGGTCGAGTTCGGTCTTGAGAGACAGGGCCGGAACGGCGAGCAGGGCGATGAGGACGGTGCCGACCAGCATGGTCGGCACGGGCCGGTCGACCACCAGTTGGGCCCAGCGTCCCAGCAGCCCCGGTCCGCGGCGGCTGCCCGGCTCCCGCGTGGCCGGTGCTGCCTCCGCCGCCGGTGTTCCGGCCGTCCCGACGGCCGGTGCCTCGTACGCGGTACCCGGAGCCGGACGCTCCCTGCGCGGCAGGGCCTTGTACCCGAGGCTCTTCAGCACGACCGGCACGAGGGTGAGCGAGGCGGCCACGGCCACGATCACGGCGAGCGCCGCGCCGAGCCCCATCTCGGTGATGAACGCGATCCGTACGATCGCCAGCCCCGTCAGGGCGATGACCACGGTGGTCCCGGCCACCACCACGGAGGTCCCGGCCGTGCCGGCGGCACGGGCCACGGCGGCGTCGACGTCCGCGCCGCGGCGCAGCTCGTCACGGAAGCGCGAGAGGATCAGCAGGGCGTAGTCGATGCCCACCGCGAGACCCAGCATCACCGCGATGATCAGCGTGGTGGACTGGATGCCCTCGCCCGTCGCCGACCACGCGAGGATGCCGAGCACGCCGACGACGACGCCGCTCAGGGCGGTCAGCATGTTCGCGCCTGCGGCGGCCAGCGAGCCGAAGGTCAGCAGCAGCACGACGAAGGCGACCACGACACCGATGATCTCGGTGACGCCGGCGATCTCGGGCGGCCCGTCGTCGAGGGTCCCGCCGAGTTCGACGGCGTACCCCTTCTCCGTCAGCGGCACCGCGGCCTCCCGGAGGTCGTCCTCGACGACGGCCTGGTCGGCCTCCAGGTCGACGGCGAGCGTCGAGACGGCGACCGAGCCGTCCTCGGAGACGTAGGGACGGCTCTCCTCGTACGGGTCGGCGGCGGACTTCACGTCGGGGACACCGGCGGCGCGCGTCACGAGGTCCGCGACCAGCTCCCTGCCGGCGGGTCGGGTGAGGGAGGTGCCGCCGGGCGCCTCGATGACCAGCAGCAGTTCTCCCGCGTCGGGGTCCGCCTCGGGGAACGCCTTCTTCATCGTGGCGAGCGCGGTGGTCGACTCGGCGCCCGAGATGCTGAACTCGGCGTCGGAGAACTTCGCACCGCTGATCGTCACGACGGTGAGGGCGACGGTCAGCACGATCCACGCGCCGGCGACGACGAGTCGGTGAGCGGCGCTGAACGCGCCGATCCTGGACAACAATCGGGACATCGGGACTCCTGCGGAAAGCGGTCGTAACGCGGTCGGAGCGCGGTACGCGGGCCGCTCGTGCGGCCGGTGCCCAGCTTCCGACGGGAGGTGCCCGGCGGTCGTCGCGCAGCCGCGGTAGTGGATCTACCGCGGCTGGTGTACTTCCGGACCCGTGGTGCTGCTCCGCCCGTGGTGGTGCCTCGCCCGCGGTGATTCGTCATCCCCGGTGGTTCGTCGTCCCCCGGTGGTCCGCCGACCGGATCGGTCAGTCCTCGCGCAGGCCCGCCCGCAGGGCCGCGACCACGAGTTGCGCCCTGTCCCGTACGTGCATCTTGCTCATGGCCCGGTTCACATGGGTCTTCACCGTCAGCGGCGAGATGAACAGGCGCTCCGCGATGGCGTCGTTGTCCAGCCCCTGGGTGACCAGAACGGTGACCTCCCGTTCGCGGGTGGTCAGGGACCCGGCCTTGCGCAGGTCCTCGGGGGAGGCGGGGGCGTGCGGCCGTTGCCGGCGTGCCGTGCGGGTGAGGTGTCCGACGACGGTGTCCGTCGCGACGGCGGACAGGGAGGAACCGCCGGCGGCGACCCGCTCGACCGCCCGCATGAGTTCCTCGTGGTCCGCCGACTTCCCGAGGAAGCCGTTGGCCCCGGCCTGGAGGGCGGCCAGGATGTCCTGGTCGGTGTCGAACGTGGTCAGCACCAGGATGCCGATGTCCGCGGTGGCGGCGTCGGCGCGCAGCTGGGTGATCGCTCCCACGCCGTCGAGGACCGGCATCCGCAGGTCCATGAGGATCACGTCGGGCACGAGGGCCCGCGCCATGTCGACGGCCCGGCGTCCGTCGGCCGCCTCGCCGACGACCTCGACCTCGACTCCGGAGCCGGTGCCCGAGCCGGTGCCGGTGCCGGTCTCCAGCAGGGCCCGTATCCCGGACCGGATCATGACCTGGTCGTCGACGACGAGGACGCGTACGACGCTCGTGCGGGCGTCTCCTTCGACGCTCATCCGGATATCTCCTTCGCTCTTCTTCGCGGCGCGGCGGCCGGTAGTTGCGCGGTCACCAGGAAGCCCCGCGCGTCCGGGCCCGCGTGGAAGGTGCCACCGAGCGCGTGGACCCGCTCCTCCATCCCCACGAGTCCCAGCCCGCTCCCGGCGGACTCCGTCACACGCGGGACCCACGGGTTGCGGACCGACACGGTGACGTACCCGTCGGCCGGCGGTTCGACGAGCACGGTGGCGGCGCCGCCGTCGCCGTACCGCTGTGCGTTGGTGAGCGATTCCTGGAGGAGGCGCCGGGCGGCGGTCCGGGCGACCGGTGCGAGGGCGAGCAGGTGGTCCAGCCCCTCGGTCCCGACTTTCAGCCCGATGCCCTCGAAGCTCTCCAGCAGTTCGTCGACCATGGCGGCGTCCACGGGAGTCGACGGGACGCTCTCGGGCTCCGAGGCGCGCAGGACGTTCAGGACGACGCCCAGTTCCTCCATCACCGACCGGGTGGCGGCCTGGACGTCGTCGAGGGCGCGCCCGGCGGCCTGCGGCGAGGAGGCGAGACGGGCCTTGGCGACATTGGTGTGGACGCTGATCACCGCGAGGTGGTGGGCCACGCTGTCGTGCAGTTCGCGGGCGATCCGCAGGCGTTCCTCCGCCACGTGGCGAGCCACCTCCTCCCTCCTGCGTTCGGCTTCCTGGCGCCGCCGCCCGACCTCCGCGACCACGTAGCGCCGTTGCGCCTGCACCCACTGCCCCACCCCGACCATGGCCGCCGCGAGGGTGACGATCCCGAACGCTCCGACGCTGCCGGTGTGTTGCCACGGGGCGTACGGGTTGTACGCGGCGACCATCGTGCCGCCCGCGACCACCGCGCCGGCGGCGATCGCGTCGAAACGGGGGCGGCGGAGGGTGAACAGGAACAGCAGCCCTCCGGCGACCGCCCAGGTGCCCCACGGCGCCGGATCGCGGATCTCCAGGGCGGCCAGCAGGGCGGCGACGGCGACGGCGGGGCTCGATGCCCGCACGGCCAGGACGAGACCGGCCGCGCCCAGGGCGAGGATGACCCACAGCGTCGCCGAACCGGCGTGCTCGCCGACGATTGCGGACACCGCGCCGATGATCAACGCGACCGCCACGGTGAGCGTGCCGCCGGCCGCCCATGGATCGGATCGGGTCCATGCTTCGGATCGCACGAGTGATCACTCCGGTTGCCGCTCGACGGGCACGAAGAGGCACCCTGTAGAACGATGTTATACAAGGCGGCCCACCGGGCGGCCCGAACAGGAGGAGCGGGACGGATGAGCGCCGGAGCAGATTCGCCGTCCGGCCGCCGTACGCCGAGCGAACGGCTGCACGAAGTACTGCTGGAGGCGGCGCAGAACGTGCTCGACCGCGAGGGCCTGCCCGGCGTCACCGTGCGCGCGGTCGCCCGCGAGGCGGAGGTCGCGCCCATGGGGGTGTACAACCGGTTCGGCAACAAGGAAGGACTGCTCGGCGCTCTGGCCGTCCGGGCTCTGAACGACCTCTGGCACGCGGTCGACGTGGACCGGTCGGTGGACCCCGAGCCGCGCTTCCGCCAGGCCTGCGACGGATACCGGCACTTCGCGCTCGCGCACCCGCAGCGCTATGCGCTCGTCTTCGGCGGCGGCGGACCGGTCGCCCGGACGGGCTCCGAGGCGTCGGTGTACGGCCATGCGGTCTTCGAGGTCCTGATCGAGCTGGTCCAGGACCTCGCCGGAGGCCGCACACCCCAGGGTTTCGCGGACGTGGGGGAGGCCGCGCAGGTCGTCTGGACGGCCCTGCACGGCGCGGTCCACCTGGAGTTGGGCGGCATCGGGCAGGTGTCCGGCTCGCAGGACACCTACCGGCGGCTGATCGACCTGCTCGTCCGAAGCCTGCGGTAGAGGCCGTGCGGGCGGCCGGACCCCGGCAGTCCGGACCCCGGCCGCCCTGCGCGGTGCGGCGGCCCTACCGCAGGCCCAGCGACCGCTTCAGGAAGTCCACCTGGAGCAGCAGCAGATTCTCCGCGACCTGTTCCTGCGGGGTCATGTGCGTGACCCCGGACAGCGGCAGCACCTCGTGCGGACGGCCCGCGGCCAGCAGCGCGGAGGACAGCCGCAGGGAGTGCGCGACCACCACGTTGTCGTCGGCGAGACCGTGCACGATCATCATGGGCCGCGCCGGTTCGACCGCCCCCACCAGGCCGTCGTCGTCGATCAGCGAGTTCGCCGCGTACACCTCGGGCTGCCGGTTCGGATCGCCCAGATACCGCTCCGTGTAGTGGGTGTCGTACAGCCGCTGGTCGGTGACCGGCGCGCCCACCACGGCCGCGTGGAAGACATCGGGGCGGCGCAGCGCCGCGAGCCCCGCGAGATAGCCGCCGAACGACCAGCCGCGGATCGCCACCCGGGTCAGATCCAGGGGGAAGCGCTCGGCGAGGGCGTGCAGTGCGTGGATCTGGTCGTCGAGGACGACCGCCGCCAGATCGTCCTTGACCGCCTTCTCCCAGGCCGGTGAGCGGCCCGGCATGCCCCGCCCGTCCGCGACGACCACGGCGAAGCCCTGATCGGCGAACCACTGGGGCGCGAGGTACGCGTTGTGCGCCGCCAGGACCCGCTGCCCGTGCGGCCCGCCGTAGGGATCCATGAGCACCGGCAGCGGACCGTCGGTGTGGTCCGTGGGGAGCACGACGGCGCACGGTACCCGGCGCTCACCGGCTTCCGTGAGGTGCACGCGCGGGCTCATTCCGGGGTGCTCGGCGTACGAGGCCACGGTGACCGCCTCCGTACGACCGCCGGCCCGGCCGCTCCCCGTCGCCTTGCGGCCCCCGTCGCGGACGACCCTGACCTGCGCCCCGGGCCGGTCGGGCACGGCCGACACGAGGACGGTCACGCCGCCCGCCCGCACGGCAGAGTGCACGCCGGGCTCCTGCGAGATCCGCTCCATGCCGAGGTCGTTGACCCGGTAGACGTGCACCTCCCCGATCTCGGGGCCGGCCGCGTCCGGGCCGGCCGACGCGGACACGAGCACGTCGTCGGCGGACACGTCGAGCACGGCGCGCACGTGCAACTGCGGTCCTGTGAGGGGGCGTTCGCCCACCGCGAGCACACGCGCCCCTCCCTCGTCGGCGATCCGCACGAGCTGTCCGCTCGGGCTCCAGCTCGGCACACCAGGGAAAAGATCAAGCCAAGTTGGATCTTCGTCCGCGTGCACCATCCTGGTCGTCCCGGAGTCCGGGTCGACGGCCAGATAGAGCTGACTCGCCTGGTCGCGCGCCTGTACGAGCAGCAGCGGAGCCCCGGCGGCCGACCAGTGCACTCGCGCCAGATAGGGGTAGCGGGCCCGGTCCCACTGAACCTCCGTACGTACCCCGTCGAGCCCCAGTACGAAAAGCCGCACCTCCGCGTTGTCGGTGCCCGCCGCCGGATACGCGACCTGCTGCGGCTCCCGCTCGGGATGCGCGGGGTCGGCGATCCACCAGCGGCGTACGGGGGCGTCGTCGGCCCGCGCCACCAGCAGACGGTCCGATTCCGGGGACCACCAGAAGCCCCGCGAGCGGCCCATCTCCTCGGCCGCGACGAACTCGGCGAGCCCGTAGGTGACGGTGTCCGACTCGGGCTCCGCGAGCGCCCGGCCGTCCTCGCCCTCGGCGCCGACAACACGCAGGGCGCCCCCGGCGACGTACGCGACGAGCCGTCCGTCGGGGGACGGGCGGGGGTCGATCACCGGTCCGCGAACCCGCAGTTCACGGGCGGTTCCGGCCCTCAGTTCCGCGGTGAAGAGCCGCCCCGACAGGGCGAAGGACGCCAGCTCCACGGCGGCGTCCGTGGCGTAGCCGACGATGCCCGCGCCCCCCTCGCGGCTGCGCTCGCGGCGGGCCCGCTCCGCCGCCGAAAGGCGCTCGGAGGAACCCCCGAGGAGCGCCCCCGGGTCGGCCGCCGGGCGCTCCTCGCCGCTCGCCACGTCGAGCACCCACAGCTGGTTCGCCCGGTCCGTGCCGGACGAGGACCGCAGGAACACCACACGTGAACCATCGGGCGCCACGGTGAACGCGCGGGGCGCGCCCAGCGTGAAACGCAGGGTGCGCGCCTGCCGGCGCGGAAAGGAGAGAGGCTCGGTCGTCATGCTCCGACCATATTGGCCATGCGCCCCCTTGTGCGGCCGTGCGCCGATCAATGCGCACGCACGAATAGTTATGATCACTAGCGCTGGGTGGGTATCAACCTGCTGGCTGTTGTATGGATTTGCTGCCCCCCATCCCCCCATCCCCCGACCCCTGGCCCCCGTGTCCCTGGGATTCCTTGGAGGTGAGCCGCCGTGGCACTTTCGATTTCGGCGGTCGTGCTGCTGGCGATCATCGTCTTCATCCTGGTCAAGAAATCAGGGCTGAAGGCGCCTCACGCCATCGTGTGTGTCCTGCTCGGCTTCTATCTGGCGAGTTCGACGATCGCCCCGACGATCAACGAGCTGACCACGAACATCGCCGGCATGATCGGGGACATCAAGTTCTGACCCCGGTACGCGAGTGGGCTCTGGGCCGCGGGAGGCCGGGGCCCACTTCTGGCGTCCGCGCCGGCCAGGTCGGTCCGGGTCAGCCCGTGGCCGCGTACGGCACGAAGCGGGCCCACGCTTCCGGCGTGAGGGCCAGCCACGGGCCCGCGATGTCCTTGGAGTCGCGGACGTGGACGGTGCCGGGGGTGGTGGCGAGTTCGACGCAGGAGTTGCCGTCGTTGCCGCCGCTGTAACTGCTCTTGAACCACGCCGGCTCGGAGGCCTCAGCCATGGGACGCGTGCGGCACGAAGGCCGCCCACGTGGTGGGGGTGAAGGCGAGGCGGGGGCCGTCCACGTTCTTTGAGTCGCGGACGTGAACGGCGTCGGTGGTGGCGGCGAGTTCGACGCAGGAGTTGCCGTCGTTGCCGCTGCTGTAACTGCTCTTGAACCACGCAAGCTCGGTCGCGTCTCCGGCGGAGGCCTTGCGGATCATGTTTCCCCCAGCAGTTGCTCGATGAAGGCCAAGGACTCCCCTGGCGGGAGGGCTTGCGCCCGCATGGTGCCATACCGCAGCTCAAGGATGCGTAGCTGCCGCAGTTCCGAGACGGGGCGGCCGCTGAAGGCGCCGTCCGAGCGTCCCACCGCTGTACCGTCCACGAACTTCAGCAACTCGATCCTGCCGTCCAGGCCGGAGTGGACTTCGCAGCGCGTCGGCATCACTTGGAGCGTGACATTGCGCAGTCGGCCTACTTCAAGCAGACGTTCGAGCTGCTGTCGCCACACCATTGTGCCTCCAAGCGGTCGCCGCAGCGGTGCTTCTTCGAGCACGAAACTGATGGAGGGGGCAGGATCCCGTTCGAAGACCGACTGCCGGGCCACCCGAGCAGTCACCATGCGCTCCACCTCGCTCTGTGAGTACGGAGGTTGTGCAGCCTCGAACAAGGCTCGGGCATGCTCCTTGGTCTGCAACAGCCCGTTAATGCTGTTGCACTCGTACACCCCGATCTCGACTGCCCTGGCCTCCATCTGCGCCAGGTCCCGAACCCTCTTCGGATACCGAACCCTCTTCACGTCCTCCTTCATCGCCGAGAGCAACCCGCCCGCCCCCAACACCTCGTCCGCCCTGTCCAGGTACTCGGGCTGCGGAATCCGCTTCCCGCCCTCGATCTTGTAGACCATGTCCTCGCCGTACCCGACGGCGATCCCGAAGTCGGCGGCCCGCATCCCCACCGCCTCCCGCCGCAGCTTCAGTTGGCGCCCCACGGTCGCTACGACCGCCACACCCCAGTCGTCGTCCGGGTCCACCTCCCAACCCGGCTCGTCCGCCTCGGTCCTGAGCCGACCTTCGCCACTGTCCACGTGCATAGCGTGCCTCTCCGACGGTCCTCCACTGCTCAACGCGCCCTACCCGCACGGGTGGCCTCGACAGCCCGGACAGCGCCGGACAAGCTCCGGACAGTCACCGTACGTATCGACGTCGTCACTGTTCACGGTAAGCAGGTGTGGCCACTCTGAGTGACGTGATCCAAGAAACCGCCGCTTCTGAGGCTCGACCTGCCCGCCTCACCCGCACCTTCAGCGTGCAGCTGTCTCCCACACCTCGTGGAGCCCGCCTCGCCCGCCTGCTCGCCACTGAGCAACTGCGTGCCTGGGCCCTGCCGTTGGACCCGGCACGCCACCTCGTCGCCGAGCTCGCCGCCAACGCGGCAACCCACGGCCGCGTTCACGGCCGGGACTTCCGGCTCACGCTCGCTGTCGTCGCGGAGACCCTGCGCATCGAGGTGACCGACACGTGCGGAGAGTTGCTGCCGCGACCGCAGGGCCTCGACCCCGACAGCGAGTCCGGTCGGGGTCTCGTCCTCGTCGAAGCCCTCGCCGACCGGTGGGGCGTCACCCGGGGCCCGCATCCCCGGAAGACGGTCTGGGCGGAGTTGCATCTGTCACCGGAGCACGACCGCACGGACTTCGGTGACAGGGGCGCTCTTCCCAAAGAACCACGAGAGGGAAATGACCCCACCGAACCCCACCCCACCGGCCCGGCTGCGTCGGCCCGCCCTCACCCGGGCGAGTGAACATACCCAACTCGGGTGGCTTTGTGCCCCATTGCCTGCCCTACGCTCAGCGCGACACCACCCCAGACATACGACGGCCCTCGCCGGGACGGCAATCCCAGTGCGAGGGCCTGACCACCAAGGAAGCAGTACCTTCCCGATGGATACACAGAACCCTAGCGCGCCCTCATACGCCCAGTCCCGGCATCACGCCGAACCTCCCTCGAACCGGCGGCGCCCGAGCCCGCAGCCCCGCTCGGGCCACGGCGGTCTCACGCACGACAACGCCCGTCACCTCACTCGCTACACAGTGATCGGCAACCACCTGGCCCAGCACACGAAGCTGTCCGGGCTCGCCATCGGGCTGGCCGTGTACATCCAGTCGCTGCCCGGCGGCGTCCGCGTCGACATCAAGACCCTCACCGCGCGCTTCCCCGAAGGGTCGACCCGTATCGCCGCCGCCCTGCGCGAGCTTGAGGCCCACGGTTACCTGCGCCGCGAACGGCACCGCATCCCCGGCGGCCGGATCGTCACCCGCACGATCTCCTGCAACCAGCCCGGCCACCACGGAGGCGGCCAGGGAGTCGCCGAATCCGACTCCTGCCCCGCCCCTGTCCCGTCGGGTGGCATCGAGAGCCCCGAGAGCCCCGAGAGCCGCGAGAGCCCCGAAAGGCGCGCGGAGTCCTCGGAGCCCGCAGCGCCGGACGGCTCGGAGCAGCCGAAGAAGCGCGCACCCGGCGCACCCCGTAAACCCCTCCCCGCCGTCCCTCGCCCGGCCTACCCCGCGCCCGCCCTCCTCCAGGCCGCCACCGACCTGCTCGCGGGCCTCCGCCGCCACGACCCGAGCCTTCTCCTCTCCGCCTGCGACACCGCGCATCTCGCCCCCGGTGTCGCCGCCTGGCTGGAGCGGGACGTCAGCCCGACCGCCGTACGGCACGCGCTGATCTCCGATCTGCCTCCCGAGGGCCTACGGCGGCCCGCCGCCCTGCTGGCCCACCGCCTCATCGCCCAGCTGCCGCCCCCGGCCCCGATCCGCCCGTCCGCACTGCAGCCGCCGGTGGCCCGCCGGTACCCGCTCCACAACTGCGACGGCTGCGACCGCGCCTTCCGCACCCCCGAACCGGGCCGCTGCCGGGACTGCAGAGAGACGGAACCCATGCCCGCCTGAACACAACGGGTGACGGACCGACCGCTGGGCACGTGCCGTCCGAGCGCGCCTGCCTCGTAGGGTGAGGGCATGACGGAACTGCCCGCCGGGCGTCTGCTCCTCGTGCACGCGCACCCGGACGACGAGGCGATCAACAACGGCGCCACCATGGCCGGGTACGCGGCCTCGGGCGCTCAGGTCACCCTCGTGACCTGCACACGGGGCGAACTGGGCGAGGTCATCCCGCCCGGACTCGCGCATCTGTCGGGAGAACACCTCGGCGAGCACCGCCTGGCGGAGCTCGCCGAGGCGATGCGTGAGCTGGGAGTTCGGGACGCCCGTCCGCTCGGCGGCCCCGGCCGCTACGAGGACTCCGGGATGATGGGCCTCCCGGACAACGACAACCCGCGCTGCTTCTGGCGCGCGGACGTGGACGAGGCCGCCGCGCATCTGGTCACCGTGATCCGCGAGGTACGCCCTCACGTGCTCGTCACCTACGACCCGGACGGCGGATACGGCCACCCCGACCACATCCAGGCCCACCGCGTCGCCATGCGCGCCGCCGATCTGGCGGCCGAGCCGGACTTCAGGACCGACCTCGGCGAAGCGTGGACGATCGCGAAGATCTACTGGAACCGCGTGCCGCGTTCCGTCGCCGAGGAGGGCTTCGCCCGCCTGAAGGACGTACTGGACGAACTGCCGTTCCCCGCCGCCGCGACACTCGACGACGTGCCGGGTGTGGTGGACGACCCGGTGGTCACCACGGAGATCGACGGCACCGCCCAGGCCGTCGCCAAGGCCGCCGCGATGCGGGCGCACGCCACCCAGATCGAGGTCGCCGAACCGTGGTTCGCCCTCTCCAACCGGCTCGCGCAGCCCCTCTTCCTCGTGGAGTACTACGAGTTGGTGCGCGGCGAGCGAGGAGAGCCCGGCAAGCGAGCAGAGCACGGCGGGTCGGCCCGGGAGACCGATCTGTTTGCGGGAATCGCGGGAATCACAGAAGCAACCACCGAGGGCGGTACCCGATGAACGCGGCGAACAGGTCGAACGCGAACCGTTCGTACGCGGACCGGTCCAACGCGGGCGCCGCGCTCGCCCAGCCCTTGCGCCCGCCCTCGGCCCTCCGGGTCGCCGTCCACCTGGGCCTCTTCGTCCTCGGCGCCGTCGTCGCGGTGGCCGGGGCGCTGGTCCAGTCGGGCTGGTTCCCGGGCGGGCTGCTGCTCGCGCTGGCCGGTGCGGCGGGCCTGTTCCTCGGGGGATCGCGTGCGACCGGCGGCCGGGCCGGGGCGGTCGCGCCCGCGGCCGGCTGGATGATCGCCGTCGTCCTGCTCACCGCCAGCCGCCCCGAGGGCGACTTCCTCTTCGCCGCGGGAGCGGGCTCCTATCTCTTCCTGCTCGGCGGGATGGCCGTGGCTGTGATGTGCGCCACCCTTGGCCAAGGGCGGCAACCGGGCGGTGCCGCCGCCCGACTTGGCAAGTGACGTACCACTTCGCCACAGCGCGCAGGTGCACGTCCGGTGTGGGTTTCCCCGACGGCCGCAAAATGAGGGGGACAAGTGGCCAGTATGGTGGAGCGCGCCGCCGAGCCGCCCGAATCGAGGTCGATGTCGAGTAACCGGGCGGTGGAGCCAACCAGGAGAACCTGCCTTGAGTCGTGAAACTGACAGTTCGTCCTCCGGGCCCAACGGGCGCGGGGGAACCGCATACCCGTCGGGGACTCCGCCGTACGGAACGCCGATGGCTTCCGACGGCGCCGCCGACGCGGGGCGCAGTGCCGGTGACCGGCCGGAACAGCCCAAGACCGAGACCACGCTGACGACGCGGATCCGCATCAACATCCCCGGATCCCGGCCGATTCCGCCGGTCGTCGTGCGCACGCCCGTGGCCAACGCGGAGTCCTCCGACGCCACAGGTGCGTCCAGGTCCGCCGCCCCGGAGGCCGGACCGCCCGCCCTTCCGACCCGCCCCGTCGACTCCGACACGGGGTCCCACCCCGTGCCCGGCGCCGGTGGTTCCGGTGGTGGCGCCGACGAGAAGCGGAGCGACTGGTTCGCCCCCCGCAAGGGTGGTGCGCCCAAGGGTGGTCCGGGCGGCGGCAACGCCAACGGCGCCGGAATGGCCGCCGGTTCGGGAGCCCAGGGCCCGGCGACGGGCGCCGGCGGGGGAGTTGGCCCCTCCGGAGCGCCCGCGGCGCGGCCCGGGGGCGCGGTCACACCCGGGGCACGGCCCGGCGGCGGTACCAACGGCGCGGGGCTGCCCGGCGCGGGCGGCACCGGACCCGTGGCCCCCGGCCACGGCGGCGGTACCGGCTCCTTCGACGTCTCCCGCGCGCTGGCGGCGGGTCCGCTGGGCACCGGGCCGGGCGGATCCCCGTACCCGACGGGCGCCCAGGCCGGCGACAACGGCGGCGCCGAACCGCGCCGCGACGGACTCCCGTACTTCTCGGACGGCGGCCAAGGCGGTCAGAACGGCCAAGGCGGCCAGAACGGCCAAGGCGGCCAGAACGGTCAGGGCGGGCCCTCGGGTCCGACCGGCGGCCCGGTCGGCGGCGACACGTCTCTCGCGGCACCCGGCGCCCAGGGCTTCCCCGGCGGTCAGGGCGGCCCAGGCGGTCACCGTGCGATCGGCGGCCCCGGCAGCTCAGGCGCCCCCGCAGGCCCCGGCGGCCACCGTGCTCCCGGCGGTCAAGGCACTCCCGGCGCGGCCGACGGCCCGGGTGGCCCCGGCAGCCACCGTGCACCCGGCGGTCAGGGCGCTCCCGGCGCCCCGGACGCCTCCGGCTTCCCCGGCGGAAAGGGGGCCCAGAGCGGCTCCGCCTTCACCGGTGCCCCCGCGGGCGCCAACCGTTCCGGTGGCGGGCTGAGCGACGACACCGCGATCCTCACCCCGCAGATCCCCGCACCCGAACCGGGCGCGCCGGGCTACGGCGGAGCCGGTGAGAACGTCTCCGGGCACACCCTCACCAGCGGCATCCCCGTCGTGCCCCCCGCCCCGAACTCACCGTTCGGACCGGGCGCGCACACCGACGGGCCGCTGCCGCACCAGCCCCCGAAGCTGCCGGAACCGGTCTCACCGGCCGCACCCGCCGCCGCGCGGCCCAAGAAGAAGAAAAAGGGCCGCAACAAGCTGGTGCTCCTGGTCACCGGCGTGGTGACCCTGGGCGGTCTCGCGTACGGCGCCGGACTGCTCATGAACCACTCCGACGTCCCCAAGGGCACCAGCGTGCTCGGTGTGGACATCGGCGGCGGAACGCGCGACGAGGCCGTCCAGAAGCTCGACGACGCCTTCAAGGCATCGGCCGCCAAACCGCTCCAGCTCTCGGTCGAGGGCGACACCGTCGCGCTCAAGCCGGACCAGGCCGGGCTCCAGCTCGACAGCCAGGCCACGGTGCGGGCCGCCGCGGGCAGCGACTACAACCCCGTCTCGGTGATCGGCTCGCTGATCGGCCAGGAGCGCGTCGTCGCCCCCGTGATGCCCGTCGACGAGGAGAAGCTGGCGGCAGCCCTCGAAGGGGCCGCGGGCGGCTCCGGCTCGGCGACCGAGGGAACGATCAAGTTCCAGTCCGGCAAGGCCGTCGCCGTCTACGGCAAGGCGGGCCAGGGCATCGACATCGACCGGTCGACCAAGGCCGTCGAGGACGCGTACCGCACCCAGGTGGAGACCGGGAAGTCGGCTCCCGTGAAGGTGCCGACCACGGCGAGGGAGCCCAAGGTCTCCAAGGCCGAGGTCGACCGCATGATGAAGGCGTTCGCGCAGCCCGCGATGTCCGGACTCGTGACCGTGAAGGCGGGCACCGCGGTGGTCCAGTTCAGCCCCGAGAACTCCCTGTGGAAGTTCCTCGGCGTCAAGGCCACCCCCGAGGGCAAGCTGGTCGACTACTACGACCTGCCCGCACTGAAGGAGCTGTACGGCGGCGCGTTCGACGGTGTGCTGATCGCCCGCGGCAACGGCAAGAAGACCGCCGTGACCCCGCAGGACGTGGTCGTCGCACTGCGCCAGGCACTCGTCGGCAAGACCGAGGCGGACCGCGTCGGCGTGATCGAGACCAACCCCACGTAGACCCCACGCAGCAGTGGTTCGCTTCGCGGAACGTCGAGAGGGCACCCGGTGACGGCCGGGTGCCCTCTTGTCCTGTCCGGGCCTCCGCCGCATCGTTGCCCGGGTGGGCCGCGCTGGGCGGGTGCCGAAGAGGCGGGTGCCGTATGGGCTGGGAATTCACGGACGACCGGGGAATCACGGTACGGCTCCCCGGACGGCCCGAGCGCGTCGCCGCGTACGTACGCGCGGGTGCGGGGCTGTGGGACCTGGGGGTGCGGCCCGTCGCGGTGTACGGGTCCGGACACGACGGCGACCAGCCCGACCCCGCCAAGTCCGGCTCCCTCGCGGACGTCCCGTACCTGGGCGCGGGCAGGACCCTCGACCACGCGACGCTGGGTTCCGTGCGGCCGGACCTGATCGTCGACGTCACCTACGACGGGAAGAAGCCGTACGCGGTCACGGAGCCGGCGGCCGAACGTGCGGGCGCGCCGGTGCTCGCCCTCGCGGTCGGCGCCGACACCTCACTGCCCGGCATCCTCGCCCGCTTCGCCGAACTCGCCGGCGCGCTCGGCGGTGAACCGGAGCGGCGTGACCACGAGTTGGCGGCAGCGGAGGACGCTGTCCGGTCGGCAGTACGGTCGGCCGTGCGGTCCGTCGCCGCCCCGCTGCCGCCGAAGGTGCTCGCGCTGTCGGCCGCCGGGCCCGGACAGGTGCATCTCGCCCGCCCCCGGGCCTGGCCCGAGCTACGGCATCTGGTGGAGTTGGGCGTGGAGTTGACCGAGCCGGGCGAGGGCGGCGCGAACTGGGCCACGACCACCTGGGACCGGGCGGTGGAACTCGCTCCCGACCTGGTCCTCGCGGACGTCCGCGGAAACGCCGCTCCGGCAGCCGAGTTGGAGTCCGTACCGGCCTGGCGCACCCTGACCTCGGCCGCGACCGTCACCCCCTGGAACCCCGAACTGCCGTGCAGCACGCGGGCGTACGCGGCCTTCGTCAGGTCGGTGGCGGGGGCGCTGGGGGAACTGGCCGCCGAACAGTCCTGAAGGAGCCCTGCAGGAGTCCTGGAAGGGGCGCCCGGGGGTCAGTTGAGCATGGCGCGGGCCGCGTGCGCCTGGCTCCGTACACGGGCCGCCGCCGGCTCGTCCACGGCGGCCACGATCTCCGCGTACGCGTCGAGTTCGGTGGCGCCCGTGAGGAAGTCGCCGCGCTGCACGAGGAGCTGGGCGCGCTCGTAGCGCAGACGGGCCGGGTGCGAAGGCAGCAGGAGCGAGAAGTCGACCGCCCACAGGGCCACGTCGGAACGTTCCGGACGGGCGGCGGCCCAGGCGCGGATGTTGTTCAGGATGCGCAGGACGACGTCGAGCGGGTCGGCGGGCGAGAGCATCGACGGGTCGAGGGGGGAGCCGGTGGCACCGGCCACCAGCAGTTCCGCGTCGGTGCCGGTCAGTACACGGCCCCCGACGAACGGATCGACGAGGACCTGCTGCTCGGGCGGCCCGAAACCGACGACGAAGTGACCGGGCAGGGCCACTCCGTAGACGGGCGCTCCAGCCCTTCTCGCGACCTCCATCCACACCACGGAGAGCAGGATGGGCAGTCCGCGGCGGCGCTTCAGCACCTTGTCCAGCAGGGAGGACTCCAGTCGCTGGTAGTCGCCGGGCGTACCGCGGAAGCCGAGGCCGCCGCCGCCGAGGTGCTCGGAGAGCGCCGTGGCCCAGGACCGGGGGCCGCCGGGCCGGAACGGCAGCTCTCCGGCCAGCCTGTCCAGTTCGATCTGGGCCGCGTCCATCCCGGCCTCGGTCAGTTCGCCGTCCGCCTGGGCGCCCACCAGCAGACACAGGGCCGACAGGTCGGGGCGGTCGGCCCGTGCCTCTTCGGCGAAGCGCCGCCGCCATTCGGCGCTTCGCGCCGGGTCGGGGGGATGTAGTGGACGCATAGCTGCTTCGTGCCCTTTCACGCCGATCGATAGCGGTCCGCGCCACGCGGTTCTCTGCGGGAGGGGATGGGATGGGGTGGGGTGGGGTGGGGTGGGGTGGGCGTGAGGTTGTCGCGTGCGGGTGCGTGGTGGCCGGCCGCGCCGTTCCCCGCGCCCCTTACGGGGCCGGTCACGTGGGGTTGTCGGGTGCGGGTGCGTCGTGGTTGCGCGCGCCGCTCCCTGCGCTCCTCACGGGCTCCGGGGCCCGGTAGTGGTGGTAGGCGTGGTGGGGGGTGAAGTTCAGGCGGGTGTAGAGGGTGCGGGCTCCTGTGTTGTCCGATTCCACCTGGAGCCACGCTGCCGAGGCGCCCTCCGTCAGGGCCCGGCGGGCGAGGGCCGTCATGACCGTGGTGGCGAGGCCCTGGCGGCGCAGCGCGGGGTCCACCTCCACCGCGGCGAACCCGGCCCAGCGGCCGTCGACCACACACCGGCCGATCGCCGCGGGCACCCCCTGCCCGCTGCCGGGCACGGTCGCGAACCACACCGAGGGACCGCTGCCCAGCACCTTCAGGGCCACCTCGCTCACCCCCTTGCGCTGGTAGCGCCCCAGCCACCCCTCGTCCGCCTCGCGCGACAACGTGACCGTCCGCTCGGGCCCGGGATCCGGGAGGTCCGCCACCGGCGCCAGCGCGCCGGTCCACAGCTCCGCGGACACCTCACGCACCCACCCCCGCGCCTCCAGCTCCGCGCACAGCGCTTCCTGCGTGCCCTCCGCGCCCGTGGCGGTCTGCGTGTAGGCGGGCAGCCCACGGGCCGCGTACCACTCCCGTACGAGCGACAGCGCCTCGTCCAGCGGCACGCCCGGGTCGCCGAGGGGCAGGACCGAGTTGGCGCGCCGCGTGAAGCCGGACGCGGCCCGCAGCTCCCACTCACCGAGCCGTTCGCGCTCCACCGGCTGCCAGGCCCGTGCGGAGACGCGCGCCAGTTCCTCGTACGAGGCCGCGGGGCCCCGTCTGCGGGCCGGCGCGGCCGGGACGACCTTGCCCGCGACCAGCGCCGCCTCCGGAATGCGGACGCTTTCCCCGGACCGGCGTGTGATCAGCAGCACACCGTCGTCCCATGATGTGAGAACACCGACCGTGTCGGTGAACTTCTCACCCTCGGGGGCCCCTTCGCGCAACCGTCGCACCGATACGCGTTTGCCCACGTCAGCGGGGGTGACACGGACCTCAAGCCGGAAGTGTGGTGAGAAATCCACAGCTCAGTCCAACCCTCCTGTTCGGATCATGCCCAAGAACGGAGATACTAGGTGCGGGCATCGACGACGCCGCGCTCCCGCGCGCCAGGTGGCGGAGCCTGAAGACGGCTCGCCAGCGCCCTATCGAGGAGGAACGACAGCGTGACCTACGTCATCGCGCAGCCTTGTGTCGACGTCAAGGACAAGGCGTGCATCGAGGAGTGCCCGGTCGACTGCATCTACGAGGGCCAGCGGTCCTTGTACATCCACCCGGACGAATGCGTCGACTGTGGTGCCTGTGAGCCGGTCTGCCCGGTCGAGGCGATCTTCTACGAGGACGACACTCCCGAGGAGTGGAAGGACTACTACAAGGCGAACGTCGAGTTCTTCGACGAGCTCGGCTCGCCCGGTGGTGCCAGCAAGCTGGGCCTCATCGAGCGCGACCACCCCTTCGTCGCGGGACTGCCGCCGCAGAACCAGTAAGCGGTCCGTGCGCCGGCGGCCCCGCCCGGCGGCGGCCGTGGGTGCCGTCCAGGTCCCGTACGGCTCGCCGCCGTGCGGGACCGCCGTGTTTGCCGTGTCTGCCGTCCAGAAAGTGAGCCAGAACCCGTGTCCGCAGTCTCCGACCGGCTTCCCGCCTTTCCCTGGGACAAGCTGGAGCCCTTCAAGGCGAAGGCCGCCGCCCACCCGGACGGCATCGTCGACCTCTCCGTCGGCACCCCGGTCGACCCGGTGCCCGAGCTGGTCCAGAAAGCTCTGGTCGCCGCCGCCGACTCGCCCGGCTATCCGACGGTGTGGGGCACACCGGAACTGCGGGACGCGCTGGTCGGCTGGTGCGGCCGGCGGCTGGGCGCCCGGGACCTCACCCACCGCAACGTCCTGCCGGTGGTCGGTTCCAAGGAACTGGTCGCCTGGCTGCCGACCCAGCTGGGCCTCGGCCCGGGGGACAGGGTGGCCTACCCGCGCCTGGCGTACCCGACGTACGAGGTCGGCGCCCGCCTCGCCCGCGCGGACCACATCGCGTACGACGACCCGACGGAACTGGACCCCACCGGCCTGAAGCTGCTGTGGCTCAACTCCCCGTCCAACCCCACCGGCCGGGTGCTCTCCCAGCAGGAACTGACCCGGATCGTCGCCTGGGCGCGCGAGCACGGCATCCTCGTCCTCGCCGACGAGTGCTACATCGAACTGGGCTGGGAGGCCGACCCGGTCTCGGTCCTGCACCCCGAGGTGTGCGGCGGCTCGTACGAGGGGATCGTCGCGGTCCACTCGCTGTCGAAGCGCTCGAACCTCGCCGGCTACCGGTCGGCGTTCCTCGCCGGTGACCCCGCGATCCTGGGCGACCTGCTCCAGATCCGCAAGCACGGCGGAATGATGACGTCCGCTCCCACGCAGGCCGCCACGGTGGCCGCCCTCTCGGACGACACGCACGTCCAGGAGCAGCGCGAGCGGTACGCGGCCCGCCGCGAGGCCCTCCGCGACGCCCTGGTCCGCCACGGCTTCCGCATCGAACACAGCGAGGCAAGCCTCTACCTCTGGGCGACCCGGGACGAATCCTGCTGGGACACGGTGGCCCACCTGGCCACCCTCGGCATCCTGGTGGCCCCGGGCGACTTCTACGGCCCGGCAGGCGCCGAGTTCGTACGAGTGGCCCTGACGGCAACGGACGAAAGAGTCCAGGCAGCCACATCACGTCTGACGACGTCCACCGGCTGACGGCGTCCAGCATCTCTCGGCGCCCGAAGGGCCGCCGCCCAGGGGCGCAAGGAACGGCGCGACCAGCCGAGACGCTCCCGCACCCAAAAACCCCACGTGACCGGCCCTCACAAGGGGCGCGGGGAACGGCGCGACCAGCCACGACGCACCCGCACCCGAAAACCCACCAGCCCGCCCCGCCCGCCGCAGGCGACACGCAGGCGGACGCGCGCGCAGACGCAAAGGCGAAGGGGCCCAGGGGAACCCCCCTGAACCCCTTCACCACAGCCAGGCCGGCAGCAAGCCGATCAGCCGAGCGGCAGCCCCTGCAGCGGCAGCCCCTCGGTAGGCAGCCCACCCTTGGACACCGCATCGGTCGGCAGCCCACCACCGGTCGCGGACCCCGCGGTGTCACCGAGCACGTCACCCGTGGTCCCGGCGACATCCCCGGCGGTCTTCTGCGCCGCGGGCGTCGCCGTCTTGACGGCCTTGCCGCCCGTCTTGCCCGCGGCCGGCACGGCCTTCTTCACGGCCTTGCTGCCCGTTTCGCCGGCCGCCCCGGTGGCGTTCTGCGTGGCACCGTCGACGGTGGTGCCCGCGTTGTCCAGCGCGCTCAGGCCGCCGAGGTCGGGGGCGGCCGGCAGTGCGGCCGCACTCGCGGAGCCGGCCGCACCGACCACGGGTGCCGCTCCCGCTGCGATGAGCAGCGCGACACGGGCGATCCGGCGGGTCAGGGGGAGGGACATGGTGCTCCTTTGACGGGGAGAGAACGATGAAATCCTGCGCCGCGCCCGGCAGTTGACCGACTCGCCGCCGACTGGCTGCCGACTGGGTGTCGACCGGCTGTCGACCGGTGTTGATCGTTCCGGACTCGGACGCAGTGACTACCGCTCGAAGCCCGCGAAGGTTGCGGTGGCCCGAAGTAAAGAGTTGGTAATGCGTCGCATTATCGGCTGCGGAGAAACCCGGGCAAAGAAGGCCTGTTCGGAAAGTGCGCAGAATCCCCACAGCCCTTTGCTGGCATGGGTTTTGACGTCCGCGGGACCGGTGCGGGACACGCGCGGGAATGGGCCGCAGAAAACCGCGTCCATCTGTCGACATGGCACGCCGTGAGCGCCACCAACGGGTGAGGGTCCGTACTACTGACCGGTGACGATTCGCACCTCGCCCGCGGCGTTCCGGCCTCCCCGGGCGTCGTCGCGCCACTCGCTCCGGGTGCTGCCGGCCGTCCATACCCGGCCCGCGTACGAGACCCGTTCGACGTGCAGCGCGGACGAGTTGGCGACGGCCCAGTGCGCGAGGGCCCATCCGCGCTGCCGCTGCCCGCCCCCGGTGGCCGCCGTCCTCGGCACGGGCACGGTCACCGTGCGCTTGCCGCCGGAACCGCTCACCGAGGTGGACGGCACGGACGGGTCCGACGGCGTGGGCGAAGAGCCGGCCGACGGGCCGGTCGAGGGATCGGCCGACGGATTCGCCGACGGATCGGCCGAGGAGCTCGCGGCCACCGTGGCGCCCGCCTCCTGGAAGACTCCGCGCCCGAAGTCCCGTACCAGCGCGGTGCGGACCGACTCCGGGCCGCCGGGGCGCGTGTCCGGGCGGCCCTCGCAGGTCAGCGTGGCGGCGGCGCGGCCGGTGAGGGCCGCCGCGAGGAGTGTCGCGTCCGGCTCGTGCTTCGCGTACGCCTCCGGGTAGCCGCTGCGCTGGACGCGCTGCGCGGCGACGGTGAGGGGCAGCCGCTTGTAGTCGGGCACCTTGTCCAGATGCTCGTAGAACTCGCCCGCCGCGTACGCCGGATCCAGGATCTCCTGCTCGGTGCCCCAGCCCTGCGAGGGCCGCTGCTGGAAGAGACCCAGTGAATCCCGGTCGCCATGGCCGAGGTTGCGCAGGGCGGACTCCTGGAGGGCGGTCGCGAGAGCGATCGTGACGGCCCGCTCGGGCATACCGCGGTTGGTGCCGACCGCCGAGATCGTCGCCGCGTTCACCGCCTGCTCCGCCGTGAACTCGTACGACGTGCCGTCGCCGTCGGCCGAGACGACCGTGCATTTGGGCACTCCGCTCCCGCCGGTCAGGTACTGCACGGTGAGATACGCCGCGACGCCGAGCAGTACGACGAGGGCCGCTCCGAAACGGAGGAAGCGGCCACGGCGTACGGGAGCGACGGAAGTGGGGGACGGCTCAGGCACGCGTACAAGGTACTGGAGAGTACTGTCGGGGCCGTGTGAGGTTCCGGAGATCCACAGGCGCGCGGACAAGACTCCGGGGAGGCTGCGGGGACCGGGCGCGTTAGGGTCGACGGCATGGCCGACACCCCACTTGACCTCACGCTGGACGCCGCCCGGCTCACCGCTCGGCTCGTCGACTTCCCGTCGGAGAGCGGCACGGAGAAGCCCCTCGCGGACGCCGTCGAGACCGCCCTGCGCGCCCTGCCGCACCTCACGGTCGACCGGTACGGCAACAACGTCGTCGCGCGGACGAACCTGGGCCGGGCCGAGCGCGTGATCCTGGCCGGGCACATCGACACGGTCCCCATCGCGGACAACGTGCCCTCGCGCCTGGACGAGGACGGCGTGCTGTGGGGCTGCGGCACCTGCGACATGAAGTCGGGCGTCGCGGTGCAGCTGCGGATCGCGGCCACGGTGCCGGCCCCCAACCGCGACCTCACCTTCATCTTCTACGACAACGAAGAGGTCGCCGCCGACCTGAACGGCCTCAAGCACGTGGCGGAGGCCCACCCGGAGTGGCTGGAGGGCGACTTCGCGGTCCTCCTGGAGCCCTCCGACGGGCAGGTCGAGGGCGGCTGCCAGGGGACCCTGCGGGTGCTCCTGAAGACCACGGGGGAGCGGGCGCACTCCGCGCGCAGCTGGATGGGCTCCAACGCCATCCACGCGGCCTCCCCGATCCTGGCCCGCCTCGCCTCCTACGAGCCGCGCCACCCGGTCATCGACGGCCTCGAATACCGCGAGGGCCTGAACGCCGTCGGGATCTCGGGCGGGGTGGCGGGCAACGTGATCCCCGACGCGTGCGTGGTGAGCGTCAACTTCCGTTACGCGCCCGACCGCAGCGAGGAGGAGGCCCTCGCGCACGTCCGCGAGGTCTTCGCCGACTGCGGAGTGGCCGAGTTCGTCGTCGACGACCACAGCGGGGCGGCGCTGCCCGGCCTCTCGCATCCGGCCGCGGCGGCCTTCATCGAGGCCGTCGGAGGCACCCCGCAGCCCAAGTACGGCTGGACGGACGTCTCCCGCTTCAGCGCGCTCGGCGTCCCCGCGGTCAACTACGGCCCCGGCAACCCGCACTTGGCGCACAAGCGTGACGAACGGGTCGAAACCGCCAAAATCCTGGCGGGCGAGGAGCGGCTGAGGGCCTGGCTGACGGCCTGACCGGCGGCCCGGCCCGCGGTCCGATCTGCCGCCCGATCCGAGGCGGACATGCCGGCGTCCCCCCTCCTTAACCCGTGGAGATCTACGCTGAGGTGGAACGATCGGCAAGCGGAGGGAGCGGATATGGCTACCGGCAACCCCGAGGGCAGCAAGCAGCCACCGGAGGAGCAGCAGCTGGGACCCGTGCTGCGCAGGCGGGGGCAGGTGCAGGCGAGCACGACGGACCAGCGGCTGCTGGACGCCGGCGGGCCGTCGGACTGGGTGCACACCGATCCCTGGCGCGTGCTGCGCATCCAGTCGGAGTTCATCGAGGGCTTCGGCACGCTGGCCGAACTCCCGGCCGCCATCAGCGTGTTCGGTTCGGCACGCACACCGGTCGGCTCGCCGGAGTACGAGGCGGGGGTCGCGCTCGGCCGGGGCCTGGTCGAGGCGGGCTTCGCGGTGATCACCGGCGGTGGTCCCGGGGCCATGGAGGCGGCCAACAAGGGTGCCTGCGAGGCGAAGGGCATCTCCGTCGGCCTCGGCATCGAGCTGCCCTTCGAGCAGGGGCTCAACGAGTACGTCGACATCGGTCTCAACTTCCGGTACTTCTTCGTCCGCAAGATGATGTTCGTGAAGTACGCGCAGGGGTTCGTGGTGCTGCCGGGCGGGCTCGGCACGCTCGACGAACTCTTCGAGGCGCTCACCCTCGTGCAGACCCAGAAGGTCACGCGCTTCCCGATCGTGCTCTTCGGTACGGAGTACTGGGGCGGGCTGGTCGACTGGCTCAAGAACACCCTGATCGCCCAGGGCAAGGCCTCGGAGAAGGACCTGCTCCTGTTCCACCTCACGGACGACGTGGACGAGGCGGTGGCGCTGGTGTCGAAGGAGGCGGGCAGGTAGGACGGGGGCCGCCCCCCCCCGAACCCCCGGTCCTCAAACGCCGGACGGGTTGGTTTTCCAGCCCGTCCGGCGTTTGAGGACAAAGGGGGCGAGGGGCGCAGCCCCATGCAGTGACGGGAAGGGTAGGGGCGGCGGGGGCGAGAATCCCCCTACGCCAACCCCCGCCGGGCGACCGCCGGCGGACGGTGGCCCGCGATCGACGCCACCATGTCCAACACCTGCCGCGTCTCCGCGACCTCGTGCACCCGATACACCTGAGCCCCCAGCCAGGCCGACACGGCAGTGGTCGCGAGCGTCCCCACCACCCGCTCCTTGACCGGCCGGTCCAACGTCTCGCCCACGAAGTCCTTGTTGGACAACGACACCAGCACGGGCCACCCGGTGGACACCATCTCCCCGAGCCGCCGCGTCGCCTCCAGACTGTGCCGCGTGTTCTTCCCGAAGTCGTGCCCGGGATCGATCAGCACGGACTCCCGGGGCACCCCGAGGGACACGGCCCGCTCGGCCAGCCCCACGGTCACGTCCAGGATGTCGGCCATGACGTCGTCGTACGCGATGCGATGCGGCCGCGTACGAGGCTGCGTACCGCCCGCGTGTGTGCACACGATCCCCACCCCGTACCGCCCGGCGACCTCGGCGAGCCGCGGATCGACCCCGCCCCAGGCGTCGTTCAGCAGGTCGGCGCCGGCCTCGCAGACGGCCTCGCCGACCTCGTGCCGCCAGGTGTCGACGCTGATGATCACGTCGGGGAAGCGGCGCCGCACCTCGGCGACGAACCCGACGGTCCGCCGCGCCTCCTCCTCGGCGGTCACCTCCTCGCCCGGCCCGGCCTTGACCCCGCCGATGTCGATGATGGCGGCTCCCTCGGACACCGCCTGCTCCACGCGTGCGAGCGCCGGCTCGTCGCGGAAGGTGGCTCCCTGGTCGTAGAAGGAGTCCGGGGTCCGGTTCACGATCGCCATGATCACCGGCTCGTGCGCGTCGAACTCGCGCCTGCCCAGCCTGAGCATCCCCTGTGACCTCTCCCAGTAGTTGTCGCCGTCGGGCCGCCTGCGACCCTAACGGTCAGAGTCGCATGGCACGATCGGTGCCTGACACTTTCCGTGCCGACGCGCCCCGCGTCGGCATCAGAGCGTGGGGACCTCAGAGATGTTCATGTTCCTGTTCCTGGTCGTCGCCCTCGTCGTCGTGGTCGGCGCGGTGACCCTCTCCGTCGTGGGAGGCGGTGACGGCGGCGCCCTCCCCGAGGCGCTGCCGGAGCGTCTGCGGGACCCGCTTCCCCCGGACCGCCCCGTGCACCGCGGCGACGTGGACGCACTGCGCTTCCCGCTGACCCTGCGCGGCTACCGCATGGCGGACGTGGACGACGCCCTCAACCGCCTCGGCGCCGAACTGGCCGAGCGGGACGCCCGTATCGCCGACCTGGAGGCCGCCCTGTCCGGCGCCCGCTCGGCCACGGCCCCGTCCGCGACCGCCTCCCCGGTCACCTCCCTGGAGAAGCCCGCGGAGGAGGACCACCGGTGAGCGACGCCCTGAAGGGCGCCGACGGGGCCCTGCGCTGTCCCTGGGCGCTGTCCACCGACGACTACGTGGCGTACCACGACGACGAGTGGGGGCGCCCGGTCCACGGCGACGACGCGCTGTACGAGCGGCTGTGCCTGGAAGCCTTCCAGTCGGGTCTCTCCTGGATCACGATCCTGCGTCGCCGCGAGGGCTTCCGGGCCGCCTTCGCGGCGTTCAGGATCGCCGAGGTGGCGACGTTCACGGACGCCGACAAGGAACGCCTCCTCGCCGACACGGGGATCATCCGCAACCGCGCCAAGATCGAGGCGACGGTCGCCAACGCGCGCGTGCTGGTCGACTGGGCGCCGGGCGAACTGGACGAGCTGATCTGGTCCTTCGCCCCCGACCCGGCCTCGCGCCCGGCCCCGAAGTCGCTGTCCGACGTCCCGGCGGTGACCGACGAGTCGACCGCCCTCTCCAAGACCCTCAAAAAGCGAGGCATCCGCTTCGTGGGCCCCACCACGGCCTACGCCCTGATGCAGGCGTGCGGCCTGGTGAACGACCACTTGGCGGACTGCACGGCGAGAAGCAGCCCCCGATAGAGGCGCCCCGCAGGGGCGCTCTTGAGGGGCGCGGGGAACGGCGCGCCCAGCCCACGACGGCCCGCACGGTACATCTGGCACAAGCCCCGCAGGGGGCGCGGGGAACTGCGCGCCCAGCCCCCACCGGACCGGCACCATCCGAATGGACCCGAACCAACCCACCCCCATGGCTACCGGCCCAGGTACTTCGGCTTCTCCTTGTTGACGAACGCCTGCACGGCGATCAGATGATCCTCCGATTCCCCCGCCCGCGACTGCAGCTCGTCCTCCTTCTCCAGGGTCTCGTCCAGCGAGTGCGTGACCCCGAACGCAAGGGACTCCTTGAGCGCGGCGTACGCGACGGTCGGCCCCTCGGCCAGCGCGCGGGCGACCTTCACGGCCTCGGCGGCCAGCTCCGCGGAGGGCACGATCCGATTCGCGATCCCCAGCTCGTACGCCTCCTGCGCGGTGATGCTGCGCGGGAAGAGCAGCAGGTCGGCGGCGCGGGAGGGGCCGACGACCCGGGGCAGCGTCCAGGAGATCCCGGAGTCGGCGGTGAGCGCGACCCCGGCGAACGAGGTGTTGAAGGCGGCCGTGTCGGCGACGATGCGGTAGTCCGCGGCGAGTGCGAAACCGAGACCCGCGCCGGCCGCGACGCCGTTGACGGCCGCGACCACCGGCTTCGCCGCGCCCGTCAGGGCCCGCACGATCGGGTTGTAGTGCTCCTGGACCGTGCTCATGAGGGCCTCGCCGGTGCCCGACTCGCGCCCCGCGAGCAGTGTGCCGACATGTTCCTTGAGGTCCTGGCCCACACAGAACGCCCGGTCACCGGCTGCGGTGAGGAGCACGGCCCGTACGGACTCGTCCGCCGCGGCCGCCCGCGCCGCCTCGCGGAAGGCGACCTTGGTCTCGGTGTTCATCGCGTTCATCGCCTCGGGGCGGTTCAGCGTGATCGTCGCGAGTCCGTCGCTCACCTCGTAGAGCACGGTGTCGGCCATGATGGTCCCCTCAGGAGTCGCGGATTCGGCGTACCCGTCGGTACGCACTGCTTCCGAGGACAGCATGGCGGAGATCATGGTGGGCGGCGGGGTTCGTACATGTGACCTGCGTCAAAGAATTCCGGTGTCCGAAAGTCCATGCAGTGGCGCAGTATCGCAGTCACACCGCCGAAATGGGTGGTTTTGATCGAGCGCGTTGCGCAAGCGATGCCGACTGATGTTGGTCATCGGGTCCTGAGATGCGGGATAATGGCTTGGAAGCAATGTGTTCGATGCCGGTGACGCGTGTCCGACGAGAGGACGCGTGCCCTTCAATGGGGCCGTCGGCGACGATGAGCTGGTTTCAGGAAGGGGAACGAGCATGGCGGCCATGAAGCCGCGGACGGGCGATGGCCCGCTCGAGGTGACAAAGGAGGGGCGGGGCATCGTCATGCGCGTTCCGCTCGAAGGCGGCGGACGGCTCGTCGTGGAGCTGACCCCCGACGAGGCTGACGCGCTCGGCGACGCCCTCAAGAAGGTCGTCGGCTGACGCGGAACGCGACCATACCCTTCCACTGCCCCGGCATCAACGCGATGCCGGGGCAGTGGTGTTTCCAGGGATTCCGGGGATTCCGGGAGGCTGCGGAGGCTTCAGCGGGTGCGGCTGCGTGTGTGGGTGCGGGTGCGGGTGCTGGTGCGGGCGGGGCCCGGGATCAGCGCTTGACCGCGCACAGCAGGCCGTCGCCCACCGGCAGCAGTGAGGGGACCAGCTCCTGGCTCTCGCGGATCGCGCGCAGCAGTTCGCGCAGCCGCAGCACCTCCGTGGGCTGCGGACCCGACTCCACCGTGCGCCCGTTCGCGAACACGCCCTCGAAGACGACGAGGCCGCCCACCCGCAGCAGGCGCAACGATTCAGCGAGGTAGTCGAGGCACTCCAGCCGGTCGCCGTCGCAGAACACGAGGTCGTAGCCCGCGTCCGCGAGCCGGGGCAGCACGTCCAGCGCGCGGCCCGGGATGAAGCGGGCCCGGTTGCTGGCGAAGCCCGACGCGCGGAAGGCCTGGCGGGCGAACTGCTGGTGCTCCGGCTCCGGATCCACCGTCGTCAGTACGCCGTCCGGCCGCATCCCGTGCAGCAGATGAATACCGGATACTCCGGTTCCGGTACCGATCTCCGCGACCGCCTTGGCGTCCACGGTGGCGGCGAGCAGTCGCAGCGCGGCGCCCGTGCCGGGCGACACCGAGCGCAGGCCTGCTTCCCGAGCCCGGTCCCGGGCCCAGTGCAGTGCCTCGTCCTCGGCGACAAAGGCGTCGGCGAACGCCCAGCTCGTCAGCCGGTTGCCGGTAATGGCCCTCTCCTGTCCCCGTGGTTGCCTGGGCGTGACTGTATCCGTTGCCGCCGGGAACCCGCAGATGGGACCAGGCGTTTAGAGAGGGTGGGGAACAAGGGTCGGAAACTGCACGGGGGTGGCGGATGGAGCGGGACGGCCGGCAAGTGCTCACGCAGCCATATGAGCGCGTATCAATTTCTCGTAAAACCGCTTATCCGGAGCTAACGGGCGAGGTGGCTATGGTAGGGGCTCCACTGGACACCACCAGAGCCGACAGGGGAGGTGCGGCTGAACCTGTGGATCGAGGAGGGGTGCTCCGGCGCCTGCTCAGATCGTCGGGGGAGCCGAAATCCGTGAACAACACTGCTGACCGATCCCGCATCGCTGACTCCGCTCAGACCGCGACCTTCACGTCCGACGCGGACTCGCAGGCGTGGACCCCGCCCACGTGGGAGGAGATCGTCAGCACGCACAGCGGCCGGGTCTACCGGCTCGCCTACCGCCTGACGGGCAACCAGCACGACGCCGAGGACCTGACGCAGGAAGTCTTCGTCCGGGTCTTCCGCTCCTTGTCGACCTACACGCCCGGCACCTTCGAGGGCTGGCTCCACCGCATCACCACCAACCTCTTCCTGGACATGGTCCGCCGCAAGCAGCGCATCCGTTTCGACGCCCTCGGCGACGACGCGGCCGAGCGCCTGCCCAGCCGCGAGCCCTCCCCGCAGCAGGTCTTCAACGACACGCACTTCGACGCGGACGTCCAGCAGGCCCTCGACACCCTGGCGCCCGAGTTCCGCGCCGCGGTCGTCCTGTGCGACATCGAGGGACTTTCGTACGAGGAGATCGCCGCGACCCTGGGCGTCAAGCTCGGTACGGTCCGCAGCCGGATCCACCGCGGTCGCTCCCAGCTCCGCAAGGCGCTCGCCCACCGTTCTCCCGAGGCCCGTGCCGAGCGCCGCGGTTTCGCGGTCACCGGTGCGCCCGCTCTGGGAGGAGGGGGCACGAGCGCGTGAGTGGATCACGGCTGAATCCTGCCGACGGACCCCTTGCCGAGCAGCACCTCGGCGACCGACTTTCCGCCCTGGTGGACGGTGAGCTCGGCCATGAGGCGCGCGAGCGCGTCCTGGCCCACCTCGCCACCTGCGCGAAGTGCAAGTCGGAGGCCGACGAGCAGCGACGACTGAAGAACGTGTTCGCGGAGGTCGCCCCGCCGCCCCCGTCCGAGAGCTTCCTGGCCAGACTGCAGGGGCTCCCCGGCGGAGGTGACCCGGACGGCGACAGCCCGCGACTGGGCCGGGGAGCGTTCGGAGCGTCCGGAGTCTTCGACATGACGCCGGACTCCTTCGGTTACCTGCCCTCCGGCCCCCATGCGACCGCGCTCCCCTCGGAACAGCGCGGATTCCGCATCCATGACATCAGCCGGCGCGAGGCCGAGCGCTCCGCCTCCCGGGGACTGCGCTTCGCCGCCGCCGCGGCCGGTGCCGTCTCGCTCGCCGCGATCGCGCTCGGCGGGGTCTCGACCGGTGTCCCGACCGACACCGCGGACGCGCGCGGCGGTTCGGGCAACGGAAGCAACGTGACTCCGATGCGCACGACGAGCACGACCGGTGCCACGAGCTCCGAGTCGCAGCGCCGCCGGTCCCTCGCACCGCTGCTCGCCCAGGGCCAGCGCTCCTTCGGCAACGAAGGGGGCGCGCAGACCGAGATGTCCGCGCCGCTGCTGCCCGGTGTGCCGGCGCCCGCGCCCGGACTGTCCTCGACCGGCGAGCAGAACGCGGGCTCGGGTTCGATGCACGCGCTGACCACCCCCGTGGCGGTGGGTGCCGCCGCGATGTCCCCGCTGATACGTCCGTTCGCGCCGGCCCCACGGGTCACGCTGACCACGTGGTCGTCGGGACCGGAGTTCGAGGCGTCCGTACTGTCGGCCGTGCCGTCGTTCGACCCGTCCGCCTCACCCGCGCCTTCCTCCTCGGGCTGAACCGGCCCTCTGCGCGGCGGCCCGCGAACCTGGTTGAATCCAGGGATGGGCCGCGCCCGCCGCAGTGATCCGGGCGCGGAGGTCGAGACGACGCGGTGAGCGCCGACATGCCGTGCCGCGGGTCAGGTGTGGGGAGAGCATGGACGAGGGGAAGCCCACGAAGCCGAAATGGTGGAGCCGGCCACGGACCCATGGGCCGGATTCCGCTCCGGCGGACCCGGTTTCCACGGGGGACGGCGCGAGCGGGGTGCACGGGGGAGACATGGACGGCGACTTCGAACTGGAGAAGCCCGCGGGTACGGGTACGGGGGCGACCACTCTCGGAGGCACCGGCACCGGTGCGGGCCCGAGCGCCGGGCAGGCCGCGGGCGGGGTGAGCGCCGGCGCAGGCGCGTCCGCCCCCGGTGAGCGGCCCAGGCCCCTGCACGATCCTGACCCCTACAGCACACCGCCGTACGGCGGGCCGGGCCCCTGGGCGCCCGCGCCGCCGGTGCAGCACCCCGGGACGACCCCCGCGCACGGCACGACGGTGGAGGCGGTGGCTCCGCCCCATGACGCGCCGCCCCAGGACGTCCTGGGCGAGGCCGCCCCGCACGCGCCCGCCCCGTACACGTCTGCCCCGAACCCGCCCGCCCCGCACCTGCCTGCGCCGCGGCCACCCGTCGCCGAGAGCCCCTTCCCGGAGACACCCGCCGCGGGAACGCCGGCCCCGCAGACGCAGGGCCTCCTCGGTCCGGTCGGTCCGCTCGGTCCGGAGCCGCCTGTCGGCCATCGGACGGCCGGGGCTCCCCACGGCGCCGAGGCCGTCGAGAACGGCGCCCCGGTCCCCGCTGCGCACACCCCCTGGCAGAACTACGACCCCTGGGCCGCCGCGCCCCTCCAGCACCACGGGGCCGCCGCCGAGGCGCCGGAAGTCCGACGCAGGCGTACCGGGCGGGCACTGGTCCTCGGCGCCGCCCTGCTCGCCCTGGTCTCCGGAGGCGTGGGCGGGGCCGTGGGCGCCTATCTGGAGCGGACCGGGGGGATCGACGACGTCGAGCTGCCGCAGGCCGGAGTGGAGGCAAAGGGGCGGGCGCCGGACAGCGTGGCCGGTATCGCGGCCAGCGCGCTGCCCAGCGTGGTGACGCTGCACGTGAGCGGTTCGGACGCCCAGGGCACCGGCACGGGGTTCGTCCTCGACCGGCGCGGCCACATCCTCACCAACAACCACGTCGTGGAACCGGCGGACGGCAGCGGCGAGATCACCGTGACGTTCAGCGGCGGCGAGACCGCCAAGGCCGAGGTCGTGGGCCACGACAGCGGCTACGACCTCGCCGTGGTCAAGGTCGCCCATGTCAGCGGCCTCAAGCCCCTCTCTCTGGGCAACTCCGACAACGTCCAGGTCGGCGACCCCGTGGTGGCCATCGGAGCGCCCTTCGACCTGGAGAACACCGTCACCGCGGGCATCATCAGCGCCAAGGAGCGCCCCATCACGGCAGGCGGCGAGGAGGGCGACGGCAGCGACATCTCGTACGTCGACGCGCTCCAGACGGACGCCCCGATAAACCCCGGCAACTCCGGCGGCCCCCTGGTCGACTCCAAGGCCCGTGTCATCGGCATCAACAGCGCCATCCGCTCCGCCGACAGCGGCTCCGACCTGGAGGGCGGCCAGTCAGGTTCGATCGGCCTGGGCTTCGCCATACCCATCAACCAGGGCAGGCGCGTCGCCGAGGAGCTGATCAACACGGGCAGGGCGACCCACCCGGTGATCGGCGTGACACTCGACATGGAGTACTCCGGTGACGGCGCCCGCGTCGGCGCCAAGGACAACGACGGCGGCTCGGCGGTCACCCGGGGCGGCCCCGGCGCCCGGGCCGGCATCAAGGCCGGTGACGTCATCACCGAGGTCGACGGGCAGCGGGTGCACTCCGGCGAGGAGCTCATCGTCAAGACGCGCTCCCACCGGCCCGGCGACCGGCTGGAGCTGACGCTGGAGCGGGACGGCAAGGAGCGGAAGGTCGCCCTGGTCCTCGGCTCGGCCGACGGGGACTGACAGGAAGTTCGCAGAAATCCGTCCACCCCCTTGTGTCGCAAGGCAAACAACCGGGAAAACCCGCCGTGTACACGCGGTCCGGGACCCCGGGACAGTACCGGTCGGACAGGATCGCCGGGTACCGTGGACCCGGCCCGGACCACGGACGAACTGCCGAGCGCCGAGGACATCGCAAGGAGACGCAAGGTGTTCAATGACATAGGACCGCTCGAGCTGGTCACGATCGTTGTCCTTGCCGTGCTCGTCTTCGGTCCGGAGAAGCTCCCGAAGATGATCCAGGACGTCACGCGGACCATTCGCAAGATCCGTGAGTTCTCGGAGAGCGCCAAGGCGGACATCCGCGAGGAGCTGGGTCCGGAGTTCAAGGACTTCGAGTTCGAGGACCTCAACCCCAAGACGTTCATCCGCAAGCAGCTGGACAACGACGAGCTGGGGCTCAAGGAGATCCGTAACGGCTTCGACCTGAAGAAGGAGATGGCCGAGGTCACGGACGCCGTGCACGGCCGCGAGTCCGAGACACCGTCCTCGGCGTCCTCCTCTTCCTCGTCGGCGGGCTCCACCGGCGGCACCGTGGACATGACGAAGAAGCGCGAGAAGCTGGCGCCGGAAGAGCGCCCGCCGTTCGACGCGGACGCCACCTGAGGCGACCCGGCGCCATCTGACCCCGGGCGGCGCGCCCGCCGTCCGGAACGCGCTTCACTTTCAGTCGAACGCCGTCCGTCTCCCCGTACCCCGCTTGGGCTTCCATGCGTTCGGGATGCGCCGGATCAGGTGCGTATGTGAGCCATGTGCCGACCGGTTTTCCGGCCTTCGGCGGACCTGTGGCTATCCTGCCTAGTTGTTGTGCGGACCGGACGGACGCCCGAAGGGGGGCGGGCCACTCGGTCCGCCGAGAGCGAGGAGGCGTCCGGGCAGATGGAGACGACAAGTCGGGTAGGCGCGCAGGCGCCGGCTGCGGAGGGTGGACAACAGCTCCCCTCCGCCCGGCGCACGGTCGACGGCTACCTGCTGGCGCCCTTCCCGTGGTACGGCCTCGACGAGGCCTTCACGGGGCCGCGCTGGCTGATGCAGGTCGGCGCCGCGGCCGACGGAGCCATCGAACACGGCTCGATCGGACACGGTGACGAGCCGTCGGTGCGCAGTGAGTCCACCGAGGACAAGGAGCGATTCGCGGTCGTGGTGACCGTCGCGGGCAACCCCGTGCGGCGCAGTGCCGACGGTACGGGGCTGCTGGAGGCCACTTCGGTGTCCTCCGCGGCCTGGCTCGCCGGGGTGGGGCTGCTGTCCTTCACCTGGCCCGGCCAGATGGACCACACCCTGCGCGACGACTGGCTGGACCAGCAGACCGAGACGGCGTGGGTCCTCGCGGACGATCTGAACGGGTCCGACTGGTCGACGCTGTCCCTTCCCGTGGACGGGGTGCCGACGCCGTTCCACTACAGAGAATCCGAATTCGGCTGGGTCCTCGCGGGGTCCACGCAGGAAGGGGTTCATGTGGGGGCGTACGGGCGGGGGATGAGCGCGTACGGGGTGGCTTTCGCGATGATCAAGGACATCGGCACGTACGCCTAGGCGGCGGGCCGCGCGGTTGTTCGGGTGCGGGCCGGTGGGGGCGGGCCGCGCCGTTCCCCGCGCCCCTTCCGGGGCGTGTGGCCTCCGCCGGACTGTCGGGTGCGGGTGCGTTGCTGGCGCAGTTCCCCGCGCCCCTGAAAGACGGGGCTGCGCCCCTGTCTTTCGTCTTCAGGGCCGGTGGGAACTGCGCGGCCGACCCCACCGGCCCGCACCCGACAGTCCGGCCCGGGCACGCGCCCGACAGGGGCGCGGGGAACGGCGCGAGCAACCCCCACCGGCCCGCGGTCGACCGAGTACAGAACCCCGCGGGGGCGCTCGCAGGGGGCTAGAACTTGTTGCGTGGGGTGATGCCCAGGGACATGCCCGACAAGCCCCGCTGGCGCCCACCCAGCTTGCCCGCGATGGCACGCAGCGCCGACCCCGCCGGCGAGTCGGGGTCCGTCAGGACGACCGGCCGGCCGTCGTCGCCGCCCTCGCGCAGCCGCACGTCGATGGGGATGGAGCCGAGGACGGGCACGGTGGCCCCGGTGGTCCGGGTCAGCCCGTCGGCCACCGACTGCCCACCCCCCGTACCGAAGATGTCGACCATCTCGTCGCAGTGGGGGCACGGCATGCCCGCCATGTTCTCGACCACCCCGACGATCTTCTGGTGGGTCTGCACGGCGATCGACCCGGCCCGCTCGGCGACCTCCGCCGCGGCCTGCTGAGGGGTCGTCACGACCAGGATCTCCGCGTTCGGGACGAGCTGCGCGACCGAGATCGCGATGTCGCCCGTACCCGGCGGCAGGTCCAGGAGCAGTACGTCCAGGTCGCCCCAGTAGACGTCCGCGAGGAACTGCTGGAGGGCGCGGTGGAGCATCGGACCGCGCCACACGACGGCCGAGTTGCCCGGAGTGAACATGCCGATCGAGATGACCTTCACGCCGTTCGCCGACGGCGGCATGATCATGTTCTCGACCTGGGTCGGGCTGCCGTCGGCGCCGAGCATGCGGGGCACGGAGTGGCCGTAGATGTCGGCGTCCACGACCCCGACCTTGAGGCCGTCCGCGGCCATCGCCGCCGCGAGGTTGACCGTCACGGACGACTTGCCCACGCCGCCCTTGCCCGAGGCGATCGCGTACACGCGCGTGAGCGAGCCCGGCTTGGCGAAGGGCACCTCGCGCTCGGCCTGCCCGCCGCGCAGCGCGGACGCCAGGTCCTTGCGCTGCTCGTCGCTCATCACGTCCAGCACGACGTCGACGCGCGTGACGCCCTCGACGCGCGAGACCGCCTCGGTGACGTTCTTCGTGATGGTGTCGCGCATCGGGCACCCGGAGACAGTCAGGTACACCGCGACCGCGACCGAACCGTCCGCGCCGATCTCCACCGATTTGACCATCCCCAGCTCGGTGATGGGTCGCTGGATCTCGGGGTCGTTCACCGTCGACAGTGCTTCACGCACCGCGTCTTCCGTAGCCATGGGGTCGATGGTACGGCGCCCGGCCCGGGGGCCGGAAAGCCCCGTCACCGGTCGTCTACGTCACGTCCCCGGGGGTGTTCTGCCGGGAATACGCCACGCCGGTCGCCGGACCGGTCGCCCGGCCCGTCCCCGTCGCCGTCGCGGCGCCGTTCGTCCAGCTCCTTGACCAGGTCCTCCAGCTCGGAACGGATCCAGTCCCGGGTGGCGACCTCGCCGAGGCCCACGCGCAGCGCGGCGATCTCCCGGGTCAGATATTCGGTGTCGGCGATCGACCGCTCGTTCTGCTTGCGGTCCTGTTCGAGGTTGACCTTGTCGCGGTCGTCCTGCCGGTTCTGCGCGAGGAGGATCAGCGGAGCGGCGTACGAGGCCTGGAGGGAGAGCATCAGGGTGAGGAAGATGAACGGGTAGTTGTCGAAGCGCAGATCACGCGGCGCGGACACGTTCCACACCACCCACAGGATGATGACGAACGTCATCCAGACGATGAACCGGCCCGTGCCGAGGAACCGCGCGATCCGCTCCGAGAGCCGTCCGAAGGCCTCCGGGTCGTACTCGGGCAGGAATCTGCGCCGCGGCGGCTGCGGCTGGTCGAGCCGCAGCCGGGGCCGCGTGGTGGCGCTCGCCCCACCGGTGGCCCGTTCCCTGCCCTCGCGCTCAGGGGCCATCAGGGGGCCTCCTCGACGCCGGACCCGACCGCTTCCTCGTCCAGGTGGAACTCCCTCTCCCGCCAGTCCTCCGGCAGCATGTGGTCGAGGACGTCGTCCACGGTGACCGCGCCGAGCAGCGAACCGCTCTCGTCGACGACGGGCGCCGCGACCATGTCGTACGTGGCGAAGAAGCCGGCCACGACGGGCAGTACGGCCTCCGGGTCGAGCGGTCGCAGGTCGTCGTCGATGATCGAGCCCACCAGCGTGTACGGCGGATCGCGCAGCAGCCGCTGGAAGTGGACCGTGCCGAGGTACTTGCCGGTCGGGGTCTCGTCCGGCGGGCGGCACACGTACACCTGGGCGGCCAGCGCGGGGGAGAGGTCGGCGTTGCGCACCCGGGCGAGGGCGTCCGCGACGGTCGCGTCGGGCCGCAGCACGATCGGCTCGGTCGTCATCAGACCGCCCGCGGTGCGTTCCTCGTACGCCATCAGCCGCCGTACGTCCGCCGCGTCGTCCGGGCGCATCAGCGCGAGCAGCCGCTCCTTGTCCTCCTCCGGCAGCTCGCCGAGCAGGTCGGCCGCGTCGTCGGGGTCCATGGCCTCCAGGACGTCCGCGGCGCGCTCCTCCTTGAGTTTGCCGAGGATCTCGATCTGGTCGTCCTCCGGCAGCTCCTCCAGGACGTCGGCGAGCCGGTCGTCGTCCAGGGCCGCCGCGACCTCAGCGCGCCGCTTCGCGGACAGATGGTGCAGGACGTTCGCGAGGTCGGCGGGGCGCAGCTGCTCGAAGGTGGCGAGCAGGTTCTCGGCGCCCTGTCCGTGCTCCTCCAGCGAGAACCCGGTGACGGCCGACCACTCGACGGTCAGCGTCTCGCCCTTGGCCCGCCGGAACGCGCCGCCGGTCCGCCCCTTCCGTACGAAGACCCGGTCGATCTCCCAGTCGCGGCGCGCGGGCAGCTGCTGGATGGCGATGTCCAGGACGGTGACCGTCTCGGGCGGTTCGCCGGACTCCGCGAGGGTGACGCGCCGGTCGAGCAGCTCACCGAGGACGAGCCGCTCGGTGGGGCGCTGCTCGAACCGGCGGACGTTCAGTACGCCGGTGGTGATGACCTGGCCCGACTCGATGCCCGTCACCCGGGTCATGGGCAGGAAGATACGGCGCCGGGTGGACAGTTCGACGACGAGGCCGAGCAGTCGTGGGGGCCGCCGTCCCACGCGCAGCATGGCGACGAGGTCGCGCACGCGCCCCACCTGGTCGCCGTTGGGGTCGAAGACGGCGATGCCGGAGAGATGCGAAACGAAGATCCTGGGGGCGCCTGCCGCCATCCGGGCGCCTCCTTCTTCGTACGGGCTTCGATGTACGGACTGTGCTGTACGGGCTTCGGTTCGGGCGTTATGAAGTGTCATGTCCGCTCGGGTGGGCTTCAGGCTAGCCCGTCCCGGTCGGATACGCCCTGGTGAGCGGTGCGGACGGACTGACTCCGAGTGGCGTAGCGGGCCCCGGTACGCTGCGGTACGCCGTTGAGGACAACCGCACGAGAGGCAGCGCCACCTGTGACTGCGATTCCCCGTGGACGAACCCGTAAGGCCGCGTTGGCGAGGGCCGTGTGCGCGCTCTTCGTGGCGGGGGCAGGGGTGACGGGGTGCGGCGGCGAGGACCCGGACGCGGGGACGAACGGGGTCGGGAAACTTCCTCCCGCGAAGATCCAGAGCCGAACGCAGTCGGCCGCGGAGGCCGCCGGGACGGTACGGCTGTCCGGGGCCGTGGTCAGCGACAAACGCACCTACAAGCTGGACATGCAGCTCAAGAAGGACGGCGGTACGGGGTCGGTCACCTCGGACGGTGTGACGTTCCGCCTGCTGCGGGTGGACGAGCACCTGTTCATCAAGGCCGACGCGGACTTCTGGAACCACCAGGACGGCAAGAGCGACGACAGTACGTCGGACACGGCTGCGGCGGGGAAGCTCGAGGGTATGTACGTGAAGGTTCCGAAGGGGGACCCCGCGTACCGGCAGCTCAGTGTCTTCACCGACAAGGACGTGCTGCTGGACGGGCTGCTGTCCCTGCAGGGTGAGCTGGCGACGGACGGCCACCACGAGCGGAACGGCGTCCGCACGATCCGGCTCACCGCCGGGGACGAGGGGGCCGGTGGCCGGATCGACGTCTCCCTTGAGGGCAAGCCGTATCCTCTGCTTCTCGTCCGGGCCGGTGACGCGGGCACGATCCGTCTGACGGACTGGGGCCGCGACTTTCCCCTGAAGGCCCCGGAAAAGGCGGACACGGTCGACTACGGCCAACAACTCCCGTCGTCCTGACGCAACCCACCCACGACCGTCCACGCCCGGCTGCGGCCCGGTGGGGGTCGCCCGCGCCGTTCCCCGCGCCCCTCAAAGACAAAAAGATTGCGCCGTTCCCCGCGCCCCTGGGGGCTGGAGGTCGGGGGTCGGGTGCGGGGCGGTGGGGGTTGCCCGCGCCGTTCCCCGCGCCCCTTAGGGGCGAAAGACTGCGCCGTTCCCCGCGCCCCTGAACGCGGTGGTGGCCGTGCGGCTGGAGGCTGAAAGACCGGGGCGCAGCCCCGTCTTTCAGGGGCGCGGGGAACGGCGCGGGTGACCCCCACCGGGGCCGCAGGTGATATTCGACCCGCGGAGCCCTCAGGCGCGCCGGCGGCGGCGGAAGAGCAGGCGAGGCAAACCAGCCGGGGCAGGCAACCGCGTAGTCGCCGACGTAGGCACAGGCGGCGCCGCCAACGACCCCGAAGGCAAAGACGCAGTAGAACCCGTCGGCGCCAGCCGGACGACCCGGCACTCGCGAGCCCACCGCTCGGTCATCGCCTCACCGTCGGGCGCGTTCAACCGCTTCCCCTTCAGCTCGCCGACGGCAACCCCCCACTCGTCGGACCCCGGAGCGAGCTCCACGACGGACGCGGTCCAGGACACCAACCGCCCGCCCTTGTCCTTGCTGCGGACGGTCACGACCGCCTCCCGCCCGTCCACGAGCCCGGGCAGCGGCTGCTCACCGGGCCCGTCGCCGACCAGGTACACGGCCCCGTCGTGCCACACGTGCCACAACGCCCGCGCAGGCGCGCCCCGGCCCGGGTCCTGGCTCTGGTCCTGGGGGTCCAGCGACGGGACACCGTTCCCCCGCACCCAGATGAGCCCGGACTTCTTCGTGGCCTCCTCGACGAGGGCCTGTTCGGCAAGAGCCTGATCCGTCATGAGGGCCACCCTAGCGTCGGCCCCGTAAGGCCCTCGAAGGGTTCTGGGAGCGCGTTCTCGGAGCGCGTTCTCAGAGCCAGCCGTTGCGCTTGAGCGTCCGGTGGATCCCGAGGCAGAGCACCACCGTGAGGCCCATGATCGAGGGGTACCCGTACCGCCAGTGCAGCTCCGGCATGTGCTCGAAGTTCATGCCGTACACCCCGCACACCATCGTCGGCACGGCGATGATCGCCGCCCAGGACGTGATCTTGCGCATGTCCTCGTTCTGCGCGACGGACGCCTGCGCGAGGTTGGCCTGCAGGATCGAGTTGAGCAGTTCGTCGAAGGCGACGACCTGCTCGTGCACCCGCGCCAGGTGGTCGGCGACATCCCGGAAGTACTTCTGGATGTCGGGGTCGACCAGCCGCATCGGCCGCTCGCTCAGCAGCTGCATGGGCCGCAGCAGCGGCGACACCGCACGCTTGAACTCCAGTACCTCACGCTTGAGCTGGTAGATCCGCGCCGAGTCGACACCGCGCGACACCCCGCCCCTGCGGCCGGGGGAGAACACCTCGGTCTCGACGTCGTCGATGTCGTCCTGCATGGCGTCCGCGACGGCGATGTAGCCGTCGACGACGTGGTCGGCGATGGAGTGCAGCACGGCGGAGGGACCTTTGGCGAGCAGCTCCGGGTCGTCCTGCAGCCGGTGCCGCAGCGCCCGCAGGGAGCCCTGCCCGCCGTGCCGCACGGTGATGAAGAAGTCCCGCCCGGTGAAGCACATCACCTCGCCGGTCTCCACGACCTCGCTGGTGGCGGTGAGTTCGTCGTGCTCGACGTAGTGGATGGTCTTGAAGACGGCGAACAGCGTGTCGTCGTACCGCTCCAGCTTGGGCCGCTGGTGGGCGTGGACGGCGTCCTCGACGGCGAGCGGGTGCAGCCCGAACTCGGCTGCCACGCCCGCGAATTCGTCCTCGGTGGGCTCGTGCAGGCCGATCCACGCGAATCCGCCGTCGCGCCGCACCTGACGGATCGCCGTACGCGGGGTCAGGGTGTCGTCGGACGGGAGGCGGACGCCGTCGCGGTAGACCGCGCAGTCCACGACGGCCGAACTCTCCGCGGCCGAGCGGGTGGTGTCGTACGCGCCGCCGTCCTTGCGGAGCGAGGGGCGGACCGCGGCACGCAGGTTGTGGATCATCGACATGGGTGGCTCCTTCGCGAACGAAGGCCGCCGACGACGGTTGGAACTGCCCGGAATGGGGACGTCCAGACTGCGGATGTTTGGCACGTCCACAAAGCGGGGAGCACCGCACCGTCACGGTGGCGGCTTCGCTACTGATACAGATCAGAAAAATTCAGACAGATCAGGGAAAACGAAGTGCTCTTCCGTTGTGTACCGGACCGGCCATGACGCGAGCACAGGAACGAGTGCGTGTGCGAGAGGCGGCAGCCGGCAGAGCGTGAGCTCGGGAAGCTGAGAGGAACTCAGCAGCCGGAAGAGCGGGTGGTACTGCCTGGTCGACTTCGATCCATGGAGCCCCACCTCCTCCGGCCGGTCCCCCGTAGGGGAGGTCCATCCCCCGTAGGGGAGTCTCATGCGTCGAGACGTGGGCCGGGACTTGAGAGCGACGCTTCTGCGTGCTGCCCCGGCCAGCGGCCAAGACTAGCAGCCGGCTGAAGTGTCAAGCCGTCGCTTTGCCCGCTACTGACGAGTTCTATGCTCGGCGCATGGTTGATGTTCTTGCTCTGGTGGAAGCCCGTTTGCGTACCGCCCTGGGCGAACCGGACGCGCGCGCCGCGGTGACGTTCCTGGGCACGGACCGCATCGAGGTGCTCCGTTTCACGGACCTGGACACCTCCGGTACGGGCCCCACCGGGATCGTCCGTTACGCGACGCTCGGCATGTCGGCCCAGCCGATGGCGGACCCCACGGCGGCCGTCGCCGACCCGGTCGCGGGCCCGCGCGCCGAGCTGGTCCTGTCGGTACGGGCCGGTGCGGCCGACACCGACAAGGTGCTGCGCCCTCTCGCCGTACTGGCCGCGTCCCCGCAGGTCGAGGGCCTGGTCGTGGCCCCGGGAGCCTCGCTGGACGTGGGTGATCCGCTGTGGCCGGGCGCCCCCTTCACCTCCGTCCTGGTCGCCGAGCCGGGCGGCCTGGTCGAGGATCTCGCACTCGACGCACCCCTGGATCCCGTACGTTTCCTGCCGCTGCTGCCCATGACGCCGAACGAGGCCGCGTGGAAGCGGGTGCACGGCGCGGGGGCGCTCCAGGAGCGCTGGCTGGCAAGCGGAACGGACCTGCGCGACCCTGCACGCACGTCCGTTTCCCTGGACTGACCCCAACAGTCGACCCGCGTCGGCCAGTTGGCTATCTCACACTCGGCGAAGCCCTCCGTGGAGCACGCGATGAAGCACTCCGTGAAGCACGCACGGAGAGAGGTCCGACGGAGGGCCGGGACTCAGTTCGCGAAGACGGTGACCCCGTCCTCCACCGCGTGCCGCTCCTCCAGCTCCTCCGCCTCGTGCGTCAGGGCGTCCCGGCGTACGAGGACCACGAGCGCGCCCAGCGCCGCCGTGACCGCCGCGACCACGAACGGGATGTGGATGTTGCTCCACCCCTCGATCCGGGGGGCGAAGAAGGGCGCCGCGGCGGCGGCGAACCAGCGGACGAAGTTGTAGCCGGCGCTCGCCACCGGGCGCGGCGCGTCCGACACGCCGAGGGCCAGCTCCGTGTAGACGGTGTTGTTCACGCCGATGAAGGCACCGGAGAGGATCGTGCAGACGACGGCCGTGGTGTGACTGCCGTAGCCGAGGACGAGTACGTCGGCCGCGAGCAGCACCAGTGAGCCGCCGAGCACCTTCAGCGAGCCGAACCGGGCCTGCATGCGCGGCGCCACGAGCACCGAGAACACCGCGAGCAGCACACCCCAGGCGAAGAAGACCGCGCCGCTCTTGTACGGGGTCATGTTCAGTACGAACGGGGTGAAGGCCAGCACGGTGAAGAACGTGTAGTTGTAGAAGAACGCCGAGCCCGCCACCGAGGCGAGGCCGCCGTGGCCGAGGGCCCTGACCGGGTCGAGCAGGCCCGTCTTGCGCGCGGGCTTCGGCTGCTCCTTCAGGAACGCCGTGATGCACAGGAACCCGATCGCCATCAGGAACGCGGTGCCGAAGAACGGGTAGCGCCAGCTGGCGTCACCGAGCAGCGCGCCCAGCAGGGGTCCGCAGGCCATGCCGAGGCCCAGGGCGGACTCGTACAGGAGGATCGCCGCGGCGCTGCCGCCCGCCGCCGCGCCGACGATGACGGCGAGGGCGGTGGAGACGAACAGGGCGTTGCCGAGCCCCCAGCCGGCCCGGAAGCCGACGAGCTCGCCGACCGAGCCGGACGTGCCGGAGAGTCCGGCGAAGACCACGACCAGCGCGAGGCCGAGGAGCAGGGTGCGACGGCCGCCGATACGGCTGGAGACGAAGCCCGTGACCAGCATCGCGAGCGCGGTGATCAGGAAGTACGAGGTGAAGAGCAGCGAGACCTGGCCGGCGGTGGCGTCCAGGCCCTTGGCGATGGACGGCAGGATCGGGTCGACGAGGCCGATGCCCATGAAGGCGACGACGGATGCCCCGGCGGTCGCCCAGACCGCCTTCGGCTGACGCAGGAGGCTCGTGGCCCCCGCGTCGAAGGTGTCCCCTTCGGTGGGGCCTCCCGTGCTGCTGTTCATGCCCGCTCCTTCACGCTGCTCGCGGAGAGATGCTCGTAGATGGTTGGCGTATACACATAATAAGTTAGATCGGCTAACGAATGCAAGCTACATCTAGTTTTCCCCGGTGGTGGGCCGTGGCGACGAGGTGACAGGCGCGCGCCGGACGGGTGATCGTCCTTGACGCGACGAAGGACGGGGAGGACCGTTGTGCCTTATGAGGGGCGAACCCAGTTGCCCGAAGTGTGGTGGCCGGGTCAGGGCTCCCGGCCTCTTTGCCGACTCCTGGCAGTGCGATGTGCACGGCATCGTGCATCCGCTGCAGCCCGTGATCCCGCCCAGCGTGGAAGCCCTCGGCGTGGTCGTGCACCGTGCGCGTGTACCGGTGTGGATGCCGTGGCCGCTCCCTGTCGGCTGGCTCTTCACGGGTGCGGCGTTCGCCGGCGACGACCGCAGCGGCGGTCGCGCGACGGCCGTCGCCTGCTCGGGGCCCGGGCCGCTCGGCGGCTTCGGGGAGCTGATGCTCGTCGCCGAGGAACTGGGCGTGGGCCTGGGCGCGCGGTACGCGGGCATCGAGGGGCTCGACCCGGGTCCGTACATGAACGTCGACAAGCCCCCTCAGGTGAAGGTGCTGGCCGCGGGGCGGCCGACGCCGCTCTGGCACGTCCCCGGGGCGCCCGGCGACCGGGCCGTCTTCGCCGGTGAGGCGCTCGGGCTGTGGCTGTGGGCGGTCGTGTGGCCCGAGCAGTCGGGGATGATGATGTACGACGAGCTGGTGCTGACGGATCTGCGGGACGCCGGTGCGGAGGCGGATCTGTTGCCTTGCGGGGCGCTGTCGCCGCGGATCCTGGAGCCGTAGGCACCGCCGGTCCGTGCGGGGTCCCTCCGGGGGTGCGCGGGTTGTCGGGTGCTGGTCCGGTGGGGGCCGTTCGCGCAGTTCCCCGCGCCCCTCAGGTGGTGGGGGTGAGCCCCTGCCGTCAGGTCTGACTGGGGGGTGTTCCTGGGGCCGTTATCCTTGGACGGTTCCCTTTGTCCTGGTCTTGTCTGGAGTCCGCTCGTGCGCGTCGATCTGCACTGCCACTCCAAGGCCTCTGACGGTACGGACACCCCCGCCGAGCTGGTACGCAACGCCGCCGCGGCCGGTCTCGACGTCGTCGCGCTGACCGACCACGACACCACCCGCGGTTACGCCGAAGCCATCGCGGCCGTGCCCGCCGGGCTGACGCTCGTGACCGGCGCCGAACTGTCCTGCCGCCTCGACGGCGTCGGCCTGCACATGCTGGCGTACCTCTTCGACCCCGAGGAGCCGGACCTGCTGCGCGAGCGCGAGCTCGTACGCGACGACCGGGTGCCCCGGGCCCAGGCGATGATCGGCAGCCTGCGCGAACTGGGCGTGCCCCTCACCTGGGAGCACGTGGAGCGGATCGCGTCCGGCGGGTCCGTGGGCCGGCCGCACATCGCCACCGCGCTGGTCGAGCTGGGCGTGGTGCCGACCGTCTCGGACGCGTTCACGAGCGAGTGGCTCGCCGACGGCGGCCGGGCACACATCCAGAAGCACGAGTCCGACCCCTTCGAGATGATCCGGCTGGTCAAGGCCGCGGGCGGAGTCACCGTCTTCGCGCACCCCGCCGCCGCCAAGCGGGGCCGGACCGTACCGGAGTCCGCGATCGCCGAGCTGGCCGCGGCCGGTCTCGACGGCATCGAGGTCGACCACATGGACCACGACGAGGCCACCCGGGCCCGGCTGCGCGGCCTGGCGGCCGAGCTGGGGCTGCTGACCACCGGTTCGAGCGACTACCACGGCCACCGCAAGGCCTGCGAACTCGGCGAGTACACGACGGACCCCGAGATCTACGCCGAGATCACCCGCCGCGCGACAGGCGCGTTCCCCGTCCCGGGCACGGGCGGACCGGCGGGCGTCTAGTACCTCGCACCGCTGCCGAACCGGCTCGGAGCGCCCACCCATCGGCCGGGCACCGCCGCATTCGGCAGCGACCCGGCAACTCGCCCCACCTCCGAGCAGCCCCCCCCAAGGGGCGCGGGGAACGGCGCGCCCAGCCGCGACGCACCCGCAGCGACCCACACACATCCACATCCCCCACTTCCGAGCACGGCTCACCCCCAGCCCTGTAAGGGGCGCGGGGAACGGCGCAACCAGCCACGACGCACCCGCAGCGACCCACACACATCCACCCCCACCCACCCCCTCAACACTCAGCAAGGCTCACCTGCTCATGTTCGACCTCGCCGTCTTCGGCTCCCTCTTCCTCACGCTCTTCGTCATCATGGATCCCCCCGGGATCACCCCGATCTTCCTCGCGCTGACGTCCGGCCGCCCCGCCAAGGTGCAGAAGCGCATGGCCTTCCAGGCCGTCTGCGTCGCCGGCGGTGTCATCACCGTCTTCGGTCTCCTCGGGCACCAGATCCTGAACTACCTGCACGTGTCGGTCCCCGCCCTGATGATCGCCGGCGGCCTGCTGCTCCTGCTCATCGCGCTCGACCTGCTCACGGGCAAGACCGACGAGCCCAAGCAGACCAAGGACGTCAACGTCGCCCTCGTACCCCTGGGCATGCCGCTGCTCGCGGGACCCGGCGCGATCGTGTCCGTCATCCTCGCCGTGCAGAAGGCCGACAGCGTGGCGACCCAGGTCTCGGTGTGGGCGGCGATCCTCGCCATCCATGTCGTGCTGTGGATCGTCATGCGGTACTCGCTGCTGATCATCCGGGTCATCAAGGACGGCGGAGTCGTGCTCGTGACGCGCCTCGCGGGCATGATGCTCTCCGCGATCGCCGTGCAGCAGATCATCAACGGCGTCACCCAGGTCATCCAGAACAGCTGACGTGCGGCCGGGTGGGGCGCGACCGAACGCGAAACCCCCGCCCGGCATCGTGCCGGACGGGGGTTTCGAAGACTGTCTGTGAAGACTGTCGAACAACCGCTGTTATGAGGCCGAGGCGTCGGCCGGGCGGATCCAGAGGCGCTGCCCGATGGCGGCCGCCTGCTGAACGATCCGGTTGACGGAGGCGGCGTCCACGACGGTGCTGTCCACGGGCGTGCCGTCGACGTCGTCGAGTCGCATGATTTCGAAGCGCAAGGGCTTCTCCCTTCGTCTGGTCATCCTCCTGGAGGAGAACTACTGGTGGGGGTGGGTGAGCGAGCCGCGTGCGTCCCGCGTTCCCATAGGAGTCAACGGGTTGATTGTTACGAACATTCCCTACGCTAAAGAAAACTTTCGAACGTCTAATTACTTGTGAGTATCGGGACCGACTGTGTACACACAGTGACGTCCTGCGACAATGAGGCGCATATGAATGACGACATCGCGGCAGCCGACGATCCCGACGACTTCTCCGCCCTCGTCGCGCGCATCGACCGCTCGAACGAGCTGCTCCAGCGCATGCTGGCCGAGGTGGCGAAGACGCCGTCGACCCACGCGATCTTCGTCGACGCCGGGTATCTCTACGCCGCCGCGGGCCGGCTCGTGGCGGGCACGGAGGACCGCCGGGCCTTCGAGCTGGACGCCGAGGGGCTCATCGACGCGCTCATCGACCGCGCGCGCACGATCTTCGCGGACAGCAGGCTGCTGCGTGTCTACTGGTACGACGGGGCGCGGCGCCGCATCCACACCGCGGAGCAGCAGTCCATCGCCGAGCTGCCCGACGTCAAGGTCCGGCTCGGCAACCTCAACGCCAACAACCAGCAGAAGGGCGTCGACTCCCTGATCCGTTCCGATCTGGAGTCACTGGCCCGGCACCGCGCCATCAGCGACGCGGCACTCATCGGCGGCGACGAGGACCTGGTCTCGGCCGTCGAGGCGGCACAGGGGTACGGGGCCCGGGTCCACCTCTGGGGCATCGAGGCACCGGAGGGCCGCAACCAGGCGGAGCCGCTGCTCTGGGAGGTCGACAGCCAGCGCACGTTCGACCTCGACTTCTTCAAGCCGTACGTGGCCCGGCGCACCTCCGCCTCGTACGAGACGTCGGCGGTGGCCCGGCCGAGCCGGGAGGACGTGCGGTTCGTGGGGGCGCAGATCGCGGCGAAGTGGCTGGCCGCGCGGGGGCGGGAGTCCCTGGCCGAGCTGCTGCCCGGCCATCCGTATCTGCCCGGTCCCGTCGATCAGGAGCTGCTCGTGGAGTCCGAGGGGCTGTTGCAGTACTCGCTGCGCGGGCAGGCCGATTTGCGGCGGGCGTTGCGGGACGGGTTCTGGGAGCACTTGCAGGGGCAGTACTGAGGGTTTCGCCGGGGGTGGCGGTGACCTGCGGGCCGGTGCGGGTGGTGACCTGCGGACCCGGTGGGGGCCGTTCGCGCAGTTCCCCGCGCCCCTTACGGGGCCCTGAGCGGGCCCTCCTGACCCAGGCCGTCCCAGAAAGCGGCCAGCGCCTTCGCCGTCTCCAGCGGGCGGTCCGCGTTCGGGGAGTGCTCGGCCCCGTGGATGATCGTGCGGTGTGCCTCCAGGCGTACGGCCATGTCGTCGAGCAGCGGGACCGGCCACGTGTCGTCGCTCTCGCCCGACAGGACGTGCACGGGCAGGCGCAGGGCCGCCAGCTCGGCCGCGCGGTCGGGCTCCTCGCACAGCTGTCGTCCCGCGGCGGCGAGCTGGGCCGGGCTGTTGCCGAGCCAGCGCCGCCTGAGGTCCTGCTGGTCGTCGAGGCCGGCGTCCAGCTCGCCCTCGGCGTCCTCCGGCGGGTCCAGCGCCCGGATCGCCTCCCACACCTGCGCCATGTCCATCACGCTCAGCGCGTCCCGCAGCAGCTTCACCCGCTGCTGCTGACTGGGGGAGATCTCCGCGGGCCCGGAGGACACCAGGGTGAGCGACCGGAAGCGGGCCGGTGCAAGCAGAACGGCCGCGCGCGCGACCTGTCCGCCGAACGAATGGCCCAGGAGATGGAAATGCTCCTCGGAGCCGCCGGAGCCGCCGGAGCCGCCGGAGCCGCCGGAGCCGCCGGAGCCGCCGGAGCCGCCGGGGCCTTCGGTGAGCGCGTCGAGTTGTGCGAGCACGTCCAGCGCCAACTCGCCCTGTGCGTAGGGCGTTTCGTCGTCACGTGAGCCCGGTGACTCGTACTGGCCCCGGCCGTCCACCGCGACGGTCCGGTAGCCGGCCGCCGCCAGTGGCTCGTGCAGCGAGATGAAGTCCTCCTTGCTGCCGGTGAACCCCGGCAGCAGCAGCACGGTTCCCTTCGCGGGGCTGCCCGCGTCGATCACGGCGAACTCCCCGCGCGCGGTGCCGAGGCGATACGCGCGGGCCCCGGAGGGCGGTACGAAGGTGAAGGGCCTGCTCATGAGAAGGAGGCTATCCGGGCAACCTGTCGGGCGGCATACCGGGCGGTGGCACAGGGCTTGCGAAGCCCTGTCGGCGCTCTGTCGGCGCCTTGCCGAGGCTTCCTCGCGGCTCTCTCGCGGTTCTTTCGCGACCTTTACGTGGAACGCCGACGGCCCGGCCCCCACGAGGGGAGCCGGGCCGTTCGGGTGCGGAACTCAGCCCTCCGTGGGCTCGGTGGCCGCAGCGGCCTTGCGCGTACGGCGACGCGGCTTGGCCTCGGGCGCGGCCTCGGCCGTGACCGTCTCCGTGACCGCGTCCGTGGCGGTCGCCTTGGCGGCCGTCTTACGGGTGCGGCGCGGCTTGACCGGAGCCTCGGCGGGGTCCGCCACGGCCTCGGTGGCCTGGGCCGGGATGTCGGCCTCGGCGACCGCGGCCTTACGGGTACGGCGGCGGGGCTTCGTCTCGGTCGCCTCGGCCGTGTCCACGGCGCTCTCCGCCGCCTCCACGGGCGCGGCGGCCTTGCGGGTGCGGCGCGGCTTGGTCACCGCGGCGGCGGGTGCCTCGGCCGTCGTGCCCTCGGCGGTGTCCACCGCGGTCTCGGCGGCGACAGCGGCCTTGCGCGTACGCCGACGGGGCTTGGTCTCCTCGACGGGCGCCTCGTCCACCGGGGCGACCACGGCGGCCGGAGCCGCGGGAGCCGTCTCGGCGGTTGCGGCGGCCTTGCGGGTGCGGCGACGCGGCTTGGCCTCGGGCTCCTCGGTCGCCTGCGCCGGGATACCGGCCTCGACGACCGCGGTGACCTCGGCGGTCTCGGCGACCGCGGCCTTACGGGTCCGACGACGCGGCTTGGCCTCCACGGCCTCCGCGGTGTCCAGGACCGTCTCGGCGGTGGCCGTGGCCGCGGCCTTGCGGGTGCGGCGCGGCTTGGCCTCGACGACCTCGACCGGGTCGGCCACGGCTTCCACCGCGGCCACGGCCGGTTCGGTGACCGCGGCCTTGCGGGTGCGGCGGCGGGGCTTGGTCACCACGGCTTCGGCAGCCTCGGTCACGACGGTCGGCTCGGCCTCGGGGGCCTCCTCGACGACGACGGCCTCGGGCTGTGCGGCCTCCGCCGTACGACGCGTGCGACGGCGGCGCGGCTTGGCCTCGGCGTCCGCCACCGGCTCGGCGACGGGCGTGACGGGAGCCGGGACGACGGCCGTCTCGGGGACCTCGACGGTCGTGCCCTCGGCCGTGGCGACCGCGGTCGCGGCTGCCTCCGAGGCCGCGGCACGCGTACGACGACGCCGGCGCGCGCTGCGCGACTCCGTCGCCTGCCCGGGCTCGATGCTGTCGGCCACGGCCTCCGGCGCGGACTGCGCCGCCGTCTGCGACGTGCTCTGCGACGTGTTCTGCGGCTCCGCGGCGTCGAGCGCCGTGCCGTTGCGCGTACGACGACGGCGGCGCGGGGTCCGCTCCGAACGGTCGCGATCACGGTCACGGTCACGACCGCGGTCACGGTCGCGCTCGGCGACCGGGGCCGGACCTGCCGCGGGACGGCCACCGCGGCCACCGCGTGCGCCACGCCCACCGGTCTCACCGAGGTCCTCGACGACCTCGGCCGACAGACCGGCACGGGTGCGCTCGGAACGCGGCAGGACACCCTTGGTGCCGGCCGGAATGTTCAGCTCCTCGAAGAGGTGCGCGGACGTGGAGTACGTCTCCGGCGGGTCCGGGAAACCGAGGTCCAGCGCCTTGTTGATCAGCTGCCAGCGCGGGATGTCGTCCCAGTCGACGAGGGTGACGGCGATGCCCTTGGCGCCCGCGCGGCCCGTACGGCCGATGCGGTGCAGGTACGTCTTCTCGTCCTCGGGGGACTGGTAGTTGATGACGTGCGTGACGCCCTCGACGTCGATGCCGCGCGCGGCCACGTCGGTGCAGACGAGCACGTCGACCTTGCCGTTGCGGAACGCGCGCAGCGCCTGCTCGCGGGCGCCCTGGCCGAGGTCGCCGTGGACCGCGCCGGAGGCGAAACCGCGCTGCTGCAACTGGTCGGCGAGGTCGGCGGCCGTGCGCTTCGTACGGCAGAAGACCATCGCGAGACCGCGGCCGTCGGCCTGCAGTATCCGCGAGACCAGTTCGGGCTTGTCCATGTTGTGCGCGCGGTAGATGAACTGCGCGGTGTTCCTGACGGTCGCGCCCGCGTCGTCCGGCTCCGAGGCGCGGATGTGCGTGGGCTGCGACATGTAGCGGCGCGCGAGGCCGATGACCGCGCCCGGCATGGTCGCCGAGAACAGCATCGTCTGACGGCGCACCGGCAGCATGTTCATGATCTTCTCGACGTCGGGCAGGAAGCCCAGGTCGAGCATCTCGTCGGCCTCGTCGAGGACGAGGGCGCGCACGTGCTTGAGGTTGAGCTTCTTCTGGCCCGCGAGGTCGAGGAGTCGGCCCGGGGTGCCGACGACGACGTCGATGCCCTTCTTGAGGGCCTCGACCTGCGGCTCGTACGCCCGGCCGCCGTAGATGGCGAGCACGCGGACGTTACGGACCTTGCCGGCCGTCAGCAGGTCGTTCGTGACCTGGGTGCACAGCTCGCGCGTCGGGACGACGACGAGGGCCTGCGGGGCGTCGGTGAGCTGCTCGGGCTGCGCCCGGCCCGCCTCGACGTCCGCGGGGACGGTCACGCGCTCAAGGAGCGGGAGGCCGAAGCCCAGCGTCTTGCCGGTGCCGGTCTTGGCCTGGCCGATGACGTCGTTGCCCGCGAGGGCGACGGGGAGCGTCATCTCCTGGATGGGAAAGGGACTCGTGATGCCGACGGCCTCAAGGGCCTCGGCAGTCTCGGGAAGGATCCCGAGGTCTCGGAAAGTAGTCAGGGTGCTGCCTCTTCTGTGTACGCGGTGCGAGGCGAGCGCGGGGGTCGTGTCGGGGACCGTGCCGGGGACGTCGGCCGCTATTGACCAGCGGCCGGGGTGGCATGGGACCACTGCCGACGCTCAAGCGTTCGTACCGCTGAGGGTCCCTCCGGATGCCGTACGCACTGTGCCGTACGGGCTGAGAGGGCTGTCGGGTCGGAGCCGATCGGGCCACCGACCGGGCATCCTCATTCGTGCGGATCCGCCGGGTTACGTAGATCAACTCAGCGAGCGCATTACCACCATACCCCGGATCCGCGCATATGCGATGGCCGATTTGGTCACGTAGTCGTCGTCACACTGATTGACCAGGGCCTTCCGCCGTGCGGCGAGCGGGCTATTGTGCGCTTCATGACGACGCCTGCCAAATCTTCCGACGCACCCGCCGAACCCACCGGAGTCGCCGCCCAGGACTGGGCCACGGCCTCCGTGGACCCCCAGTACCGTGCCGCGGTCGTGGATCTGATCGGCGCGCTCGCGTACGGGGAGCTGGCGGCGTTCGAGCGGCTCGCGGAGGACGCCAAACTGGCGCCGACGCTCGGGGACAAGGCGGAGCTGGCGAAGATGGCCTCGGCCGAGTTCCACCACTTCGAGCAGCTGCGGGCCCGGCTGACCGAGATCGGGGCGGAGCCGACGCAGGCGATGGAGCCGTTCGTCGCCGCGCTCGACGGCTTCCACAAGCAGACCGCGCCGTCCGACTGGCTGGAAGGCCTCGTGAAGGCGTACGTCGGCGACTCGATCGCCAGTGACTTCTACCGGGAGGTCGCGGCGCGGCTCGACGCCGATACGCGCAAGCTCGTGCTGGCCGTCCTCGACGACACGGGGCACGCGTCGTTCGCCATCGAGAAGGTGCGGGCCGCCATCGACGCGGATCCGCGCGTGGGCGGGCGGCTCGCGCTGTGGGCGCGGCGGCTGATGGGGGAGGCGCTGTCGCAGTCCCAGCGGGTGGTCGCCGACCGGGACGCGCTGTCGACGATGCTCGTCGGTGGGGTCGCGGACGGGTTCGATCTCGCGGAGGTGGGGCGGATGTTCTCGCGGATCACGGAGGCGCACACGAAGAGGATGGCTGCGTTGGGGCTGGCCGCCTGAGCCTTAGCCCCCTGGACCGGTTGTCGGACGTCTGCGGGTCCGTGGGGGCTGGTCGCGCAGTTCCCCGCGCCCCTGAAGGGGCCCCGGCCCCCGGTGTTCGGCTGTCGGCCGGTGGGGGCTGGTCGCGTCGTTCCTCGCGAACCCGAAAAAAGGCCCCTGGCGGGGCCTTTTTGGGTCAGTGGTCGTCTTTCAGACCGTTGCTCCGTGGTGGTGGTGGAGTCTTCCCGCGGGGCGCAGGAGCAGGGAGAGGGAGGCTGCGGCCACTGCCGCCGCGCCCAGCATCACCGGCAGGAAGCCGACGGATCCCAGCGCGGTGTGGGTCAGGAAGGCTCCGAAGAGGCCGCCCGCGACGCCCGTCGGGAGGACGATCCTGCGGACCGGCAGGCGGTGCGGCAGGCGGTATGCCGCCGCCAGGGCCAGTGCCAGACCGAGGATGGCCGAGCCGAGCGCTTCCAAGAACATGAGGGGGGGTCCCTTCCGCACGGCTGTGTGCACTTCGGTCGTAGCCCGTCATACCCGTGACCTGCGGAATGCAACCCTCCCGTGTGGATGAGTTGTGCTCCATCTGTGAAGCGCGGACCTGCGGCGCGGACCGGGTGGACGGGCAGGACGGCATGGAAAAAGGGCCCGGTGGCCATCGGCCCCGAGCCCCTTTTCCACTCTTCCGCGTTCTGCGGCGTCCTGCGTCCTACAGCGCGCTGAAGCCGACCTTGCGGGTCGTCGGCTCGCCGAGCTCCACGTAGGCGAGGCGGTCCGCCGGAACCAGGACCTTGCGGCCGTGGTCGTCCACGAGGCTGAGCAGCTGCGACTTGCCTGCCAGCGCCTCGGACACCGCGCGCTCGACCTCTTCCGGGGTCTGACCGCTCTCCAGAACGATCTCGCGGGGCGCGTGCTGCACGCCGATCTTGACCTCCACGGCTATGTCCCTCCGACGGTCACTGATGTGCGCGTGTGTCCGCGCCGTACGCAGCACACATTAGCCCGGTGAGGGGACGTACACGGTCCGCCCGAGAACGCCAGGAGCGAACAGCTTGTGGGAACAAAGTGGCGGTCGGCGTCGATGCGCCGGGGCCGGCCGCGGTCAGTTGTGCTCGCTGCCGTGCAGGGGGAAACCCGCGATGCCCCGCCACGCCAGCGAGGTCAGCAGCTGCACCGCCTGCTCGCGCGGCACGCTGCGGTCGCTGTGCAGCCAGGAGCGGGCCACCACCTGGGCGAGTCCGCCCAGCCCCGAGGCGAGCAGCATGGACTCGGCCTTCGACAGACCGGTGTCCTCCGCGATCACCTCGCAGATCGCCTCCGCGCACTCGAACGTGACCTTGTCGACCCGTTCGCGCACCGCGGGCTCGTTCGTCAGGTCCGACTCGAAGACCAGCCGGAAGGCACCGCCCTCGTCCTCCACGTACGCGAAGTAGGCGTCCATGGTGGCCCGTACGCGCAGGCTGTTGTCCGAGGTGGACGCCAGCGCGGTCCGTACGGAGACCAGCAGTGACTCGCAGTGCTGGTCGAGCAGTGCGAGATAGAGATCCAGCTTGCCGGGGAAGTGCTGGTAGAGAACCGGCTTGCTGACGCCCGCGCGTTCGGCGATGTCGTCCATCGCGGCCGAGTGATATCCCTGCGCAACGAACACTTCCTGGGCGGCGCCGAGGAGCTGGTTGCGTCGGGCACGGCGCGGCAGGCGTGTGCCCCGCGGGCGTGCCGCCTCTGTCTGCTCGATGGCTGTCACGCCGCCTCCCAAAATCGTCCACATGCGGTGAGCGCCGCGCGGCCATCGTACTTTTCGGTAACCGTGGTGTGCGCGGTGCGAGCGGAGAATTTCACGGACCGGACGTCGGTGAAACCGTGCAGATCGCGCCATAGGGGGTCATGGCGGGCTCATGGGGTTCCCGGTGCCGGGCCCGGGAACGGGTGCCCGTGTGTCCGGGCACGGCGGTCAGGGCGGCCGGCGGGGCCGCCCGGGGCCGGTTCACCGATAGTCGTCCTCGTCGAGTTCCACGACTCTCGCCTGTTCGGCGAGGTCTCCCTCGCTGGCGCTGTCCGGGTCCGCTCCGGTCAGCGGGTCGTCCCGCCGGGGTGCGAGATCCGTCCGCTGCTCGGCGGCGTCGGCCTCGGGGGCCTCCACGCCGATCTCGGTCGCGCCGGTGTCGTCCGTGTCCTCAAATGCCTCGGGGTCGGTGGGGTCGACAGTCATGAGTCCTCTTCCCGAGCGGTGCGAGTGCGCTCTTGCGCTGGTACGAGTGCCCTCGTTCACGAAGCCTAAGAGACCTGGGAGGGGGGCGCTACGCGATCCGGCCGGACCGCGGCTTCTCCCTGTGACGGCGAACACACGATCCAGCGCGTGATCGTCTCGTAACATTGCCGCATGTCTTCGACCGAACTGCCGTCAGTGCTGGCCACCTCCGTCGCGCCGAAGGTCAGTTCCGTCAGGGTGGCGGCGGGGGAGCGGCTGCGCACGGTCGGGCTCCCCGGGATCACGCTGACGGTCCGTTCGAGGCCACCGGCCGCGGAGGGACTGCCGCCCGCGCTGTACGTGCACGGGCTGGGCGGTTCCTCGCAGAACTGGTCGGCGCTGATGCCGCTCCTGGACGGCCTCGTGGACAGCGAGGCCCTCGATCTGCCGGGCTTCGGCGACTCGCCGCCGCCGGACGACGGTGACTACTCGGTGACGGGACACGCCCGCGCGGTCATCCGCTATCTCGACGCGGCCGAGCGCGGGCCCGTGCACCTCTTCGGGAACTCGCTGGGCGGCGCCGTCTCGACGCGCGTGGCCGCAGTGCGTCCCGATCTCGTCCGCACGCTCACGCTCGTCTCACCGGCGCTCCCCGAACTGCGGGTGCAGCGCAGCGCGGTGCCGACGGCCCTGCTCGCCCTGCCGGGTGTGGCGGCCCTGTTCACCGGTTTCACCAAGGGCTGGACCGCCGAGCAGCGGGTGCGGGGGGTCACCGCACTCTGTTACGGGGACCCCGGCATGGTGACGCCGGAAGGATTCCGCAACGCCGTCGAGGAGATGGAGCGGCGGCTCGCCCTTCCCTACTTCTGGGACGTCATGGCACGCTCGGCACGCGGCATCGTGAACGCGTACACGCTGGGCGGCCAGCACGGACTGTGGCGCCAGGCCGAGCGGGTGCTGGCCCCTACACTTCTTGTCTACGGAGGCCGCGATCAGCTCGTCTCGTACCGTATGGCCCAGCGCGCGGCGCGTGCGTTCAGGGACTCGCGGTTGCTGACATTGCCTGACGCGGGGCATGTGGCGATGATGGAGTACCCGGAGACCATGGCCACGGCCTTCCGCGAACTCCTCGCGGACACAGGCAAGTTGACCGACACCGGCGCTACCGGCGCGAGGAGCTGAAGCGGGACGTGGGACGTCACAGCCGACGCGGGCCCGCCCCCAAGGGCGAGACCGCCGACCCTCCCGCTGCTCCGGCTGCCCGGCCGCAGACGGGGACCACCGGAGAGGCCGCGGGGCGCCGACGGCCCCCGGGCGGACCGCAGTCCGCGACACCGCAGGCCCCGCCGGCCTACGGAACGCCCACCCGGGGGGTGCCCCGACTGCCTGAAGGATGGGTTCCGCAAGGCCCCGGAGGCCCGCCCGGACAAGGGGGTCCGCCTGCGCAGGGAGGCCCTCGCACTACCGGTGGGGCTCCCCGGTACGCGGACCAGTACCGGGGCGGGGCGCAGCCGGGCGGAGGGCCGCGGCTTCCCGACGGCACCCCCGCGCACGGGTTCCCCCGCCTCCAGGACGGCACTCCGGCCCACGGTTTTCCGCGTCTCCCCGACGGCACCCCCGCCCATGGATTCCCCCGGCTGCCGGACGGCACCCCGGCCCATGGCTTTCCGCGGTTGCCCGGCGGCGGTCCGGCGCAGGGCGCGCCGCGCAACGCCGACGGCACCCCGGCCCACGGCACGCCCCGCGTCCGCGGCGGTCACCCCGAACAGCGTGAGGCGGGCGGCGGCTGGGGCGCGGCGAGGACGGCCACCGGGTCCGGGTACGGAATTGGCGTCGGCGTGCCGCAGGCATCCCCGCAAGGGCCGCCGCGCGGTCCGGGCCAGGGCGCGCCGCGCGACCGGCCGGGAGTACCGATCCCCGGGCAGCGGTACGCGCCGGGCGCGGCGGGAGCGAGTGGCCCGCGCCAGGCCTACGTCGACGCGTTCGGCGGGAGCGGCGCGGGTGGCGAGGACGACCAGTTCGCACCGCGTGCCGGCACACCCACGGCGGCAGCGCTGCGCGCGGACCCCTTCGCCCCGGTCACCGACCGGGAGGAGGAGGTCGAGCACAAGACACCGCCGCCCCGGGGGCCGAGGACGCCGGACACCGGGCCGGACAAGGCCAAGGGCGGCAAGGGCCGGGCCTTCACCGGCATCGCGGCCGCGGCCGTCACCACCGTGCTGGCCGTCGTCGTGGCGGGCCAGGTCGCCGACGGCGGCAAGGACGACTCCGTGGGCTCGCAGGCGGCCGGCGGCGCCGACCGGGAGGCCAAGGACTCCGCGTCGCGCACCGACAAGCGGCCCGCGCCCTCCACGAAACCGCGCGCGGTGACGCTGTCGTACACCGAGCAGATGGCGGCGAAATACCCCCTGGAGGCCAAACTCAAGGGGGGCGGGAAATTCGACGCGATCACCGGTTTCGACAAGGCGCCGGGAACCGGGCAGAAATTCACTTACCGCGTCGACGTGGAGAAATCCCTCGGACTCGACGGAAAGCTCTTCGCGCAGGCCGTGCAGAAAACCCTGAACGACAAACGGAGTTGGGCGCACGGCGGCGGCCGTACCTTCGAGCGGATTTCTTCCGGAAAGCCCGACTTCGTCATCACGCTCGCCAGTCCCGGCACCACCGCGTTCTGGTGCGCAAAGTCGGGTCTCGACACCACCGAGGACAACGTCTCCTGCGACTCGGCCGCCACCGACCGCGTGATGATCAACGCGTATCGCTGGGCCCAGGGCTCCGAGACGTACGGGGACAAGATGTACTCGTACCGGCAGATGCTGATCAACCACGAGGTGGGGCACCGGCTCGGGTACGGGCATGTGAGCTGCAGTGTCGACGGCGGGCTCGCCCCCGTCATGCAGCAGCAGACCAAGTTCCTGAACCACGACGGGATCAAGTGTCTGCCCAACCCCTGGCCCTTCCCGTCGAGTTGACCGGGAGGGCCGCGGGAGCGGTCGGGGGACGGACGGCTCACATTGACAGGCGGGGAAAGTTCGTTCATATTTTCTCGCATGTCGCCTCGTCACATCTCCGCACGCGCAGCCCTTGAGCTGGCGCTGTTCGGCGTGACCGCGCTCTGCGTGGCCGACATTCACTGTCGCTGACCCTCGCCCCTGGCGCGCGTCGGCGTTCTCTCGTTATTTCACCGGCACCGGAATCACGGTGCCGGGCGTTTTCCAGAGTGCCCTCATGCTCTCGTGCCGGCCTGCCCTCGGGGCGATTTCCGCGATCACTTCCTCACACCGCGCCCTTTCGCGCGCGGTGTTCGCCGAATTCTCCGAGGGGTTTCCTCCCATGCGCCGATCGTCCGTCACAGCGCGCCGTCTGGCCGCCGTATCCGTCAGCCTCGCCGTGGCAGCGGGTGCAGTCGCCTGCGGGCCGGAGGACAACGATGCCAAGGCCACGTCCGGCGGCGCGGACGCGAAGCCGGCCAAGGGCGGCACCCTCACGGTCCTGAACTCCAACCCGCAGCAGGACTTCGACCCCGCCCGGCTCTACACCTCCGGCGGCGGCAACGTCCCCTCGCTCGTCTTCCGTACGCTCACCACGCGCAACCGCGAGGACGGGGCCGAGGGCGCCAAGGTCGTCCCCGACCTCGCCACGGACACCGGCAGACCCAGTAAGAACGCGACCGTGTGGACGTACACGCTCAAGAAGGGCCTCACGTACGAGGACGGCAGCGCGATCACCTCGGCCGACATCAAGTACGGCATCGAGCGGTCCTTCGCGGCCGAACTCTCCGGCGGCGCGCCCTATCTGCGGGACTGGCTGATCGGCGGGGCCGACTACCAGGGGCCCTACAAGGACAAGAAGGGCCTCGACTCCATCGAGACGCCCGACGAGCAGACCATCGTGTTCCGTCTGAACAAGCCCGAGGGCGAGTTCCCGTACCTCGCCACACAGACGCAGTTCGCGCCCGTCCCGAAGGCCAAGGACACCGGCACGAAGTACGAGGAGCACCCGGTCTCGTCCGGCCCCTACAAGGTCGTCAAGAACGAGAACGACGGCGAGCGGCTGACCCTGGAGCGCAATACGCACTGGTCCGCGTCGACGGACGCCGAGCGCAAGGCCTACCCCGACACGATCGACGTACGCTCCGGGCTCGACTCGTCCGTCATCAACCAGCGGCTGTCCTCCTCGCAGGGCGCTGACGCCGCCGCCGTGACCACCGACACCAACCTCGGACCCGCCGAACTCGCCAAGGTCAGCGGTGACAAGGAGCTGGCCGCGCGGGTCGGCACCGGGCACTTCGGCTACACGAACTACATCGCCTTCAACCCGAAGGTGAAGCCGTTCGACGACCCGAAGGTGCGCCAGGCGATCTCGTACGCCATCGACCGCAGCTCCGTGATCAACGCGGCGGGCGGGTCCTCGCTGGCCGAGGCCGCGACGACGTACCTGCCCGACCAGAAGTCCTTCGGCTACACCGCGTACGACCACTTCCCGGCCGGCAAGTCCGGCGACGCGGCCAAGGCCGAGGAGCTGCTGAAGGAGGCCGGGCACGCGAAGGGCCTGACCGTCACGCTCACCCATTCCAACGCCAAGGACTTCGAGACCAGCCCCGAGATAGCGACCGCGATCCAGGACGCCCTGAAGAAGGCCGGGATCACCGTCAAGCTCCAGGGCTTGGAGGACAACGACTACAGCGACAAGATCCACAGCGCGAAGACCGAGCCCGGCTTCTTCCTCGCGCACTGGGGTGCCGACTGGCCCTCGGGCGGCCCCTTCCTGGCGCCGATCTTCGACGGCCGCCAGATCGTCAAGGACGGCGCCAACTTCAACACCGGCTTCCTCGACGACAAGTCGGTCAACGCCGAGATCGACGCCATCAACAAGCTGACCGACCTCGACGAGGCCGCCACCCGCTGGGGCGCCCTCGACAAAAAGATCGGCGAGCAGGCGCTGACCGTGCCGCTGTTCCACCCGGTCTACAAGCGGCTGTACGGCAAGGACATCAAGAACATCGTGATCAGCGACTGGACCGGGGTGCTGGACATCTCGCAGGTCTCGGTGAAGTAGCGCCGTGAGCGACGTACTTGTCGCCTCCCAGGCCCCTGGCGGAACGGACCTCTCCGTTCCGCCGGGGGCCTCGGGGGCTCGTCAGTTCTGGCGGCGGCTGCGCGCACAGCGCGCCGCCCTCGCCGCGGCGGCCGTCGTCGCCCTGCTCGTCCTGGTCGCGCTCGCCGCGCCCCTGCTCACCGCGATCGAGGGTCAGGATCCGACCACGTACCACCCGGATCTGATCGATTCCGCGCGCGGCGGAGTGCCGGTCGGATCGTTCGGTGGCATGAGCGGTGACCACTGGCTCGGCGTCGAGCCGCAGACCGGCCGCGACCTGTTCGCACGGCTCGTGTACGGGGCCCGGGTCTCGCTGGGTGTCGCGCTGGCCGCGACCGTCGTGCAGATCGTCATCGGGGTGGTGGTCGGTGTCGCGGCAGCGCTCGGCACCCGCTGGGTCGACCAGCTGCTCAGCCGGTTCACCGACATCATCGTCGCCCTGCCGCTGATGATCATGTCCCTCGCGCTGCTCGCGATCGTGCCGTCGGGATTCCCGCGGCCCGTCCTGGTCGCGGGCGTCATCGGCCTGATCGCCTGGGGCAACATCGCGAAGATCGTCCGCGCGCAGACGCTCACCCTCAAGGGGCTGGACTACGTCTCCGCCGCCCGGCTCAGCGGCTGGGGCACCTGGCGGATCGCCCGGCGCGAGCTGCTGCCGGGGCTCGCGGCGCCCGTCATCACGTACGCCGCGATCCTCATCCCGTCCAACATCAGCGTCGAGGCGGCCCTGTCCTTCCTCGGCGTCGGCGTGAAGCCGCCGACGCCGTCGTGGGGGCAGATGCTCACCGCCGCCGACGTCTGGTACCAGGCCGCGCCGCAGTACCTGCTGCTGCCGGCGGGCGCGCTCTTCGTGACCGTCCTCGCGCTGACCGTCCTCGGCGACGGGGTGCGTACGGCCCTCGACCCGCGCGCGGCCTCACGGCTGCGGGTGGGGACGGGGCGGCGGCGGGAGGCGAAGGCGGCGCAGTCGCTGGCGGTTGCTGAGGGGGCCGGAGGGGTTGGTGGATCCGGCGAGCTCGGTGGGTCCGGCGTGACCGGTGGGTCGGGGCGGGGAGGTTCCTCATGAGTGGGTTCACGGGGTTCGTCCTGCGCCGGATCGTCGGCGTCCTGATCACCCTCTTCGCCATCTCGGTGATCATCTACGTCGTCTTCTACGTCACCCCCGGCAACGTCGCCCAGATCACCTGCGGCCCGCGCTGCTCGCCCGCCCAGGTCCAGCAGGTCGCCGAGCAACTGCGCCTCGACGACCCGCTGTACGTGCGCTACTGGCACTTCCTGGAAGGGCTCGTCGCCGGCCAGGACTACTCGACCGGCACCGCGGTGCAGCACTGCCCCGCGCCCTGCCTCGGGCTGTCGTACCAGAGCGACCAGCAGGTCACCGAGCTGATCCTCACGAAGCTGCCGGTCAGCCTGTCGCTCGTGTTCGGGGCGATGGTGATCTGGCTGATCCTCGGCGTCGGCACCGGCGTGCTCTCGGCGTGGCGGCGCGGACGGCTCACCGAGCGGGTGCTGACCGGCATCACGCTCGTGGGCGTGGCCACACCCGTCTTCGTCATCGGCCTGGTCCTGATGATCGTCGTCTGCGGCGAACTGGAACTGCTGCCCTTCCCGCAGTACGTGAACCTCACCGACGACCCCGAACAGTGGGCGTGGAACCTGCTGCTGCCCTGGCTCTCCCTCGCGCTCATCGAGGCCGCCGCGTTCGCCCGGCTGACCAGGTCGTCGATGCTGGAGACACTGGCCGAGGACCACATCCGGACCTTCCGCGCGTACGGCGTCGGCGAGCGCTCGATCATCTGGCGGCACGCGTTGCGCGGGGCGTTCGCCCCGGTCATCGCGCTGAACGCCAACAACGTCGGATCGGCCGTCGGCGGCGCGGTCCTCACCGAGACGCTCTTCGGACTGCCCGGCATCGGAAGGGAACTGGTCCACGCCGTCGATGTCGTCGACCTCCCCGTCGTCGTCGGGATGGTCCTGGTCGTCGGGTTCTTCGTCGTCATCGCCAACGCCCTCGCGGACGTGCTCTACGCGGTGGCCGACCGACGGGTGGTACTGGCATGAGTGACGTGGGTGGCATGAGTGGCGTGGGTGCGGTGAGTACGGGTGGTACTGGGCGGGGCCTGGTCGAAGTAGCCGATCTCACCGTCGGGTTCGGTGAACTGCGGGCCGTCGACGGGCTCTCCTTCCGGCTGGAGCGGGGCGCCGCCCTCGCGCTGGTCGGCGAGTCCGGCTCGGGCAAGTCCACGGTCGCCTCGGCCCTGCTGGGACTGCACCGGGGCACGGGCGCGTACGTCGGCGGCTCGGTCGAGGTCGCCGGGACCGACGTACAGCGGGCGTCGGACGACGAACTGCGGCGGCTGCGCGGCGCGCGGGCCGCGATGGTCTTCCAGGACCCGCTGTCGTCGCTCGACCCGTACTACGCGATCGGCGACCAGATCGCCGAGGTGTACCGCGTGCACACGCGTGCGTCACGGCGGGCGGCACGCGCGCGTGCCGTGGAGGTGCTGGACCGTGTCGGCATTCCGGACGCGGTCCGGCGGTCCCGCGCGCGCCCGCACGAGTTCAGCGGCGGGATGCGTCAGCGTGCCCTCATCGCGATGGCGCTTGCCTGCGAGCCCGACCTGCTGATCGCCGACGAGCCGACCACCGCGCTCGACGTGACCGTCCAGGCCCAGATCCTCGATCTGCTCCACACGCTGCGGGAGGAGACCGGAATGGGTCTCCTGCTCGTCACGCACGACGTGGGCGTCGCCGCCGGGAGCGTCGACGAGATCCTGGTCATGCGGCACGGGCGCGTGGTCGAACACGGCCCCGTCGCCACGGTTCTCGGAGCGCCGGCGCAGCCTTACACGCGCGAACTGCTGGGCGCGGTCCCGAGGGTGGATGCGTCGAGGGTCGATGCGTCGAGGGTTGATGCGTCGAGGGTCGATGTGCCGAAGGCGGATGTGCCGGACGGGAAGGTGCCGCAGGGGGACGCGCCGCGGGTGCACGTGCCGCGGGTGCACGTGCCGCGGGTGCACGTGCCGGGCGCGGCGGCGGCCGGGAGTGCGGCGGTCGGGGAGTCCGGCGCGGCTTCCGGTGCGCCGCTGCTCACGGTGAAGGACACGGCGGCGGTCGCGGCGGCCGACGTACCGCTCGACCTACCGCTCCACGCTCTGCCCGGCGCGCCACGCGGTGCGGCGTCCGGCGTGACAGCCGACACGGCATCCGGCGCGGCGGCGGGCGAGGTCGTGCTGGCAGCGGTCGGGCTGCGGCGCGAGTTCGGGCGCGGGAAGCGCGCGTTCGCGGCCGTCGACGACGTGTCGCTCACGGTCCGCCGGGGCGAGACGCTCGGCATCGTGGGCGAGAGCGGCAGCGGCAAGACGACGCTGGGCCGCATGCTGGTCGGCCTGCTGGAACCGACGGCGGGGCGCATCAGCCCCGGCGGCGGCGTACGCCCCGACGTACAGATGGTCTTCCAGGACCCCGTCTCCTCCCTCAACCCCCGCCGCAGCGTGGGCGAGTCGATCGCCGACCCTCTCCGGGCGCGGGGCGAACGGGACGAAGGGGGCGTGCGGGGGCGCGTACGAGAGCTGTTGGAGCGGGTGGGGCTCGAAGGGGCGCACTACGACCGCTACCCGCACGAGTTCAGCGGGGGCCAGCGCCAACGCGTCGGCATCGCTCGGGCCCTGGCGGCCGACCCGCGGGTCATCGTGTGCGACGAACCGGTCTCCGCGCTGGACGTCACCACCCAGGCCCAGGTGGTCGCCCTGCTCGGCGAACTGCGACGGGAACTCGGCCTCGCCCTGGTCTTCGTGGCACACGATCTCGCCGTCGTACGCCAGGTCAGCGACCGGGTGGCGGTGATGCGCAACGGCCGGATCGTCGAGTACGGACCCGTCGACGAGGTCTACGAGTCGCCGCGGGACCCGTACACACGGCAGCTCCTCGCCGCCGTCCCCGCGCTCGATCCGGCGGTCGCGGCCGCCCGCCGCGCGACCCGCCGAAGCGCCCGCCAACAACTGGCCGCCGTATGACGAAACGTGTTCGGATGATCTCTTAGCGCGACGGAACGCGACCCGCACGGGAAAGTTACGACCGTTCACCCCTTTTGGTGGTGCGATGGACAACCGTCCATCGCACCACCGCCATGTCCGCATACGTTCGTCCCGCTGCGAGCCGCCGGGTCAACGGCGGCTCCCCACACGGGAGATCGGGAGTGCGGTCGTGCGCATAGGACTGCTTACGGAGGGTGGCTATCCGTATGTGAGCGGTGAGGCCAGGCTCTGGTGCGACCGGCTCGTGCGCGGGCTCGGGCAGCACGAGTTCGACATCTACGCGCTGAGCCGCAGTGAGCAGCAGGAGGATGAGGGCTGGATCCAGCTCCCCTCCCAGGTGAGCCGGGTGCGCACCGCCCCGCTCTGGACGGCGAACGAGGACGGCGTCGCCTACGGGCGACGGGCCCGGCGCCGATTCGCCGAGTGTTACGGAGAGTTGGCGGCGGCCATGTGTGCGCCCGACGCGCTCGGCGCCGCCGCGCCCGATGCGGTGTCCGGTCCGGCATCCGGTCCGGCATCCGGCGCGGCATCCGGCGCGGTGCCCGACATGGCGTCCGATGCGGCGTCCGGGGGCTTCGCCGGAGCCGAGGGGCGCGGCGGGGGGTATACCGAAGGCCGGGGCGAGGGCCGGGGTGAGGGCCGGGGTGAGGGTGCCTCGGCCGGTGCGGCGGACCGTTTCGGCAGCGCGCTGTACGGGCTCGCCGAACTGGCCCGGGACGAGGGCGGCATGGTCGGCGCCCTGCGCTCCGAGGCGGCGGTGCGCGCCCTCGAACGCGCCTGCCGCGCGCCCGGCGCACTGCGCGCCGCGCGCACCGCCCGCGTGCCGGATCTGCTCACCGTCGCCGCCCAGGTGGAACGCGCGCTGCGCCCCCTCTCCCTCGACTGGTACGGCGACGACGGGCTCGGCTCGGTCGACCTGTGCCACGCCACGTCCGGCGGCGCCGCGGCCCTGCCCGGCCTGCTCGCCCGCCACTTCTCGGGCGTACCACTGCTGGTCACGGAGTACGGAGTACAGCTGCGGGCGCACTACCTGGGCCCGCACGAGGACCTTCGGGGGAACGCCGCGTCGGCCCCGGCGCGGGCCCTGCTCGCCGCGTTCCACGGCCGGCTCGCCGCGGAGGCCTACCGGCAGGCCGCGGTCATCACGCCCGGCAACACGCACGCCCGCCGCTGGCAGGAGCGCTGCGGCGCCGACCGGACCAGGATCCGTACCGTCTACCCCGGCATGGAGGCGTCCCGCTTCTCGGAGGTGGGCGAGAGTGCCGAACACGCCGACCCGTACACCCTCGTGTGGGTCGGGCGCATCGAGCCCGCCAAGGACCTGGTCTCGCTGCTGAACGCCTTCGCGGAGATCCGCAAGGAGGAGCCGAAGGCACGGCTCCGGATCGTCGGCGCGCCCGCCGAAGGGCCGGAGGGCGCGACCTACCTGGCGCACTGCAAGGCGCTGGCCGCGCAGCTCTTCCCCGACAAGGCCGACCGCGTGCAAGCCGTCGGCGACAACCCGGTCTCCTTCGAGGAGATCGGCGGACCGGACGTACCCACCCTCCCCGAGGCCTACGCGGCGGGTGCCCTCGTCGTCCTGTCCAGCGTCGTCGAGGGCTTTCCCATCAGTCTCGTCGAAGCGATGTTCTCCGGTCGTGCCACGGTGTCCACGGACGTCGGCGCGGTCGTCGAGGTCATCGGCGGTACGGGGCTCGTCGTCCCGCCGCGCAATCCACGGGCGCTCGCCGAAGCCTGCGTCACCCTGCTGCGCGCCCCGGAGCGCCGGTCGCGCCTCGGCGCCGCGGCCCGCGCCCGGGCCCTCGAACTGTTCACCGTCGAGCAGAACATCATGGCATTTCACGGCATTTACCTCGATATCGTCTCGCATTGCCCGGTCCGGCGGGACGTGGTCGACGCGTCGGGCGAACCCCTTCCGTTCGCCATACCCGTCGAGGCACAGGTGCCGGGCCGGTGGCCGGAACCGGGGACACGGCCGACGGCCGGGAGACCGGGCCCGGGCTGGGCGGCAGGGCCGCCGGTACGAGGTGTCCCGCTGGGTCTCGCTCCGGGCGAGCCCGTGCCCGCGGGGGAGGGGTCGTGGTGAGGGCGCGACGGATCGGAGCGGCGGACCGGACCACCGGCGGCGCCACCGAGGACACGAAGGCCGGGCTGTCGGGAGACCCCGGGGGCATGCGGGGCATGAACGCCGAGGTGGGCGAGATCAAGGTGGTGGACATCCAGCCCGGCGAGACCCGCGTGGTCGACGTCCAGCTGGGCGAGTCGAGAATCGCGGACGCCCGCCCGGGCGAACCGGGATCGACGGTCCCACGCCCCAGTTGGGCGAAGGACCCGGCCACCGGGCAGGGACCGAAGCGGGGACCGCAGCAGGGATCGCAGCCGGGACTGAAGCAGGGACCGAAGCAGGGGTCCTCGACGGCGACGTACGCCCGGCTGGCGTGGGACGCCGTGACGGTCGGGGCGGAGGCATCCCCTCCGGCTGCGGACCGGCAGGCTTCCGACGAGCCGGTTTCCGACCAACTGCTTTCCGACCAGCAGGTTCCCGACCAGCAGGTTCCCGAGCGGCAGGTCTCCGAGCGGTCGGCCGCCGACCAGCAGGCCTTCGACCGGACGATGCCCGACCGGCAGATGTCCGACCGGCAGGCTCCCGGTCCGGTGGATGCGGTAGCCGCCCTCGGTCCGGTTCACGACCAGGTCGGCGACCAGGTCGGCGAACAGCTCGGCGAGCCGGTCGTCGCCGACCGCACGTCCGCCGCCCCCGGCGGCGCCGACCCGGTGAAGGCCCTGATGCACCGCCACCGGCAGCTGTGCGAGCGCGCGGTGGACCCGCTGGAGATCGCGGCGGCCCTGGAGGCGCACGGCGTGACCGACCGGACCGCCACCCACTTCCGGCACCGGGACGTCTTCTCCCTCGCGGAGGAGATGTACGCGCGAGTACCCCGCGCCGGCGACACAGCACCCCGGCCCGAGACACCCGACACCCCCGAGGCGCACGCCGACTGGGCCGTACTCACCCTGCTGCCGGGCGCCCTGTGCGCGGCGGTCGTGACCGGACTGCGGTACACCGAGGGCCGGCCGCGCCTCGCGGTGACCGTCGTCGGCGTACTCGCCGTGGCCCTCGCCGTACGCGCCGCCCGCAGCCGCGGCCCCCTGCACGCCACACGGCCGTGGTCCCCGACACCGTCCACCCGCGCGTGGACCTACTGGCTCGTCGCCTACGCCCTCCTCGGCGACGGCCTGCTCGCCTCCGCCATCGAGGGCGGCCCCGACGGACCGCCCACCGGCAGCCCCGACAGCTCCTGGCCGATCGCCCTCGCGTCCGTCATGGCCCTGAGCGCGGCCTGCGCCCCGGCGGCCTGGTGCGCCCACCTCTTCACCGTGCGCGCCCGCCGCCGCCTCGCCACCAGCCGCGCCTTGGAGGACTTCGCATCCTCCGTGAAACCCCTGCTCCTGGGCGTGTTCGCACTGTTCCTCTGCGTCCTCGGCGGCCTCCTCGCCCTGAGCGGAGCGGTACTGGACGAGCAGGCCGCGTACGCCGGGGCCGGCGCCCTCGGCGCACTCCTCCTGCTCGCCCGTCTTCTCACCGTGCACGGATTCAGGCACGCCCCCGCCGTCATGCTCGCGGCCGCGGGCGTGGCCGAGGCACTGGCCCTCCTGAGCGTCTTCGCAAGCCGCCTCCCCGGCTGTGACGCGCTGGCCGTGCCGGTCGAGACCGTGGCCGACGCCTGGGGAGTGGGCGCGATCCCGGCCCTCGGGTGCGGTGCCGCGGCGCTCGCCCTCCTGCTCCACGCGACCAGGACCCTCACCCGGGCCTCCGCCCACGCGGTTCACGGAGACATGCCGTGACCCGCCACCGACTCTCGGCTCCAGGGGATTCGTGATGGATCTCCACGCCGAGCACCCCCCTTCCCGCGGGGCCGACACCGCGGGCCTTCCGTACGACCCAAGGCACCACCCTGAAGGAGAACGCCAGATGATCACCCTCCGCATCGGAGAGTCCGCCCCGGGAGCCGCCCGATGAGGGTGCTGCTGATCGGAGCCAACGGATACCTGGGTCGCTTCGTCGCCGACCGTCTCCTCGCCGACCCGGCCGTGCAGCTCACCGCGCTCGGCCGGGGCGACGACGCGGACGTGCGCTTCGACCTCGCCAGCGGCAGCCCGGGAGCGCTCACCCGCTTCCTGGACGCGGTGCACCCCGGGGTCGTCGTCAACTGCGCCGGTGCCACCCGCGGCGGCGCCCGCGAACTCACCCGGCACAACACCGTCGCCGTCGCCACCGTCTGTGAGGCACTGCGCCGCAGCGGGTGCGGGGCCCGCCTCGTACAGATCGGCTGCGGCGCGGAGTACGGACCCAGCCAGCCCGGATCCTCCACGGCCGAGGACGCCGTGCCCCGCCCCGGCGGCCCCTACGGCGTGAGCAAGCTCGCCGCCACCGAACTGGTCCTCGGCTCCGGCCTGGACGCCGTCGTCCTGCGGGTGTTCTCGCCGTGCGGACCCGGCACCCCGGCGGGCTCCCCGCTCGGACGGCTCGCCGAAGCCATGCGCCGCGCCATGCAGGCCGGCGACGGTGACCTCAAACTCGCCGGCCTCGGTGTCCAGCGCGACTTCATCGACGTACGCGACGTCGCCCGTGCCGTCCATGCCGCCTCCCTCTCCGCCGCGCAGGGCGTCATCAACATCGGATCCGGTCGTGCCGTACGCCTGCGTGACGCCGCCTCCGTCCTCGCGCGCGTCGCCGGCTACGGCGGAGCCCTCCACGAACTCGACGGAGTTCCCGGCCCCGCCCGGCCATCCATCGGTCACCCCCGCTCCGAAACAGAGCACACGGCCCCCGCCGCGTACCCCTACCCGGACGGCTGCGGCAGCTGGCAGCAGGCCGACGTGCGCACCGCACGCGACCGGCTCGGCTGGCGGCCCCGGATCAACCTCGAGGAATCCCTCGCCGACATCTGGATGGAGGCCGCATGCCGTATCTGACCAGCACACCGACGGGCACCGCGAGCACGGACCTGAGGATCGGCTTCGGCGTCCCCGGCTATGCGCACCCCCTGGTCGCCCCGGTCGAATGGGGCGGCCTCACCCGCCCCGGCACCCCCCTGCACTGGGTCGTCCTGAACGTCTCCGACGGCCCCGGCGCCCGCCCCGACCCCCACTGCCTGGAAGCCGCCGGACGCCTGCGCAACGCGGGTGTCCGCGTACTCGGCCACCTGGACGTGACCTACGGCGCCCGCGCCTTCGGCGAACTCGTCTCCGAGGCACACCGCTATCTCGACTGGTACCAGGTCGACGGCTTCCTCCTGGACCGCTGTCCCACGGAGCGGACAGCACTCCCGGAGGTCCGGCGCACCACCGACACCCTGCGGGCGCTCCTCGGCGACGGCCACATCGTCCTCGGCCACGGCACCCATCCGTATCCCGGCTACGCCGAGACCGCCGACCAGTTGGTGACCTTCTCCGGGCCCTGGAGCGACTACCGCTGGTCGCAGGTGGCGGAGTGGACCGCGGAGTACCCGCCGGAGCGCTTCTGCCACTTCGTCCACGGCATGCCCCGAGGCCATCTCGACGAGGCTCTGCGCATCGCCCGCTGGCAGGGTGCCTCGACGATCTACTTCACCGACCGCACGGACCGCGGAGGTTCGGCCGCCCCCTGGGAGAGTCTGCCCGGCTACTGGGACGAACTCGTCTCGCGGATCGGAACGGGTGTCTCGGAATGAAGAAGGGCGTGGCAGTGTTAAGGGGAGAACAACTGTAGTGATTGACCGACCAACGGAGTCCCCGTGTCGCTGCCACCCCTGGTCGAGCCAGCTGCTGAGCTCACCGTAGACGAGGTCCGCAGGTACTCCCGCCACCTGATCATCCCCGACGTGGGCATGGACGGGCAGAAGCGGCTGAAGAACGCCAAGGTGCTCTGTGTGGGCGCCGGCGGCCTGGGCTCGCCGGCGCTGATGTACCTCGCCGCCGCGGGCGTGGGCACCCTCGGCATCGTGGAGTTCGACGAGGTCGACGAGTCGAACCTGCAGCGCCAGATCATCCACAGCCAGGCGGACATCGGCCGCTCCAAGGCGGCGTCGGCCCGCGACAGCGTGCTCGGCATCAACCCCTATGTGAACGTGGTCCTTCACGAAGAGCGGCTCGAAGCCGAGAACGTGATGGACATCTTCAGCCAGTACGACCTGATCGTCGACGGCACGGACAACTTCGCGACGCGCTACCTGGTCAACGACGCGTGCGTGCTGCTCAACAAGCCGTACGTCTGGGGCTCGATCTACCGCTTCGACGGCCAGGCCTCCGTCTTCTGGTCCGAGCACGGGCCCTGCTACCGCTGCCTCTACCCGGAGCCCCCGCCCCCCGGCATGGTCCCCTCCTGCGCCGAGGGCGGCGTCCTGGGCGTGCTGTGCGCGTCCATCGGCTCCATCCAGGTCAACGAGGCCATCAAGCTCCTCGCGGGCATCGGCGAGCCGCTTCTCGGCCGCCTGATGATCTACGACGCCCTGGAGATGCAGTACCGCCAGGTCAAGGTCCGCAAGGACCCGAACTGCGCGGTCTGCGGCGAGAACCCGACCGTCACCGAGCTCATCGACTACGAGGCCTTCTGCGGCGTCGTCTCCGAAGAGGCCCAGGAGGCGGCCGCCGGCTCGACGATCACTCCCAAGCAGCTCAAGGAGTGGATCGACGACGGCGAGAACATCGAGATCATCGACGTCCGCGAGATCAACGAGTACGAGATCGTCTCGATCCCCGGCGCCAAGCTGATCCCGAAGAACGAGTTCCTCATGGGCACCGCCCTGGCGACCCTGCCGCAGGACAAGAAGATCGTCCTGCACTGCAAGACCGGTGTCCGCAGCGCGGAGGTCCTCGCGGTCCTCAAGTCGGCCGGATTCTCCGACGCCGTGCACGTGGGCGGCGGCGTGATCGGCTGGGTCAACCAGATCGAGCCGGAGAAGCCGATCTACTAGCGACACCCCGTAGGGACAGACCCTGCAAGGACAGACCCCGTAGGGACTGATCCTGCAGGGAGAGGGGCTCGGCACCGTGTGTGCCGGGCCCCTTCCCGTCGTCCGGGCAGGGGTGGCCGGGTCCGCTAGGAGCAGACCTTGCCGTCGTCCGGTACCGATCCGTCGAGCAGGTAGTCGTCCACCGTGCTGTCGACGCAGTCGCTCCCGCTCCCGTACGCCCCGTGTCCCTCGCCCTTCCAGGTGAGCTGCACACCGACGCCCTTGCCGAGCTCGTCCGCCATCTTGCGTGCGCCCTCGTACGGCGTCGCCGGGTCGCCGGTGTTGCCGACCACCAGGACGGGGTCCGCGCCGGGCGCGCTCACCTCCGGCGTCTCGTACTGCCCGGCCACCGGCCAGTCGTGGCACCAGCCGGCCGTGTCCCAGCCCATCGAGTCCCCGAACACGGGCGAGATCTTCCGGAACTCGGAGAGCCGCTTCTTCGCCTCCTCGGGCGTCGGCCGCTCCTTGTCGTCCAAGCACGATATGACCCGTTGGGAATGCGTGGTCGTGCCGTAGTGGCCCGAGGCGTCACGGTCGTTGTAGCCGTCGGCCTGCGCGAGCAGTTCCGTGCCGTCGCCGTCGCCGTCCTCGGCCGCTTCGAGCGCGCTGGTGAGGGCCGGCCAGGACGACTTGCTGTAGAGCGGGTAGATGATGCCGGTGAGGGCGAGCTGCTGGGTCAGATCGCGGCCGCTCGTGGTCGCCAGCGGCTTCGAGTCGATCCGCTTGAGCAGGTCCGCGATCTCCTGCGAGCCCTGCTCGGGGTCCCGGCCCGTGGATTCGAGGTAGTCCTCCAGAGCGCGCTGGAAACCCCTGGCCTGGTTCTCCGCGTGGCCCACCGTGCCGGCGCTCGGGTCGACGACCGCGTCCAGGACCAGCCGTCCCGCGTTCTTGGGGAACAAGTGGGCGTACACGCCGCCCAGTTCGGTGCCGTACGAGATGCCGAAGTAGTGCATCTTCCGGTCGCCGAGGACATGCCGCATCAGGTCCATGTCCCGGGCCGTGTCGGTCGTCGAGACATGTCCCATGAGCTTGCCCGCGGACTTCTGGCAGCCCTTGCCGAAGTCCGCGGCGTCCTTGAGGAACGCGGTCTCCTCGGCGGAGGTGTCCGGGGTGGTGTCGACCGCCTCGGCCGCCTGGACCTCCTTGTCGCTGCGACAGCGCACGCCCTCGCTGGCGGCCACCCCGCGCGGGTCCCAACTGACCAGGTCGTACCGCTCGTGGAGCTTCGCGAACGTCGGCCCGAACGGCGGCAGATAGTCGACGCCCGAGCCGCCGGGGCCGCCGAAGTTGAACAGCAGCGAGCCGATGCGGTCACCCGAGGAGCCGCTCGACTCACTGCGGATCAGGGCCAGTCCGATGGTCTCGCCCGCCGGCTTCGCCCAGTCCAGCGGCACCTTGAGCGTCGTACACCGCCACTCCCCGCCCGGCGCGGGACCGGTCTCGGTGGCCTTGCACCTGCCCCAGTCGAGCTTCTGCGAGGTGAGTGAGGCGGGCAGCCCCCGCATGGCGCCCGCGGAGGATGCCGCGCCCGGCGACCTGCCCGCGTCGTCGTTCTTGTCGTTCCCCCCGTCGCCCCCGGACGAGCCGCTGCAGCCGGCCACCAGCAACGCGGCGGCGGCCAGTGCCGTCCACCGTGCGATATGCGCCATGAACTTCCCCCTTGCATCGTCGTCCGCCGGATGTCGCGGATGACAGTCAGGCCATAGTAGGCAGATCTCCGCGAGCACAGCGGAGCCCTGTGGATAACTCTCTGACCTGCTGCTTTGTGAGGTTGTTCAGGAGCAGACCGTTCCGGTCGAGGGGACCCTTCCGTTCAGCAGATAGCCGTTCACCGCGCCGCGCACGCACTTGTTCCCGCTGTCGTACGACCCGTGCCCCTGACCTTTGTACGTCAGCTCGACACCGACCCCCTTGCCCAGTGAATCCACCATCTTCCGCGCGCCCTCGTACGGGGTCGCCGGGTCGCCGGTGTTCCCGACCACGAGGATCGGAGCCGCTCCTGGCGCGTTCACATCGGGGTGGTCGGCGTCGCCCGCCACCGCCCAGTCGGTGCAGCCGACCATGCCCCACGCCAGATAGTCGCCGAAGACCGAAGAGGCCCTGCGGAACTCAGGGAGCTTCGCCGTCACGTCGGCGGCGGTGTAACGCGGTTTGTCGTCCGCGCAGTTGATGGAGACGTTGGCGGCGCTGATGTTGCTGTACTCGCCGTCCTGGTTGCGCCCGTTCATCGAGTCGGACAGCAGCATCAGAACCTTGCCGTCACCGTCGTACGCCTGCTGGAGCCCTTCGGTGAGGTACTCCCAGAACTCCTTGGAGTACAGGGACTGCGCGATGCCGCTCGTGGCGGCGGTCTGGGTGAGTTGGCGCGGGAAGATACCCGGGATCGGCTTGCCGTCGAGGTCCTTGAGCAGGGTGGCGATCCGGTCCTTGACGTCCTGCGCGCTGTCGCCGAGCGGGCACTCCTCGGCCTTGGAGGCGCAGTCCTCGGCGAAGTTGTCCAGCGCCAACTGGAAGCCCTTGGCCTGCCCGAGGGAGCCCTGTTCGGAGTTCTGCGTCGGGTCCACGACCGCGTCGAAGACGGCCCGCCCGACCTTCTCGGGGAACAGATGCGCGTACACGCCGCCCAGTTCGGTGCCGTACGAGATACCGAAGTAGTGCAGCTTGTCGTCGCCGAGGACCTGGCGCATCAGGTCCATGTCGCGGGCCGCGTCGGTGGTGCGCACGTGGGGGAGGAGCTTCCCGGAGTTCTTCTCGCAGGCCTTGTTGAAGTTCTTCGTGCTGTTCAGCAGCGTCCGCTGCTCGGCTTCGTCGTCCGGGGTGGCGTCCTGCTGGAAGTACTCGTCGAGCTGTTCGCTGTCCTCGCACTTCACGCCGGCGCTGCGGCCGACACCGCGCGGGTCGAAACTGACCAGGTCGTAACGGGTACGCAGCTCGTCGTAGTCCTTGCCGAACGCGGGGAGCGTGGTGACGCCCGAGCCGCCGGGACCGCCGAAGTTGAAGAGCAGCGAACCGATGCGCCGGTCCTTGGCGCCGCTCGCCTGCGCGCGGATCAGCGCGAGACCGATGGTGTCCCCCTTGGGCTTGTCCCAGTCCAGGGGCGCCTTCAGAGTCGCGCACTTCCAGCCGTCGCCGTCCGGCAGGGGCGACGGAGCGTCCCCGCCACCCTCGGACTCGGACGGTTCGGGGCAGTCCTTCCAACTGAGCTTCTGCGCCGACAGGTCCTCGTCCGCGGAGCCGCCGTCGGCGCCGCATCCGGCGAGGGCCGCCAGCAGCAGGAAGGCGGTGGCGGTCAGAACGGCGGCGCGAGGCGGGGAAGGATTCGGCATAAACCCATCCTGGGGGCGCACAGGACGAGCCGCTCGGGGCGCGGGCCGTGCGGGTGAGAATTCCCCGCCCTTTCCCGGGACCTGCCGTGACGACAGAGCCTAGAGCGCGCCCTTGCGTGTCAGGTGGTTGAAGAACAGCCATCCCGGCAGCACGGGCAGCCACAGCGTGAGAAGGCGGTACAGGAGCACGGCGGGCGCCGCGACCTCCTTGGGGAGCCCGACGGCGATCAGACCGACCGTCAGGGTGGCCTCGACAGCGCCCACGCCGCCCGGGGTGGGCGCGGCGGAGCCGAGCGCGTTCCCCGCGAGGAAGACGACGGCCACGCTGGCGATGCTGATCGCGGGCATGTCCTCGCTGCCGAACGCCCGGATCGACGCGTCGAGGCACATCACGAAGCAGGCCGTCAGCAGAAGCATGCCGCCGATGCCGGTGATCAGCTTCTGCGGACGCTGGAGCACGTCCAGCATGCGCGGGATGACACCCGCGAAAAGCGACCGCACGCGCGTGACCACGAATTTCCGCAGGAACGGCACCGAGGTCACGACGAGGACGAGAACGGCGACGGTCAGCAGACCTGCGATGACCGTCCGGGACGGCGACAAGGAGGGCGTCTTCTCGGTACCGGTCAGATAGCCGAACGACAGCAGCATCAGGATGTGGCAGCCGAGCCCGAACAGCTGCGACGCGCCGACGCTCGCCACCGCCAGCCCCGGCCGTACCCCCGCACGCTGCAGGAACCGCGTGTTGAGTGCGACACCGCCCACCGCCGCGGGCGCCACGATCTTCACGAAGGACCCGGCGACCTGCGCCGCCACGGCCCGCATGAACGGCACCCGCTCGGGCACAAAACCCAGCAGGCTCATGGCCGCGGCGAAGTAGCTCAGCAACGAGAAGAGCGCCGCCGCGGCGACCCAGCCCCACTGGGCGCTCTCGAAGAGCGTGCCGAACTCGATGTGCGTGAGCTGCGTCAGCAGGAAGTACGCGCCGAACGCGCCCGCGATGAAACTGATCAGCGTGCGCGGCCGGATGCGCTCAAGACGGGCCGGCTCGACCGGTGCCTGCGGCCTGATCAGCAGCACCTGGTGCCTGATCTGGGTGAGCAGGTCCTCCTCGCGGGCCTCGTCCAGCGCCTCGTCGATCGCCCGCTTCTCGGCCCGCTGCTCGGCCCGTACGGTTTTCTTGTCGGGCTTCTCCAGGACGGGCCTGGTCTCCTCGGGCGTGGCCTCGTGCTCCGCGGCGCGGGCCAGTTTGGCCTGCCGGGAGGCCTCCAGGACCGCCTCGCGCTCGCGCTCCGAACGTTCCCGGGCCAGTTTGCGCAGGGTGGCGCGGTGGGAGCGGGTGAGCGCGATGGGCTGCAGCATGGGCAGGCAGTCGGCGACCGCGTCCGGGCCGAGCACACCGACGGCCGAGGCCACCGCGCGCTCCGCGCCGACGCGCAGACCGAGCGTGGTCACCAGCTGGGCGACGTCCATGCGCAGCATCAGCTCACCGGCCGCGATCTCGCCGTTGCGCAGGTCCGTGAGGATCACCGTGCCGGAACGATCCACCAGAATGGCGTCACCGGCCAGCCTGCGGTGGGCGATGCGCCGCGACTGAAGCGCCTGCACCTGGTGCCAGGTCTCGCGCAGCAGGTCGTCGGTGATCTCCTCGTCCGGCAGCGTGTCGAGGGTGCGCCCGCCGATGTGTTCGTAGACCAGCATCACGGCGTCCGGACCCAGCTCGGAGGTCGCGATCAGTTTCGGCGCGTTGGCCCCGGCCGCGATGGCCGCGTACGCGAGGAGCGCCTCCTGTTCCAGGGCCTGGCGCAGCGACTGGAGGCTGCGGCGCGTGGTGATGCCGCGCAGGGTCAGCCGGCGCCACACGCGGTAGAAGAACCCCTGGGCCTGCTGTTCCCGGTCCACCACCGTCACGTCCAGTGGGGCGCCGTCCTGGAGCGTCACGAAGTACCGGCGGCCGCGGTCGCCGTCCGCGGCCTCCGGGGTCTCGTCGCGCGCCGCGCTCACCGGGTGGAAGCCGACGTGCCGCAGCCCGGCCATCAGGGTCCGGCCGGTGGGCCGTACGTTCGGTGAGCCGACCGCGTACAGCGTTCCGTAGGCCACGCTCCAGCCGATCAGCACCGTGAGGATGATCGAGAAGGGGGTCGTGTAGCCGGTGACCAGCATGGAGAAGGCGTCGAGCATCAGGACGACCCACAGGACCGCACGCCAGCGCGGCCGTCTCGACATGCCGACGGCCGTCATGTAGGCGATGACCGGCGCGAGGTAACCGTGCACCGGATCGGTCAGGGCGTGGATGTCTCCGGGGGAAGGCTGGGTGAGCGCCTTCTGGATCGAGTCCGGAGCGCCTTTGGCGACCCACAGATCAGTGGCGAGCGTCACACCGTGGGCGAGGACCGCGGCCAGCACACCGTCGGCGATCCGCAGCCCGTCCCGCTTGATCAGCCGCTCGATGGCGAAGGCGACCGGCACCAGGAGGATCGCGATGCTCGACGCGAGCCCGGCGATCTTGATCAGCAGGTCGGGCGCCTCGTCGGTGCCCTTGTTGATGTCCTGCGCCAGCCCCGACGTCGTGCCGTGCGCGAACGCGGCGATCGAGAGCAGCACGGTGATCGCGAGAACGCCCACGAGCAGGCGCATCAGGTCGGAGGGACGGTGCACGCGCGCGGGGAGCAGCGGTTCGTCGCCCTCGACCGCTTCGGCCGGGGCGTCGTCGCAGGCCACGCCGTCGGTCTCTGCGGCTTCGCTCTCCTTGCGCATGTCCTTCTTCTGGGACGTGTCCGGATTCCCGGACGTCACGCCTGTCCCGGACGCGACGTCCGGCACCGGCGTCACAGGCGCCTCTGTCTTCTCCGGAAGGCTTTCGTCCGTATCGTCGCCGGAATCCGGGCGCGACGAAACCTCAGAGGTGCCCTCCGCGTCTTCGGGGTGCACACCCTGCTGTTTCATCGTCTCTTCTTGGTCTCGTATCACCAGTAACCGCCCGCACGATGGTGGCATGCCCCGCTGACACAGGGGGGCATCAGGGTGCAATGCGGGGGCGCACAGTCTGCCCGAAGCGCTGTGCCGGAGCGAGGGATACACACAGTCGCCGCCGCGTCACGTTGTCGGAGGGGTGGTGCAGGATGGACCGGATGAGCGAGCAGAGCCTCCCGGCGGACGCCTTGCCGGAGTACGCGGAGCGGGTCCTCGACGTCGCCGAGCAGATCCCGCCCGGGCGCGTCATGACGTACGGAGATGTCGCGGAATGGCTGGAGGAGGGCGGTCCGCGACAGGTCGGACGCGTCATGGCCCTCTACGGAGGAGCCGTTCCGTGGTGGCGGGTCGTCCGCGCGGACGGCACCTTGCTCCCCGGCCACGAACTGGACGCGCAGGAGCACTACCGGGCCGAAGGCACGCCCCTCAAGGGCGCGAGCAGGGCCTCCGAAGGCCACCTTCCGCGCATCGACATGAAACAGGCCAGATGGGACGGCGGTGATCGTGCGGAGGGTCACACCCGACAGCTTCCGGCATCGAACCGCCAGGAGAGCGACGGGTGACCCGTTCGAGGGAATGCGGGCACGCCCGGGACATGCCGTACGTTCGTGATGCGGGAGACACCGGTGCTGGGAGGGAACACGGGGAAGCGCCGCTTCCACGGCATCCACCGGCGTAGCGTCGACGGCACGCGTCCCGTTCATCCCGCGGCCACCGCCCGCCTCGCGCCGCCGATCTCCCACCCGTCGCCCGAGCACGATCCCTCACCGACGGCGTCCCGCGCCGACAGTGACAATCCCCAGCACACCCACCAGGACCGGCGAACCACGTGAGCTCCTCTTTCTCCACCAGGCGCCTGTCGTACCCCCAGGGTCGACAGGGGACCCGTGGCGCTTACCGGCTGGTGCGAACCCCGCCGGTACGGGTGGCTCCCCCTCTGCTGGACGCAGCCCAGCGTGCGGCGGTTGACCACGAGGGGGGCCCGCTGCTCGTCCTCGCAGGTCCGGGCACCGGCAAGACGACCACGCTCGTCGAGTCCGTGGCGGCCCGGATCGCCCGCGGCGCGGACCCCGAGCGCATCCTGGTGCTGACGTTCAGCCGCAAGGCCGCCGTGGAACTGCGCGACCGCATGGCGCTGCGCATAGGAGCGGCCCGCGCGCCACGGGCGACGACCTTCCACTCCTTCTGCTACGCCCTGGTGAGGGCCCACCAGGACACCGATCTGTTCGTGGAACCGATGCGGCTGCTCTCCGGCCCCGAACAGGACGTGGCGGTACGGGAACTGCTCGCGGGCCAGCCCGGCCTGGAGCGGCTCGGCCTCGCCCACGTGCGCTGGCCGGACGAACTGCGCGCGTGCCTGACGACGCGCGGCTTCGCCGACGAGGTCCGCGCGGTCCTCGCCCGCAGCCGTGAGCTGGGCCTCGGCCCCGACGCCCTGCAGACCTTCGCCCGGCGCATCGGCCGCCCCGACTGGCTGGCCGCCTCCGCCTTCCTCGCCGAGTACCTCGACGTGCTCGACATGCAGGGAGTGCTCGACTACGCGGAACTGGTGCACCGCGCGGTGCTGCTCGCCCGGCGTCCCGGAGTGGCCGAACGGCTCGCCGAGCAGTACGACGCCGTCTTCGTGGACGAGTACCAGGACACCGATCCGGCGCAGCTGCGGCTCCTGGACGCGCTCGCGGGCGGTGGCCGCACGCTGGTGGCCTTCGGCGACCCCGACCAGTCGATCTACGCGTTCCGGGGCGCCGACGTGAACGGCATCCTGGAGTTCCCGGACGTCTTCCCACGTGTGGACGGCACACCGGCCCCGGTCGAGGTCCTGAGGACGTCCCGCAGGTCGGGCGCGGGCCTGCTGGCGGCCACCCGGCTGCTGACCCAGCGCATGCCCCTGACCCGCCTCCCGGCGGAGAAGGTACGCGCCCACAGGGAACTCGCCCCCGTACGGGACGGCGGCCAGGTGGAGGTCTACACGTACCCGACCTCCGGTACGGAGCTGGACAACATCGCGGACATCCTGCGTCGCGCCCACCTGGAGGACGGCGTTCCGTGGAAGGACATAGCCGTCCTGGTACGTGCCGGCTCCCGCACCATCCCGACGATCCGCCGCACGCTCACCGCGGCCGGCGTCCCCCTCGACATCGACGGCGACGACCTGCCGCTGCGCCACGAACCGGCGGTGACGCCCTTGCTGTCGGCCCTCAAGGCGGTGGCCGCGGCGGAACTGGGGGAGCCTCCCGCCCGCGAGACCCCTTCAGCCGAGCCCCCTTCCTCCGAGACGTCTTCTCCTGAGACCCCTTCTCCTGAGATCGCTCCCTCCGAAGACGCGACTTCGGAAGGGCCCCTCTCCGGAGAGCCCACCTCGGGCGAGACGGCGTCGGAGGGACCCGCCTCAGAGGAGCAGGCCGCCCCAGAGGAGCGGGCCGCCTCGGAGGAGCAAGCCGTTCAGGAGCAGTCCCTTCAGGAGCAGCCCCTCCGGGAGGAGCAGGCCGTCCCGGAGAAGCCGTGGCTCGACGTCGAGACCGCGCTCACCCTCCTCGCGTCCCCGCTGGCCGGCATGGACGCCGCGGACCTGCGCCGTCTGGGCCGTGCCCTGCGCGAGGAGGAGCGCGCCGCGGGCAACCACGTGCCACCGCCCTCCGACGAGCTGCTGGCACGGGCACTGGCCGAGCCGGAGCGGCTGGTCGCCCACGACCCCTCGTACGCGCGCGGCGCCCAGCGCCTGGGCGCCCTCCTGCGCAAGGCAAGGGAGCGCCTGGCAGGGGGCGGCACGGCCGAGGAGGCACTGTGGGAGCTGTGGGACGGCACGCCCTGGCCGCAGCGCCTGGAGCGGGCCGCCCGGCGCGGCGGCGCGGCCGGCCGCAACGCGGACCGCGACCTCGACGCCGTGTGCGCGCTGTTCGCGACCGCGGCCCGCGCCGAGGAACGCACCGGCGGCCGAGGCGCCCTCAACTTCCTGGAGGAGGTCGACGCCCAGGACATCGCCGCCGACACGCTCACCCGAAGGGCCGTTCGCCCCGACGCCGTACGTCTGATGACCGCGCACCGCTCCAAGGGCCTGGAATGGCGCCTGGTCGTCGTCGCGGGCGTTCAGGAGGGACTGTGGCCCGACCTGCGCCGTCGCGGTTCCCTCCTGGAGGCGGACCGCATCGGACGGGACGGTCTCGCGGAGCCGCTCACCCCCGGAGCGCTCCTCTCCGAAGAACGCCGCCTGTTCTACGTGGCCGCCACACGCGCGCGTGAACGGCTCGTCGTCACCGCCGTGAAGGCCCCCGCGGACGACGGCGACCAGCCGTCCCGCTTCCTCACCGAACTCGGCACGGAGCCCAAGGACATAACGGGCCGCCCCCGCCGCCCCCTGTCCGTCGCCGCGCTCGTCGCGGAACTGCGGTCCACCACGGTCGACCCCCGCGTCTCGGCCACCCTCAGGGAGGCGGCGGCCCGCCGTCTGGGCAGACTCGCCGCGCTCGGCGACGAGGACGGCCGCCCCCTGGTGCCGTCCGCGCACCCCTACCGCTGGTGGGGCATGTACGAACCCACCGAGAGCAAGGTGCCGCTGCGCGACCGCGACCATCCCGTCGTGCTCTCCGGCAGCGCCCTCGACCAGCTCGCCAACACCTGCGCCCTGCAGTGGTTCCTGGGCCGCGAGGTGAAGGCGGACGCCCCCGCGACCGCCGCCCAGGGCTTCGGCAACGTGGTGCACGTCCTGGCGGACGAGGTCGCCTCCGGCCGTACTCCCGCCGACCTCGCCGTCCTCATGGAGCGGCTCGACTCCGTGTGGGAGGCGCTCGCCTTCGACGCACCCTGGAAGTCGGCGCAGGAGAAGGAGCATGCGCGCGTGGCGCTCGAACGCTTCCTGAAGTGGCATGTCATGGACCGCGCCGAACGCACTCCGGTGGCCAGCGAGCACGACTTCGACGTCACCCTCGAAGCGGGCTCCTACGAAGTCCGCATCCGCGGCTCCATGGACCGCGTCGAGCGGGACGCCGAGGGCCGCGCCTATGTGGTCGACTTCAAGACCGGCAAGCAGGCACCGAGCGCCGCCGACGTGGCCCATCACCCGCAGCTCGCCGTCTACCAGCTCGCCGTCAGCGAGGGTGCCGTGGACGAGGTCTTCGACGGCGAACGCCCCGAGCCCGGCGGCGCCGAACTCGTCCAGCTGCGCCAGGGCGCCCCCAAGAAGGACGGCGGTGAGACCCTGCCCAAGGTGCAGGCCCAGGAGCCGCTGGAGGGGGAGTGGGTCGGCGACCTCCTCGCCACCGCCGCGGGCAAGGTCCTCGACGAACGGTTCACGCCGACGACCGGCCAGCACTGCACGCACTGCGCCTTCCGGGCCTCGTGCAGCGCCCGCCCGGAAGGACGTCACGTCGTCGAGTGACGGGGCACAGCCCCGGGCAGCCGTCCGCGGGGGTGTCCGCCACATCCGCTGCGATCCGCGCCGAAGTGTCCGCGGCAATCCGCTCCAAAGGGTGTCTGCCGTGTACGAAGCGCCGCGAAGTGACATACAGCACCACGTGTGCTGACCTGCGCATCCTTCGGCCCTGCCGCCGAATCGGCACCGACTGTCAGTGGGCGCGACTAGCCTCTCTGACGTGCCAGCCCGTATCTCCGATCCCGAGCAGCTCAAGGAGCTCCTCGGCATCCCGTTCACCCCGGAGCAGACGGCCTGCATCGTCGCCCCGCCCGCCCCGCAGGTGATCGTGGCCGGAGCAGGCTCCGGCAAGACCACGGTGATGGCAGCGCGCGTGGTGTGGCTGGTCGGCACCGGACAGGTGGCCCCCGAGCAGGTCCTGGGCCTGACGTTCACCAACAAGGCGGCGGGCGAACTCGCCGAGCGCGTACGGAAGGCCCTGATCAAGGCCGGAGTCACCAACCCGGACGTGATCGACCCGGACAACCCGCCGGGCGAACCGGTGATCTCCACCTACCACGCCTTCGCCGGCCGCCTCCTGACCGATCACGGGCTGCGCATCGGACTCGAACCCACCGCGCGCCTCCTCGCCGACGCCACGCGCTACCAGCTGGCCGCCCGGGTCCTGCGCGAGGCACCGGGCCCCTACCCCGCGCTCACCCGCTCCTTCCCCGACCTGGTCGGCGACCTCCTCACCCTCGACTCCGAGCTGGCGGAACACCTCGTACAGCCCGAGGAACTGCGCGCGTACGACGCCCGGCTGCTGCACGAGCTGGAGGGCGCCAAGCTCAGCAACGCCGATCTGCGCAAGGTCCCGGAGACCGCCGCCGCCCGGCGTGAACTGACCGAGCTGGTGAGCCGCTACAGGAAGGCCAAGCGCGAGCGCGACCTCCTCGACTTCGGCGACCAGATCGCCCTCTCGGCGACCCTCGCCCGCACCCGCTCCGAGGTCGGCGGCATCCTGCGCGACGAGTTCCGGGTGGTCCTCCTGGACGAGTACCAGGACACGTCCGTGGCCCAGCGCATCCTCCTGGCCGGTCTGTTCGGCGGCGGCACGGGCCACCCGGTGACCGCCGTCGGCGACCCCTGCCAGGCCATCTACGGCTGGCGCGGCGCCTCCGTGGCCAACCTCGACGACTTCCCCGAACACTTCGCGCACGCCGACGGCCGCCCCGCGACCCGCCAGTCGCTCAGCGAGAACCGCCGCAGCGGAGGCCGCCTCCTCGACCTCGCCAACGGCCTCGCGGAGCCCCTGCGCGCCATGCACGCGGGCGTGGAGGCCCTCCGCCCCGCCCCCGGCGCCGAGCGCGACGGCATGGTCCGCTGCGCCCTGCTGCGTACCCACGCCGAGGAGATGGACTGGCTCGCCGACTCCATCGCCCATCTTGTCCGCACCGGCAAGGCCCCCGGTGAGATCGCCGTCCTGTGCCGCACCGCGACCGACTTCGCCCAGATCCAGGGCGCGCTCGTCGCCCGGGACATCCCGGTGGAGGTCGTGGGGCTCTCCGGGCTGCTGCACCTGCCCGAGGTCGCCGACCTGGTCGCCGTCTGCGAGGTCCTCCAGGACCCCGGGGCCAACGCCTCACTGGTCCGTCTGCTCACCGGACCGCGCTGGCGCATCGGCCCCCGCGACCTCGCCCTCCTGGGCCGCCGCGCCCGGCTGCTCGTGTCCCACGCACGCGTGGGCGCCGACGACGACCCCGACCTGCGGCTCGCCGCAGCCGTCGAAGGCGTCGACCCGGCCGAGGTGATCTCCCTCGCGGACGCCCTCGACACCTTCCTGGAGACGCCCCTCGGCGATGACGGGGACGACGACGGGCTGCCGTTCTCGGCCGACGCCCGCGTACGGTTCGCGCGGCTCGCCACCGAACTGCGCGATCTGCGCCGCTCGCTCGCCGACCCGCTCATGGACGTCCTGCACCGGGTGCTGGCCACCACGGGCCTGGAGGTGGAGCTCTCCGCGTCCCCGCACGCGCTGGCCGCCCGCCGCCGCGAGACCCTGTCCAACTTCCTGGACGTCGCCGCCTCCTTCGCCGCGAACGAGGGCGAGGCCTCCCTGCTCGCCTTCCTCGGCTTCCTGCGCACCGCGGCCCAGTACGAGAAGGGCCTCGACAACGCCCTGCCGGGCGGCGAGAACACCGTCAAGGTGCTCACCGCGCACAAGTCCAAGGGCCTGGAATGGGACGTCGTCGTGGTCCCGGGACTCGTCACCGGCACGTTCCCCAGCGGCCAGGGCCGCGAGAAATGGACCGCCCAGGGCAAGGTCCTCCCGCACGAACTGCGCGGCGACGCCGACACCCTGCCCGACATCGACGCCTGGGACTCCCGCAGCATGAAGGCCTTCCACGAGGCCATGAAGGAGCACCAGCACACTGAGGAACTCCGCCTCGGCTACGTCACCTTCACCCGCCCCCGCTCCCTGCTGCTCGGCTCCGGTCACTGGTGGGGCCCCTCCCAGAAGAAGCCCCGCGGCCCGTCCGACTTCCTGCACGCCCTGTACGAGCACTGCGCGGCCGGGCACGGCGAGATCGAGGCCTGGGAGGACGCACCCGAGGAGGACGAGGAGAACCCCGCGCTGCTGGCGGCCGGTGGCGACCACGCCTGGCCGCTCCCGCTCGACGACCTGGCGATGGCCCGCCGCCGCGAGGCCGCACAGACGGTGCTGGCCCACCTGGAGTCCGGCCAATCCCACGAGACGGCCCACCCCTCCGCTCACGACGCCCCGGGCCCGTACGACGACCCGGACTGGCCACCGCCGGAGGAGGACGAGCCTCCTTACGAAGAGGCCGATTTCACGGACGACGCCCCGGACGACTGGGACGCGTGGACCCCGGAGCGCCCGGTGACCCCCGACCGCCCGACGGTCCCGCACCCCAGCCCCGCCCCGGACGCCCGCCCGCACCCTCCCGAGACCTCGCGCCTCACCCTGGAGGAAGCCCGCACCATCGCCTCCTGGGACCGCGACCTCGACGCCCTCACCGGGGAGCTCCTGCGCGCCCGCGAGAGCGTCACGGACGTCCCCCTGCCGGCCTCCCTGACCGCGTCCCAGCTGCTGCGGCTGGCCGCCGACCCGGAAGGGTTCGCACAGGAACTGGCGCGCCCCATGCCGCGTCCGCCCCAGCCCGCCGCCCGCCGGGGCACCCGCTTCCACGCCTGGGTCGAGGCCCGCTTCGAAGAGCTGCGCCTCCCGATGCTGGAGCCGGAGGACCTGCCCGGCAGCGAGGCCGAGATCGCCGACGAACGCGACCTGGAAGCCCTCAAGGACGCCTTCGACCGCACCCCCTACGCCCACCGCACGCCCTACCGGGTCGAGACCCCCTTCCAGCTCGCCATCGCCGGCCGCGTCGTACGGGGCCGGATCGACGCGGTCTACAAGGAAGAGGTCCACACGAAAGGCGCCCACAAGGAAGGGGCAGACGAGCACGGAGCCGGGCAGGCGACGACGACGTACGAGATCGTCGACTGGAAGACCAGCCGCACCCGCACCGCCGATCCGCTCCAGCTCGCCGTCTACCGGCTCGCCTGGGCCGAGCAGCGCGGCGTCCCCCTGGAATCCGTACGGGCCGCCTTCCTGTACGTGCGCACCGGCGAGGTCGTACGCCCCAAGAGCCTGCCGGACCGGGCCGCGCTGGAACGCCTCCTCCTGGAAGAACCACCCGAAGGGGTTCCCGACGAACCGCCGGACCAGCACGCGCGCGTGGACGGATAGGCTCGTGACCATGAGCAAGACTCCGGACAGCGCCGTCCGCGCGTACACCGAGCAGCACCGCGCAGCCTTCCTCGACGACCTCGCCGAATGGCTGCGCATCCCGTCCGTCTCGGCCCAGCCCGAGCACGCCGCGGACGTACGGCGCAGCGCCGACTGGCTCGCCGCGAAACTACGGGAGACGGGCTTCCCGACCTGCGAGGTCTGGTCGACCCCCGGCGCACCCGCGGTCTTCGCCGAATGGCCCTCGGACGACCCGCAGGCACCCACGGTCCTCGTCTACGGCCACCACGACGTACAGCCCGCCGCTCGCGAGGACGGCTGGGACACCGACCCCTTCGAGCCCGTCGTCCGCGGAAACCGACTCCACGCGCGCGGGGCCGCCGACGACAAGGGGCAGGTGTTCTTCCACACACTCGGCGTTCGGGCCCACCTCGCCGCCACGGGCCGCACGACCCCCGCGGTCCATCTGAAGCTGCTGATCGAGGGCGAGGAGGAATCCGGCTCCCCGCACTTCCGTGACCTCGTAGAAGCCCGCAAGGACCGGCTGACCGCCGACGCGGTGATCGTCTCCGACACCGGCATGTGGTCCGAGGACACCCCCACGGTGTGCACCGGCATGCGCGGCCTCGCCGAGTGCGAGATCCAGCTGTACGGACCCGACCAGGACATCCATTCCGGCTCCTTCGGCGGTGCCGTGCCCAATCCGGCCACCGCCGTCGCCCGCCTCGTCGCCGCGCTGCACGACGAGCACGCGCGCGTGGCGATCCCCGGGTTCTACGAAGGCATCACCGAACTCACCGACCGCGAGCGGGAGCTCTTCGCCGAGCTGCCCTTCGACGAGGAGCGCTGGCTGCGTACCGCCCGGTCCACGGCCACGCACGGAGAGAGCGGCCACACCACCCTGGAGCGCGTCTGGGCCCGCCCGACCGCCGAGGTCAACGGCATCGGCGGCGGCTACCAGGGCCCCGGCAACAAGACGATCGTCCCGTCCTCGGCGATGGTCAAACTCTCCTTCCGGCTCGTCGCCGGACAGGACCCCGACCACATCGAGAAGGCCGTCCGCGCCTGGGCCGCCGAGCAGCTGCCCGCCGGGATCCGCCACGAGATCACCTTCGGCGCCGCCACGCGTCCGTGCCTCACACCGCTCGACCATCCCGCCCTGCAGTCCGTCGTACGCGCCATGGGCCGCGCCTTCGAGAAGGAGATCCGCTTCACCCGCGAGGGCGGATCGGGGCCCGCCGCGGACCTCCAGGACGTCCTCGCCGCCCCCGTGCTGTTCCTCGGCATCTCGGTCCCGTCCGACGGCTGGCACGCCCCGAACGAGAAGGTCGAACTGGACCTCCTCCTCAAAGGCGTCGAGACCTCCGCCTACCTGTGGGGCGATCTGGCCCGGAACTGGCGAGATGCACACTGAAGAAGCCCCGCCGCACCCGTCCTGCCGTACAACCGGACATCCGGCTGAACAGCCCGCCGAACCAACCGTTTCACCGGGGGAGTTGGAAGCACCCGTGACCACCTGGACCGACCGCACCGCCGACCGTCCCATCTCGCTCACCGCCCCGAGCGGCATCGACCGGGCCGCCCACCACCGGCTCGACGAGGCCTGGCTCGCCGCGGCGTGGAGCCACCCCACCACCCGGGCCTTCGTGGTCTCCGGCGGTCAGGTCCTCATCGACGAGACGCCCGACGGCACCACCGAACTCGTCATGACCCCGTCCTTCGAAGCGCCCCTCACCGAGGCGCACCGCTACTTCCTCGGCACCGACGACGACGGCGTGAGCTACTTCGCCCTCCAGAAGGACACCCTGCCCGGCCGCATGGACCAGTCCGCGCGCGCGGCGGGTCTGCGCGAGGCGGGCCTGCTCCTGTCACCCCGTGACGCGGGCCTCATGGTGCACGCGGTCGCCCTGGAGAACTGGCAGCGCCTGCACCGCTTCTGCTCCCGCTGCGGTGAGCGCACGGTGATCGCCGCGGCCGGTCACATCCGCCGCTGCCCCGCCTGCGGTGCCGAGCACTACCCGCGCACCGACCCGGCCGTGATCATGGCCGTGACGGACAACGAGGACCGCATCCTGCTCGGCCGCCAGGTGCACTGGCCCGAAGGCCGCTTCTCCACCCTCGCGGGCTTCGTCGAGCCCGGTGAGTCCATCGAGCAGTCGGTCCGCCGCGAGGTGTTCGAGGAGGCCGGCATCACCGTCGGCGAGGTCGAGTACGTCGCCAGCCAGCCCTGGCCGTTCCCCTCCAGCCTCATGCTGGGCTTCATGGCCCGCGCGACCTCGGCGGAGATCAATGTCGACGGCGAGGAGATCGAGGAAGCGCGCTGGTTCTCCCGCGAAGACCTGCGGGCCGCCTTCGAGTCCGGGGAGGTCCTGCCTCCGTACGGCATCTCGATTGCGGCCCGTCTGATCGAGCTCTGGTATGGCAAGCCCCTGCCGACGCGCGGAGCGGCCACCTGAGGCGGCCGGCGCCCGGGACCGGGGACAGGTCCTAGGCGCCGATCTTCTGCTTCACCTGGGCCAGCGAAGGGTTCGTCAGCGTCGAGCCGTCGGGGAAGAGGACGGTGGGAACTGTCTGGTTTCCGCCGTTCGCCTTCTCCACGAACTCCGCGGACGCCGGGTCGTGCTCGATGTTGATCTCGTCGTACGTGATGCCCTCGCGGTCCATCTGGCTCTTCAGCCGACGGCAGTAGCCGCACCACGTGGTGCTGTACATCGTCACAGTGCCCGGCATGTCTCTCGTGCTCCTTCGCTGCAGGGAGGTGCGTGTTCGCAGTGAGGGGAACGTACGCGACCGGTCTGCCATTCCCGTGCGCGGGCGGGCAGGGGCGACGCGGGGACGGGCGGCGCCTGCCGTATAAGTACGACTGCGAGCGGCTGCCTGTGGACAACCGGCGCATCCGTCCCGGCCGACCTGGCAGCATGGCGGGGTGACAGCAGCATCGCACTCCACCCTTTTCCCGCAGGGCACCCACGGCTCTCAGTACCCGGCACCGCCGAGTGGGGCCGACGCGGTGCTCGAAGGGCTCGACCCCGAGCAGCGTGAGGTCGCCACCGCCCTGCACGGCCCGGTCTGCGTGCTCGCGGGAGCCGGCACGGGCAAGACCCGTGCCATCACCCACCGCATCGCCTACGGGGTGCGGGCAGGGATCCTCCAGCCCTCCAGCGTCCTCGCCGTCACCTTCACCGCACGGGCCGCGGGCGAGATGCGCGGCCGTCTCCGCCAGCTCGGCGCCTCCGGGGTCCAGGCCCGCACCTTCCACTCCGCCGCACTGCGCCAGCTCCAGTACTTCTGGCCGAAAGCGGTCGGTGGCAGCCTGCCCCGCATCGTCGACCGCAAGATCCAGCTCGTCGCCGACGCCGCTGCCGCCTCCCGCATCCGTCTCGACCGCGGCGAACTGCGCGATGTCACCGCCGAGATCGAATGGTCCAAGGTCACCCAAACCATCCCCGCCGACTACGCGGCGGCGGCCGTGAAGGCCGGCCGCGAGGCCCCGCGCGACCGCGCCGAGATCGCACAGCTCTACGCGGCGTACGAGGACATCAAGCGGGGCCGCGGCGTCATCGACTTCGAGGACGTCCTGCTGCTGACCGTCGGCATCCTTCAGGACCAGCACCACATCGCGGAAGCGGTCCGCGCCCAGTACCAGCACTTCGTGGTCGACGAGTACCAGGACGTCAGCCCCCTCCAGCAGCGCCTCCTGGAACTGTGGCTCGGCGAGCGCGACAGCCTCTGCGTCGTCGGCGACGCCAGCCAGACCATCTACTCGTTCACCGGCGCCACCCCCGACCACCTCCTCGACTTCCGCACCCGCCACCCCGGCGCCACCGTCGTCAAGCTCGTCCGCGACTACCGCTCCACCCCTCAGGTGGTCCACCTCGCCAACGGCCTGCTCGCCCAGGCCCGCGGTCGCGCCGCCGACCACCGGCTGGAGCTGATCTCCCAGCGCGCCGCGGGCCCCGAGCCCGGCTACGCGGAGTACGCCGACGAGCCCGCCGAGGCCGAAGGCGCCGCCCGGCGCATCCGCGACCTGATGGCCTCCGGCACCCCCGCGAGCGAGATCGCGATCCTCTTCCGTACGAACTCGCAGTCCGAGATCTACGAACAGGCCCTCGCCGATGTCGCCGTGCCCTACCAGCTGCGCGGAGCCGAACGCTTCTTCGACCGCCCCGAGGTCAAGCGGGCCATCCACGCCCTGCGCGGCGCGGCCCGCTTCGGGGGCAACGACTCACTCCTCGACGACGCCCCCGACCTGCCCTCGCAGGTGCGGGCGGTGCTGTCCGGGGACGGCTGGACCCACCAGCCACCGGCGGGCTCCGGCGCCGTCAGGGAGCGCTGGGAATCCCTCGCCGCCCTCGCGAACCTCGCCCAGGACTTCGCCGCCGCCCGGGCCGACGCCACCCTCGGCGACCTCGTGGCCGAACTCGAAGAGCGCGCCGGCGCTCAGCACGCCCCGACCGTCCAGGGCGTCACCCTCGCCTCCCTCCACTCCGCCAAGGGCCTGGAGTGGGACGTCGTCTTCCTGGTCGGCGTCGCCGAGGGCATGATGCCGATCTCCTACGCCAAGACCGACGACCAGATCGAGGAGGAGCGCCGCCTCCTCTACGTCGGTGTCACCCGCGCAAGACAGCACCTCTCCGTCTCCTGGTCGCAGTCCCGCTCACCCGGTGGCCGCCCCAACCGGCGGCCCAGCCGCTTCCTCGACGGCCTGCGGCCCGGCTCCGTCACCACCGCGGGCCGCAGGGGCGCGACCGGCCCCGGCGGGCCCGGCGGCATCGAGCGCGGGGCCGTTGGCAGCGTCCCCGACGCACCCCGGCGGACCAGCCGCACCCCCGCCCGCTGCCGGGTCTGCGGTCGCACCCTCAACGACGCCGGCGAGATGAAGCTGATGCGCTGCGAGGACTGCCCCTCCGACATGGACGAAGGGCTCTACGAGCGGCTGCGCGACTGGCGTGCGGTCCAGGCCCAGGGGAGCGGGCAGCCGGATTTCTGCGTCTTCACGGACAAGACGCTGATGGCCATCGCGGAAGCGGTGCCGTCCACTCCGGTTGAGCTGGCCCGCATCCCGGGCGTCCGTGCCCGCAAGCTCAACCGCTACGGAACCGACGTACTCGCCATCTGTGCAGGTCAAGAGCCTGATACCGGTGAAGGCGAGGAATGATTCAAACTCGTCGAGAAAATAGTTTGCGCATGCCCCAGCAATCCCCATAAGTTCTAGAGCACGGAAACGGCGGCCTTCTCGAAGGCCCAGGTTTCGTGCTGTACTTAACAACCGAAGGACCGGCTCGCCCGGTCCCAGAGACGCCGAGAGGAGGCGATTCCAGTGATCAGCATCACCACCAGCTCCGCCAGCACCGCCAAAATGACCGATCGCTCGGTCGTCTCCACGTGCCTGCTCGGCTTCTCGAACCTGGGCACCGGTCTGTCCGGCATCGCTGCCATTCGGCCGGCGTCCCCCGTGTCTCTCGCGACACTCCCTGTCCGCGAGCGCAATGAGCGACCGATGAAGGCACTGGAAGCAGTAGAGGCACAGGCGAAGGCCTATGCCTTTGAGGCGGCCGGTGCCGGAGCCAACCAGCAGACGCATCACACGATGTGGGCCTTCCGTGGGCCTGACCCCTGGAGTGATCCAGCCTGATCGACGATCAGGCCGGCGCCTTCAGGGCCGCGGAACCCCACCCGGGATCCGCGGCCCTTCTGTTTGTCCCCGACCGGGGACGACGGAGCGAAGGGGCCTCGGGACAAGAAAAAACCCCGGTACCAGCCGCCAACCGGCCGACCCGGCCGGCACGACCAGACGAGGAAGACCAACCGTGCAACTCGAAGCGCACGCCCCGTCCGTACCGCCTTCCGAAACGATCACCCCGCCCGGTTCCACGGAGGACTCCACCTTGATCCCGCTCACTGCGCTGACCGCGCTCGACGACGCCATCGAGAACCTCGGCGTACCCGTCCCCTGCCGTTCGTACGACCCGGAGGTCTTCTTCGCCGAGTCGCCGGCCGATGTCGAGTACGCCAAGTCCCTCTGCCGTACCTGCCCGCTGGTCGAGGCCTGCCTCGCCGGTGCCAAGGAGCGGCGTGAGCCCTGGGGTGTCTGGGGCGGCGAGCTCTTCGTCCAGGGTGTCGTTGTCGCCCGGAAGCGGCCGCGTGGCCGCCCGCGCAAGAACCCGGTTGCGGCATGAACATCACAGGAACGATCGATCGCCCCCTGACGCACGACCCCAAGAAACAGGCCCCGATGAAGCCGTCCACCGGCGAGCCCACCGGCTCCGCGATCCCAGACTTCACTGCCACCGGCGCGAACGACTCGCGTCAGAACAGGACCCGAGAGATGCAACTCATTCCAGAAGCTCTCGCGCGTGCGCATATGCACGAGCGAATCCAGGAGGCGGAGCGTGAACGCCGGGCCATGCGCCTGGTGGTCGCCCGCCGTATGCAGCGCCGCGCCGAGCGCGCGTCGCTGCGTGCCCGCCGTGCTCTGGCCATGGCGGTCATGCAGTAAGACCCACCGGCCGAGAGGCAGCACGAACAACCGCTGATCGCGGGGGCCGGTCCGAACGGACCGGCCCCCGCGGTGCGTTGTGCCTCCCGTCGCCTCCCGTCGCTTCGCTCCGCGAACGCTCGGGAAGAGCTCAGGCCCCGGCTGCCGAGTCCTCCTCCTCATCCAGATCCAGTTCCAGATCCGTGTCCAGATCCGGCTCCGCGTCCGGCAGGAAGCCGGGAAGCCACTCTTCGAGCTCCTGCCGCAGCCGGACCGTCGCTCCCAGCTGGCACAGCACGCCGATCGTGCTCAGGGTCACCCGGTGGATCAGCAGATACGCCGGGGGCAGATTGAGCTGCTTGCCCAGCTGGTGTGCGGGGGAGCGGGGATCGGCGACCCGGGCCGCCTGGCTGCGCATCCAGCCCCGGCTGAAGGTGAACTCGTCGAGCTGGGCCGGTTCGATGATGGGGAGCAGGTAGTCGAGGACGGCGTCCGGATCCAGTTCTATGGACTCCCTGACGAAGCCCTCCTCGCGGAGCAGTTCGTAGACGGCCTCCGCCTCGCCGTCGAGGGTCATGCGGAGTGATTCACCGATCGTCGACGGCAGCCCGTCGGGCAGGCGGTCCACCGTGCCGAAGTCCAGGACCCCCAGCCGCCAGCCGCTCCTGTCGGCGGAACCGCCGGAACTGCCGGAACCGCCGGGACTGCCGTCCGGCACGAGGCGGAAGTTACCCGGGTGCGGGTCGGCGTGGAGCAGGCCGGTACGGGAGGGGCCGGAGAAGAGGAAGCGGGCGAGGAGCTGACCGGCCCGGTCCCGCTCCTCCGGAGTGCCGTCGGTTATCACCTCGGACAGAGGCGTTCCGTCGATCCACTCCGTCACCAGCACCTGCTCGCGCTGATGGACCACTGCTGGCACCAGCACGTCCGGGTCGTCCGCGAACTCCTCCGCGTGCGCCTGCTGCGCCTGTGCCTCCAGGCCGTAGTCGAGTTCCTCGGAGACCCGGTCGCGCAGTTCCGCGATGAGCGGCTTGATGTCCATGCCCGGGATCAGCGGCCCCAGCAGCCGGGCGAAACGGCTCAGCTGGTTCAGATCGGACAGCAGGGCTTCGCCCGCCCCGGGGTACTGGACCTTGACCGCGACCTGCCGGCCGTCGTGCCAGACCGCCCGGTGCACCTGTCCGATCGAGGCCGCCGCGGCTGGTTTGTCCTCGAATTCCAGGAACAGGTCCTGCCAGTCCTTGCCCAGCCGCTCGGCCAGCACGGTGTGCACCGTGCGCGTCGGCATCGGCGGGGCCGCTTCCTGGAGCTTGGTGAGCGCCGCGCGATAGGGGCCCGCGACCTCCTCGGGAAGAGCCGACTCGAAGACGGACATGGCCTGTCCGAACTTCATGGCGCCGCCCTTGAGCTCGCCGAGCACCTTGAACAGCTGCTCGGCCGTCCGCTGCTGCAGCTCGCGGCCCACGAGCTCCGCGGACTTGCCGCCGATCCGTTTGCCGAGTCCCCAGGTGGCGCGCCCGGCGAAGCCGAGCGGAAGCGCGGCGAGCTTGGCGGTCCGGGTGACCGCCTTCCGGGGAAGATCAGACATGCGCCCTCCAAGTACCGGACAGCCGTGCCGCGTGCGGCTGTTGCCCGGCCATTGTCTCGTGCGGCCCTTCGTCTTCCGAGGTCTGCTCCCCCTTACCTTTCTCCCCGGGCCCGCAGGGGCATGCGGGATGCTGCCACACCGGGCGGGCGTGCCAGTCGAAACCGGGCACCGAGACCTCCCAGCGGGTTCCCGCACTCGACGGTAGCCCCCCGTCCAGAAAGGCCAGCGCGTGCCCCGCGGCCAGCCCCGCGACCGTGGCCGCCAGGGTCAGATCGCATGCCGGAACCTGGCGGGGCCGCCCGGAGCGCCACTGGGCGAGAAGGCGGGGCCAGGCGGGATCCCGGTCGGTGCGTCCCAGGTCCAGACAGCCCACGCAGGAGGTCTCTCCGGGAAGGACCAGCGGGCCGACGACGCCCGTCCCCTCCACGACCCCGGCGAAGAGATGCGGCGTACCGGAGTCGATCAGCGGCTCGAAGACCGCCGGATCGGGCGCGTGGACGGCGAGGCCGTCCCGGGGCGCGACGATCACCAGGGAGTAGCCCGGGTCGTCCGGCCCGGGAGCGGACCCGGCGCCTCCTCGGCGGACCGGCCGGCCGGGGGCCGCTCTGCGCACCGCGCGCCGTGCGGCCTCGTCCCTGCGCTCGCCGACGGACTCCACGGTCAGTCCGCCCGGCGCCACGTCCCAGGGTTCGACGCAGCCGCCGTCCTGTACATCGACCCGGCCGACGCCCGCGCCCGCCAGCGCCGCGGCCAGGACGGCCCCGACCCTGCCCGCGCCCCGCACCTGAACGCGCAGTGCGTGGCGGGCCGCCAGCCGGCGCATGGCCTCGCCCGGATCGGGAGCGACGAGGGAGAGCGAGGCGGCGTCGGGCCGGAGCCGGTCCAGGACGGCCGGTTTTCCGCGCAGGGCGTCGGCGGCCGGGCCGCCGCCCGTCGCGTCGTCCAACAGTCCGGCCCGGGACAGCCGCTCCACCAGACCGTCGACATGGCCGTCGGGCAGGCCCATCCTGCGTCCCTCGTCGCGCAGCAGCGGCAGCCCGCGTGTTCCGTCGAACAAGGTCAGGAGGCTGCCCGTCGCCGTGTCCACCGGGCCGAGCACCATCGCGTGCGCGGGAACCATCCCGAACTGCACGGTGTTCAGATCCCGCCAGCCGCGCCGCAGCGCGGGCTTCACCATCGGATGCATGCAGCGCCCCCCGTACGTCCCCGTTGTCGTCCCGGTGTCCCGGTGCGCCGGCGGAGTTCGTCCCGCTCCGTCGGCCGAATGCCAGGATGCCCGCATTGCCCGGCGCGTGCCGAAAGTTATCCACAGGCGGTGGATGTTCGTCGTACAAATCGAGCGCGTGGGGTGCGGTTCGGCATCGATGCGTACCGGAGACGGGACTTCCAGCATGCGCAACGGGTAACGTCGGGGCGTGCCCGCCGACCCACTGCACCGTGCCGGAAACCCACAGCGCAGCACGACGAGCCAGCCGCCCAGCGGCTCGGGGGCGAGCGCGATCGAGGTCCGCAGGAGCGCGCGACGGCGCAGAACGGTCTCCGCGTACCGTGAGGGCGATCGCACCGTCGTGCTCATTCCCGCCCGGATGTCCGAGGCGGAGGAGCAGCGCTGGGTCACCGTCATGCTCGACAAGCTGGCCGCCCAGGAGAACAAGCGGGTGCTCGGCGACACGGAGCTGTCCGAGCGTGCCGCACGGCTCTCCGAGCTGTACTTCGACGGCCGGGCCCGGCCCACCTCGGTGCGCTGGGTCACCAATCAGAACACGCGCTGGGGCTCGTGCACCCCGGCCGAGGGCAGTATCCGCCTCTCGCACCGGCTGCAGGGCATGCCCGAGTACGTCGTCGACTACGTCCTCGTCCATGAGCTCGCGCATCTGCTCGTACCGGGCCACGGAGCCGATTTCTGGCGACTCCTTGAGGCCTATCCGCGCACCGAGCGGGCCCGTGGTTATCTCGAAGGAGTGGTCGCCGCCGACCGGCTGCCCCACCTGCCCGCGGCGCGCGGCGAGTGAGGCGCGGCTGAGGGCCTGACGCCGAACGCCCTGTCCGGACCGCCGGGAGCGGGTTTGTGTACCGGGTCTGTACCGGCTTCCGCCACGGCTGGATTTTGCCGTTAGCCTGACGCGACGCACTTGTATTCGGGATGGGGGACGGTCGTTACGCATGGCCAGGGAATTCCAACGCGGCCACAAGGCCAGGATCAGTGACCTCACCGCGGGCACCGATCTGTACGTGGGTGTGCAGATCACAGGTCCGGGGCTGACCTTCGACATCAGCTGCTTCGGTCTGGACGCCGACGAACGGCTTTCGGACGACCGGTACTTCATCTTCTTCAACCAGCCGAAGTCCCCCGAGGAGTCCATTCAGCTTCTCGGCGCCCAGGCGGGCGACACGGAGTCCTTCCGCGTCACCCTCGACAAGATCCCTCAGCAGATCCAGAAACTGTCGTTCACGGCGACCGTCGACGGCGCGGGACAGATCTCCCAGATCGCGCCCGGGTACATCCGGATCGTGGCGGGCGGCGAGGAGGTGGCCCGGTACGCGTTCACCGGCGCCGAATTCTCCACCGAGCGTGCCGTGATGCTGGGTGACTTCTACCTGAAGGACGTCTGGCGCTTCGCCGCGGTCGGGCAGGGCTTCGACGGCGGACTCGACGCGCTGCTGCAGAACTTCGGCGGCGAGGTCGCCGAGGAGGAGCCGGCCGCCGCGCCCGCGCCGCAGGCCGGTGCACCGTCGTTCGCGCCGCCGGCCCAGGCCACCGCGCCGCCCGCGTTCGGGGCCCCGGCAGGCCATGCCGCGCCCGCCCCTGCGGCGCCGCAGCCCGCTCAGGGTTTCGCGCCGCCTCCGGGTCAGACGCCGCCACCGGCGCCCGCGCCTCCGGTGCACGCCGCCCCGACCATCATCGCGCCCTTGACCCCGCCCGGTGGCGCTCCCGTACCGCCGCCGGCACCCGCTCCGGCGCCGTACGGACAGCCGGGCCAGCAGCCCCCGTACGGCCAGGCCCCCGGCCAGACCGCACCCCTGCCGCCCGGCTACGGGCAGCCCCAGGCGCCCCACGCACCTCCCCCGCCTCCGGGGTACGGCCAACAGGGTCCGCCGCCGGGCTACGGACAGCAGCCGCCGTTCGGTCAGGTGCCGGGTCAGCCCGGCGCACCGGGCGCGCCCGCCGGATACGGAGTGCCGCAGGGCGCCCCCCAGGGCGGCGCCGGTGTCACCGCGGCGCTGCAGGCCTACAAGGAGACGCCCACCGGGCAGCGCTGGACCCAGCAGAACAAGAAGATGGTCCGCGTCGACCTCGGCATGGGCGGCGACCAGGCCGTACTGGCCCGCCAGGGCAGCATGGTGCTCTACCAGGGCAAGGTCGACTTCAGCTACAAGGGTGCCGGGTTCGCCGGCCGGCTCGTGGGCAACGCGACCGGCCAGGAGATGCAGCTCATGCGCTGTTCGGGCCGTGGCCAGGTCTTCCTCGCGGAGAACGGCGCCATGCTGCACCCCATCGAGCTGCAGGGAGACGCCGTCTGCGTCTCCGCGGAGAACGTCCTGGCCTTCGACGAGACGCTGCAGTACGAGGTCCGTCGCATCGAAGGGCACGGCATCCCCGGAGGCGCCCTGTTCACGATGCAGTTCCAGGGGACCGGCACGATCGTCGTCAAGACGCGTGGCGTGCCCGTGGTCCTGCCCGTGACACCGACGACGTTCGCCGACTGCAACGCCGTCGTCGCCTGGTCCGCCGCCTCCCAGGTGATCGTCTCCAGCCAGGTGCGCATGCGCCGCAACGCCTATCCGGGCGACACCGGGGAGAGCGTGAACCTCCAGTTCCGCGGCGCCCCCGGCAATTTCATCGTCGTCCAGCCGTACGAGGTCTGAGGGAGCCCGTTTCATGATCCAGCAACTCGCGGGCTTCGCCCCGGCACCCGTTGCCGCGCGCATGGAGAACCACGGCAATCACATGCTCAAGGTCGCCATGCAGACCGGAAACGACCTCCTCGCGCGCGTGGGGTCGATGGTCGCCTACGAAGGCTTCGTCCAGTACGAGCCCAATCCGCCGGCCGTGCGCCAGATCGCCAAGGACTGGATGACCGGCGAGGGCGCACCCCTGATGAAGTGCTCCGGAGACGGCCTGCTCTACCTCTCCGACTACGGGGCGAACGTCGTCGTCATCAACCTCAACGGCGACGCGATCTCCGTCAACGCCACCAACCTGCTCGCCTTCGACGCCCATCTGACGTGGGGCGTCGAGCGGGTCAAGGGACTGGCGAAGTTCGCCGGCCAGGGGCTGTGGAACACCAAGATCTCCGGGCAGGGCTGGGTCGCGCTGACCTCCCGGGGCAAGCCCATCGTCGTCGACTGCGGCGGTGGCGAGGACGAGACGTACGTCGACCCGGACGCGCTCGTCGCCTGGTCCCCGAACCTCAAGGTGAAGGGCAAGCGCAGCTTCAAGGCGCAGTCGCTGATAGGGCGGGGCAGCGGCGAGGCCTTCCAGATGGCCTTCTCCGGACAGGGCATCGTCGTCGTCCAGCCCAGCGAGGACAGCACCGACCGCCTCCGGGTACGGGGCTGAGGGGGAGGACACACATCATGCAGAGCTCGCTTTTCGCCTACAACGACCAGCAGTCCCAGGACCGCTACAGCCTGCAGAACAAGCAGATGCTGCGCGTCCTCCTGGAGGGCCACGACGACGTGCTCGCCCGCAAGGGCACCATGGTCGCCTACCAGGGCCTCGTGGAGTTCGACGCCGAGTACCAGAACACCGGCCAGCAGCGGTCGCGCGCCCACACCGGTGAGGGCCTCGACCTGATGCGCTGCCACGGGCAGGGCACCGTCTTCCTGGCCAACCTCGCCCAGCACATCCATGTGGTGGACGTGGACCAGGACGGTCTCACCGTGGACAGCACGTACGTCCTGGCGATGGACTCCGCGCTGCACCACGAGGTGATCGCCGTGGACAGCCAGTACGGCATCTCCGGATCCGGCAAGTACCAGCTCAACATCACCGGGCGCGGCAAGGTCGCCCTGATGACCTCGGGCATGCCCCTGATGATGCAGGTCACGCCGGACAAGTACGTCAACTGCGACGCGGACGCGATCGTCGCCTGGTCCACGAGTCTGCGCGTACAGATGCAGGCCCAGACGCATTCCTCCGGAGTGTTCCGCCGCCGTGGCAACACGGGGGAGGGCTGGGAGCTCAGTTTCATGGGCCAGGGGTACGTGCTCGTCCAGCCCAGCGAGATGCTGCCGCCGCAGAACGCCGTCATCGGGTCCGGGATCGGGGCCCAGTACGGAGTGGGGCAGCAGGGGGCCCGGGGGCAGAACCAGGGGAATGTCTGGAGCTAGGCCCTCCGGGTCCGGGGGAAGGGGACCGAGCGCCGGTGGACGGGTGCCGGTCCGGTGGGGGCTTGTCGCGCAGTTCCCCGCGCCCCTGACGGGGCACTGCGTAAGGGGCGGTCGCTACGGCGACCGCCCCTTACACGCGCCTGTTCAGAGCCTTGCCCGTGTGGCGTCGAGGAGACGTACGACCGAGTCGTCCGCCACCTGTGCCACCTCGTCGTAGGCGAACCAGCGCAGGTCCAGGGACTCGTCGCTGATCTCCTGGACGGCGCCCGGCTCGGCCACGGCCGCGTACTGGACGTCGAAGTGCCAGTGGCACGGTGCCGGGATGGGATGCCGGTCGAGCCGGACGGGTCCGCCCGGGAGCAGCGTCAGACCCGCGATGCCTGACTCCTCCGTGGCCTCACGCAGGGCCGCGGCCTCCAGAGTGGTGTCCCCGGGTTCGCAGTGACCGCCCATCTGGAGCCACATCCGCAGCTTCCTGTGGAGCGTCAGCAGCACCCTGCCCTGCCCGGGGTCGATCACCAGGGCGCTCGCCGTGACGTGTCCTGCCGTGCAGGCCTTCCACATGCCGTCCGGATGGGCCTGAAGATGGTCGAGGTAGGCCTGCCGCAGCTCCTCCTGGCCCTCGATGTCCTTCAGGACCAGGACGGCGTTGTCGTACAGGGTCACTTGTCGTTGTCGCCCTTGTCGTCGTCCTTGTCCTGGACGTTCTTGTCCTGGGGCTCGCTCTCGTCCTTGGTGAGGTTGGGCTTTTCGGGTGAACCGCTCGCTGCTTCGCCGAGCATCTTGTCGAGTTCGGAGAAGTCCAGCTGCTCGCGGTGCACGAAGCCGTCCGGGTCGTCCAGGTCGGAGGCGGTCGGCAGCATGTCCGGGTGCTCCCACAGGTTGTCCCGGCCGTCGACCCCGCGCGCGTCCGTGAGCGAGGCCCACAGGCGCGAGGCGTCCCGCAGCCTGCGCGGACGCAGCTCCAGGCCGATCAGCGTGGCGAACGTCTGCTCGGCAGGGCCGCCCGTGGCGCGGCGGCGGCGCAGCGTCTCGCGCAGCGCGTCGGCGGACGACAGACGGGGCTTCGCGGCCGAGTGGACCACCGCGTCGACCCAGCCCTCGACGAGCGCGAGAGCCGTCTCCAGACGGGCCAGCGCGGCCTTCTGCTCCGGAGTGTCCTCCGGCTGGAACATGCCCTGCTGGAGAGCCTGCTGCAGCTCCTCGGGGTTCTGCGGGTCGAACTGGCCGACCACGTCCTCCAGCTTCGCCGTGTCGACCTTGATCCCGCGCGCGTACCCCTCGACCGCGCCGAACAGGTGCGAGCGCAGCCACGGCACGTGGGCGAAGAGGCGCTGGTGGGCGGCCTCGCGCAGGGCGATGTAGAGGCGCACCTCGTCCTGGGCGATCCCCAGGTCCTTGCCGAAGGCCTCGATGTTCAGCGGGAGCAGCGCGGCCTTGCCGGCCGGGCCGAGCGGCAGGCCGACGTCGGACGAGCCGACGACCTCGCCCGCGAGCACGCCCACGGCCTGTCCGATCTGCGTACCGAACATGGCGCCGCCCATGGAACGCATCATGCCGAGCAGCGGGCCCGCCATGGCCTGCATCTCCTCGGGCAGGACATCGCCCATGGCCGCGCCGACGCGCTCGGCGACCGGGTCGACGAGCTCCTTCCACACGGGCAGGGTCGCCTCGACCCACTCCGCGCGGCTCCAGGCCACCGCGGAGGTGGCGCCGGACGGCAGCGACGTCGCGTCGTCCAGCCACAGGTCGGCCAGCCGCACCGCGTCCAGGACGGCGGCGCGCTCGGAGGGGCCGACGCTCGCGTCCTTCGTGCCGTCGGAGGTTCCCTGGGAGACCGTCTGGCGGGCGATCTGCTTGGCCATGTCCCAGTTCACCGGGCCGCCCTCGTACGAGAGCATCTGGCCCAGCTGCTGGAACGCGGCGCCCAGGTCGTTGGGGTTCAGCGAACCGAACATGGCTGCGAGCGGGTTGTCGCCTCCAGGTCCGCCGGGCCCGAAACCGAACGGGTTGGCAGGTCCCTGACCACCACCGCTCTGCTGGTCCTTCTTCTTGCCCTCGTCGCCGTTCTCCGGCTCCTCCGGCGGAAGGCCGAATCCGAATGGGGTGTCACTCACGGGATTCCTCGGCTGTTAAGGCCGCCGGTTCGCTCCGACGGCGGCTGCCCTGCATCACCACCCAGCGTAGACACCACAACCGGTTCGGGCCTCGGTGCGTCGCCGACTCGGCGGCTGCGGCAGGATGGATGCCACCTGGTACGTACGCGTCACTCGCGTTCTTACTGAAGACAACCGCTGGAGACGCCTGGTGAGTTCCCCAGATCCACAGGTTCGCGCAGCGCGAAACCTCTCAACCCACCCGTCACCCGAACATCGGCCCTCACCTGCGGCGCAGCGCGCCGACGGGACATCCGCCGTGCGCGGGCCCGTCGTGGCGATCACCGGTGCCGCGGCCGGGATCGGCGCGATGCTCACCGAGCGGCTCGTCGCCTGCGACGAGATCAAGCAGGTCATCGCCATCGACGAGCGGCGCGGCGAGTGCGCGGGCGCGCAGTGGCACATCCTCGACGTCCGGGACCCGGCCATCGCCGAGAAGTTGCGCGGGGCGGACGTCGTGGTGCACCTGGCCCTCGACCTCGATCTTGAGACGGATCCGGCGGCGCGTACGGCGTACAACGTGCGGGGCACCCAGACCGTGCTCACGGCCGCCGCCGCTGCCGGGGTCCACCGTGTCGTGCTGTGCACGTCGGCCATGGTCTACGGAGCGCTGCCCGACAACGAACTGCCCCTCTCCGAGGACGCCGAACTGCGGGCCACCGCCGAGGCCACGGGGGTCGGGGACCTGCTGGAGGTCGAGCGGCTCGCCCGGCGGGCGCCCCGCGCGCACCCCGGGCTGAACGTCACCGTCGTACGCCCCGCCGTGCTCGTCGGAGGCACCGACACCGCGCTGACCAGGTACTTCGAGTCGCCTCGCCTCCTGGTCGTCGCCGGTTCCCGGCCCGCCTGGCAGTTCTGCCATGTCGAGGACCTGTGCGCCGCTCTGGAGTACGCCGCCCTGGAGAAGGTCGACGGGGAACTGGCCGTCGGCTGCGACGGATGGCTGGAGCAGGAGGAGGTCGAGGAGCTCAGCGGCATCCGGCGCATGGAGCTGCCCTCCGCCGTCGCCCTGGGCGCCGCGGCCCGGCTCCACCGCATCGGGCTCACCCCGTCGCCGGCCGGGGACCTCGCGTACACGATGTACCCCTGGGTGGTCAGCGGGAGCCGGCTGCACGATGCCGGGTGGCGCCCCCGGTGGACCAACGAGGAGGTGCTCGCCGAGCTCCTGGGCGAGGTCGCCGGGCGGCACACCCTCGCCGGACGGCGGCTCGGCCGCAAGGACGCCACGGCGGCGGGAGCCGCGGGGGCGACGGTCGCCCTGCTGGGCACGGCCGCGCTGGTACGGCGCGCGCGGAAGGCCCGGCGGCGGATCTGAGCCGGTGCCGGAGCCGGGACGGCGCCGAAAAGGGAGGCTCCGCGGGCCGGTGCCCGAACGCGGTCCTGTAGGAGGCTCCGACTCCACGCGCGCGTAAGCGTGTGAAAGTGCCGTTCCACGGGGCCGACGGGGTGGGGCACGATGGGGGCATGGCACCCATGAGCGACCATCCCGGTGAGCAGGCGGCACAGGACCCCATCAAGCTTCTGGCGATCCGGGAGACCGACCTCTCCCTGGACGAGGTCTTCCGGGCCGTCGGTGACGACGCCTCCGGAGGGACCGCGCTCTTCGTGGGGACCGTGCGCAACCACGACGGGGGAGCGGACGTCGACGCCCTCGGATACTCCTGCCACCCCAGTGCCGAGGCCGAGATGCGGCGGGTCGCGGAGAAGGTCGTCGCGGAGTACCCGGTACGGGCGCTGGCCGCCGTGCACCGGGTCGGTGACCTGCGGGTGGGCGATCTCGCGGTGGTCGTCGCCGTCTCCTGCCCGCACCGCGGGGAGGCCTTCGAGGCCTGCCGGAAACTGATCGACGACCTGAAGCACGAGGTCCCGATCTGGAAGCACCAGACGTTCTCCGACGGCACGGACGAATGGGTCGGTGCCTGCTGACCGCTCCGGTTGCGTAACCAGACCCCTGCCGTGAGCGTTAAGCAAGCAGATGGTTAATCTGCTGATCAGTCAGTTGCGGTGGTTCATGGGGTTGGGAGGTCGGCATGGCAGCGCTCGCCTGGTTGCTGATTCCGCTTTTCGCCGCGATCGGTGCCGGCGCCTGGGGCAGTTGGGCGGGACGGAACCGCAAGACCATCGGTGACGGTCACGAGCTCGCCGGCTACACACGCTTCCGCGAGGCCATGGAGAAGTCGCACTCCGACGCCTGACCGGCCGTCGGACCCCCGGACGGGCGGCCCCGACGGTGCGTTGACAGTGCTGTCCCGTACTGTCGTTCCATGCCACGCCGCACCGCGACGATGCTCGCCTCCACCCTGATGCTGATCGCGCTCCTGTGCGCGGGAGTCTTCATCAATGTGCCGTATTCGGAGATGTCACCGGGTCCGACGGTGAACACGCTCGGCGAGCACGACGGCGAGCCTGTGCTCCACATCACCGGCCGCAAGACGTACCCGACGAGCGGTCATCTGAACATGACCACCGTCCGGGTCACCAGCGCCGACTACAACATGAACCTCGTCGAAGCCGTGTACGGCTGGCTGGCACACGACAACAAGGTGGTTCCGCACGACACGCTCTACCCCGACGGCAAGACGGAGGAGCAGTCGACGCAGGAGAACGCCGAGGAGTTCAGCCAGTCCCAGGAGAGCGCCAAGGTCGCGGCGCTCAAGGAGGTCGGCATCCCGGTGAAGTCCTGGGTGATCGTCTCCACCGTCGTCAAGGACACCCCCGCCGAGGGCAGGCTGCACGCCGGTGACGTGATCAAGGCCGTCGACGGTACGACGGTGAAGGCGTACGACGACGTCGCGAAGCTGGTCACCAAGCACAAGGCGGGCGACAAGGTCGTCTTCACGGTCGTGCCGGCCAAGGAACAGGCCGCCGCCCTGAAGGAGAAGAAGACGGCGACCAGGACCGAGGACATCACGCTCACCACCGCCAAGTCCCACGACAGCGGTGAGGACCGGGCGATCGTCGGCATCGAGGCGGGGACCGACCACACCTTCCCGTTCACCATCGACATCAAGCTCGCCGACGTGGGCGGCCCCAGCGCCGGTCTGATGTTCGCCCTCGGCATCGTCGACAAGCTGACCCCGGGGAGCCTCACCGGCGGCAAGTTCGTCGCCGGCACCGGCACGATCACCGACGAGGGCAAGGTGGGCCCGATCGGCGGTATCGAGATGAAGACCGTCGGCGCCCGCGCCAAGGGCGCCCAGTACTTCCTGACGCCGAAGGACAACTGCGAGGCCGCCGCCCGTGACGTCCCCGACGGGCTCACGCTCGTCAAGGTCGACACCATCGACGACGCGGTGAGCGCCCTCAAGGACATCCGTGGCGGCGACACGGACGACCTGCCGAAATGCGCCTAGGTCGTGTCCGCAAAGGCCCGTCGTTCGCCCGGAGGGGGGGCAGGCGGGACTTTGCGGACACGGCCTAGGACACGAGGTCCGGGCGCATCGGCAGGCCGTGAACGCCCGGACTACTCCGCGAATGTCGCCGTGAGCGCGTCGGCCAGTCCCGGCACCAGGTCGGAGCCGGTGAGCACGTCGTTCGCCGAGTCCTTCTCACGCAGCCGCAGCGCAGAGTCGCGCTTCCCGCCGCGCAGCACCGCGACGGTCATCCGGACCTCCTGGCGCTCCGGGTGCTCGGCGACCCACTTGGCCAGCCGCTTCTCGTCGAGGCCGTCCGGTACGGACGCCTCCGCGGACGGCGGCAGCATCAGCCGCTCCACGGACAGCGCGCAGCCGACCACCGAGTCCGGCCAGGCGATGGTGCCCAGGAACTCGTCCAGCGGGCTGCCCGCGGGAATTTCCTCCTGCTCGATAGGGGTGAGGGTGCCGTCGGGCACGTCTTCGGTCAGACCCAGCCGCTCGGCGAGTCCGGGTTCCTGAGAACGCAGCTTGCCGGTGTCGACCAGGGCGAAGAGCCGGGCGGGCTGGTCCCAGCCGAGTCCCGCGACGTACTCGTCGATTTCGAGTGCGGCGCGGGTGAGCGGCCCGGCCGCCATGGGGGTGCCTGAGGAGGCGGTGTTGGACATGGTCACAATCCTGCCTCGTTCGGCCCCCGAACCGGGAACCGAGTAAAGCATTAGTAAGTTGCATAGATGGGGCCCGGCGTTTGCAGGGCCCCCAGATTCCAACAGCGAACTTCGAGGTGCGCACCTTGGCTTTCCAGATGCCGGACCGCGGCGGAGGCCCGACAGGGCCGCGGATGAGAGTGGGCCGACCGTCCCGGCGCGTCCGGACCCTGCTCATGACACTGGGCGTACTGGCCGTGCTGGCCATGGCCTTCGTCATGTTCGCGGGGTTCTGGACGGACTGGCTCTGGTACCGGTCGGTGAAGTACTCGTCGGTCTTCACGACCACGCTGTGGACCAAGATCGGTCTGTTCTTCGTCTTCGGACTGCTGATGGCCGTGGCCATCGGCGTGAACATCTGGCTGGCCCACCGTCTGAGGCCGCCGCTCAGCGCCATGTCGATGGAGCAGCAGAGCCTCGACCGGTACCGGATGAGCGTGGCCCCGTACAAGAAGTGGATTCTTCTCGGGATCACCTCGCTGGTCGGGCTGATCGCGGGAGCCTCCGCGGCCGGCCAGTGGCGTACGTGGCTCATGTGGGTGAACGGAGTGCCCTTCAACCAGAAGGACCCCCAGTTCCACCTCGACGTGTCCTTCTACGCGTTCGATCTGCCCTGGTACCGCTTCATGCTGGGCTTCGGCTTCGCGGCCGCGATCCTCTCCCTGATCGCCGCGGCGCTGACGCACTACCTGTACGGCGGACTGCGCGTCACCAGCCCCGGTGCGCGCGCCACGGCGGCGGCCACCGGCCATCTGTCGGTGCTCCTGGGCATCTTCGTCGCACTGAAGGCGGTGGCGTACTGGCTCGACCGGTACGGCCTCGCGGTGAAGTCCAGCGACTTCAAGGCGACCGGCAACTGGACGGGCCTGAGGTACGTCGACGCCAACGCCTACCTGCCGGCCAAGACGATCCTCTTCTGCATCGCGGTCATCTGCGCCCTGCTGTTCTTCGCCACCCTGTGGCGGCGCACCTGGCAGCTGCCCGTCATCGGCTTCGGCCTGATGGTGCTCTCCGCGATCCTCATCGGCGGTCTGTACCCGGCGATCGTGCAGAAGTTCCAGGTCCAGCCGAACGAGCAGGCCAAGGAAGCGCCGTACGTCGAGAAGAACCTCAAGGCGACCCGCGACGCGTACGGCATCACGGGCACCGAGGTCACCGAGTACGCGGGCACGAGCACGACCAAGGACAAGACGAAGCTGCGCGACGACGCCGACGGCGCCGCGAGCATCAGGCTCCTGGACCCGAACGTCGTCTCGCCCACGTTCCAGCAGCTCCAGCAGGTCCGTAATTACTACGCGTTCCCGTCGAACCTCGACGTCGACCGCTACAGCAAGGACGGCAAGGACCAGGACACCGTCATCGGTCTGCGCGAGCTGAACCTGCAGGGCATCCCGAAGAGCAACTGGATCAACAACCACTTCCGTTACACGCACGGCTTCGGAGTGGTCGCGGCCAAGGGCACCACCGCCGACGCCGAGGGACGCCCGGAGTTCACCGAGTACGACCTGCCGTCCAAGGGCGACCTCGGCGAGTACCAGCAGCGGATCTACTACGGCGAGAAGACCAGCCAGTACTCGATCGTCGGCGGTCCCCAGAAGGAGATCGACTACTCCGACGACACCGGCGAGAAGACGACCAGCTACAAGGGCAAGAGCGGTGTCAACCTCTCGAACCCGGTCAACCGGGCGGCGTACGCGGTGGCGTTCAGCGAGCCGCAGATCCTCTACTCCGGCGCGATCGGTGAGGGCTCGCGGATTCTCTACAACCGCACGCCCAAGGAGCGCGTCGAGGCGGTGGCCCCCTGGCTGACCATCGACGGCGACGCCTATCCCGCGGTCGTCGGCAACAAGATCGAGTGGATCGTCGACGCGTACACGACGACGAACGGCTACCCGTACGCCTCGCGCACCACGCTCGGGGACACGACGGCCGACTCGCTGACCGCCGCCAACAACCAGCGGGCGGTGGTGGCCCAGCAGAACCAGGTCAACTACATCCGCAACTCGGTGAAGGCGACCGTCGACGCGTACACCGGCAAGGTCACGCTCTACGAGTGGGACACCAAGGACCCGGTCCTGAAGACCTGGAAGAAGGCCTTCCCCGGGACGGTGAAGCCCAAGGCCGACATCCCGCAGGCCCTCATGGACCATCTGCGCTACCCGCAGGACCTGTTCAAGGTCCAGCGCGAGCTGCTGACCCGCTATCACGTGAAGGACGCCGAGACGTTCCTCAGCGGCAGCGAGGTGTGGCAGGTGCCGGACGACCCGACGAACAAGTCGGGCAACGCGGTGCCGCCGTACTACCTCAGCATGAAGATGCCGGGGGAGGAGTCGCAGGCGTTCTCCCTGACGACGACGCTCACTCCGAACGGCCGCGACAACCTGAGCGCCTTCATGTCGGTCAACGCCGAAGCCGGCACGAGCGACTACGGCAAGATCAACATTCTCAAACTGCCCACCGGCAGAACGGTCGACGGACCGAAACGGGTGCAGAGCCAGTTCAACTCCGAACCGTCCATCGCCGAGTCGATCAGGCTCCTCAGAGGTGGTGACTCGGAAGTCGAGTACGGCAACCTGCTGACGGTGCCGCTCGACGGCGGACTGCTCTACGTGGAGCCCGTCTACGTACGCGGTGGTGGACTGAAGTACCCGCTGCTGCGGAAGGTGCTGGTGACCTACGGAGGCGCGACGGCCTTCGAGGACACGCTGGGGCAGGCGCTCGACAAGGTCTTCGGAGCGGAGGGTTCGACCGCCGAACCGCCGGACGAGGACGAGACGAATCCGCCGCCGACCTCCAGTGACCCGACGGTCCAGGAAGCGCTCGACGACGCCCAGAAGGCCTTCGACCAAGGCCAGGAAGCCCTCAAGAAGGGTGACTGGGAGGCGTACGGAACGGCGCAGAAGGACCTGGAGGACGCCCTCAAGAAGGCCGAGGACGCACAGGCCGCGGCCGACAAGAAGGCGGGCGGCAGCGACAAGGCCGGCGACTCGGGCGACAAGAAGACCGAGGAGAGTGCCAAGCCCAGCAGCAGTCCGAGCAGCAGCAAGAGCCCGGACAGCAGCTGAGCAGAGGTGAGTCAGGAGCCACCCTCGCGCCGTGGTACGGTTTGAACACAACGGCGCGGGGTGGAGCAGCTCGGTAGCTCGCTGGGCTCATAACCCAGAGGTCGCAGGTTCAAATCCTGTCCCCGCTACTGATGTTGAAGGACCCGGATCCTCACAGGATCCGGGTCCTTCTGCGTGTGCGGACTGTCAGCCGAGTGGGCAAGGACGCTCCTCGTTCACCAGTGCTGCCGCGGTGAAGGCCGCGCTGGACGGAGGGAGTTGGGGAAACTGTGTTTCACTTGTCTCTCTGTGGGCATGTCGACAAAACGCTGAAGTGACCTCACTGGCTGCGGTATACCAGGTGTACCCAGGTTGCAGGTGGTGCGACGATGGACGTTATGGGGGACAAGGCAACTCTGTTGGATACAGGGCGGTTTGTGCGGCCTTCCGACCGGGACGAGACCGGTGAGGCTGTGGAGGAGGCTCGTCAACGGCTCGCCGCGGCAAAGGGCGACGCCGAGGCGATGAGCGTCCTCGGAGCCATGCTGCTCCGCCGCGGTGATCTCGACGGGGCCGAGCCGCAGCTGCGCGCTGCCACCGCGGCCGGTGACCGGGCCGCCGCCAACAACCTCGGTGTCCTCCTGCACCAGCGCGGCTACGCGGAGGAGGCCGCCGGATGGTGGCGGATCGCCGCCGTCGCCGGCTCCGCGGCCGCCGCGCACGCACTGGGCCGCTACCACCGTGAGCGCGGCGACGAGCCCGCCGCCGAGTACTGGCTGCGCCAGTCCGCCGAGCAGGGCCACCCGCTGGGCGCGTACGCGCTCGCCGACCTCCTGGAGCACCGCGGTGACCCCCGCGCCCAGGACTGGATGCGGGCCGCCGCCGAGCGGGGGCACCGCGAGGCGGCCTACCGGCTCGCCCGCGCACTCGACCGGACGGCCGCGCGCGCGGACGGGACCGACTTCGACAGCGGTGTCTTTGAGATTGCGGGGACCGCGGGAGCGGCGGCCGAGCAGTGGTACCGGCAGGCCGCCGCGCGCGGTCACCGCCGGGCCGCGCTGCACCTCGGGGCGATCCTGGAGAGGCGCGGGGAGCTCAAGGAGGCGGGGCGCTGGTACCTGACCTCCGCCAAGGACGGCGAGGCACGGGCCGCCTGCGCGCTGGGATTCCTGCTGCGGGACGCGGGCGACACCGAGAGCGCGGCCGTGTGGTGGCTGCGCGCCGCCCAGGACGGCGACGGGAACGCCGCCAACGCCCTGGGCGCGCTGCACGCCGAGCGGGGCGAGACGCAGACCGCCGAGCGGTGGTACCGGGCCGCGATGGACGCGGGCGACGTGAACGGCGCGTACAACCTCGGGCTGCTCTGCGCCGAGCAGTCGCGGACCGCCCAGGCCGAACAGTGGTACCGGCGGGCGGCGTACGCGGGGCACCGCGAGGCGGCCAACGCCCTGGCGATTCTGCTGCTGCAGGTCGGGGACGCCGCCGGGGCCGAGCCGTGGTTCTCCAAGGCCGCCGAGGCCGGCAGTGTCGACGCCGCGTTCAACCTCGGCATCCTGCACGCCGGGCGCGGTGAGGACGCGGCGGCGCTGCGGTGCTACGAGCGGGCCGCCGCGGCCGGGCACGCCGAGGCCGCGCTCCAGGTCGGCATCGCCCGGCTGAGGGACGGCGACGAGTCGGCCGCCGAACGGCACCTGAGGTGCGCCGCGGGAGGCGGCAGCGCGGAGGGGGCCTACCGGCTGGCGACCGTGCTCGACGCGCGGCGCCCGCCCGCGCCCGAACACGAACTGGGGGAGCAGGCCACCGAGAAGAGCGAGTGCGAGGAGTGGTACGAGCGGGCCGCGTCCCAGGGGCATCGGCGGGCCCAGGTGCGGGTGGGGATGCTCGCGTCCGCGCGCGGGGACGTCGTGGAGGCCGCCCGGTGGTACCGGGAGGCGGCCGAGGCCGGGTCGCGGAACGGGGCGTTCAATCTGGGGCTGTTGCTGGCGCGGGAGGGGAGCGAGCCCGAGGCCGCGCTGTGGTGGGCCCGGGCCGCCGATGCGGGGCATGGGCGGGCGGCGCTGCGGCTCGCCCTTGTCTACGCGCGTCGTGGGGAGCTGGCGGAGGGGCAGCGGTGGGCTGACCGGGCGGTGTCCCTCGGGCCGGGGGAGGTTTCTGAGCGGGCTGCCCGGTTGCGGGATGCTTTGCGGCAGGAGTTGTCCGCGTGACCCCTCCGGGGGGCGGGGGAGGGGAGGGGTGGCGGGGTGGGGTTTTCGCCCCCGCCGCCCCTTCCCTTTCCCGTCCTCGTATGGGGGCTTCGCCCCCTTGCCCCCCCCTGTCGCGCTTCGCGCTCGTCCTCAAGCGCCGGACGGGCTGAAAGATTCGCGGAGCCGCCGGAATAGTGATTTGCGCTTGTCGGTCGGGGTGACGTACTGTTCAGGCATCGCCGCGGGGTGGAGCAGCTCGGTAGCTCGCTGGGCTCATAACCCAGAGGTCGCAGGTTCAAATCCTGTCCCCGCTACTGAAAACCGAAGGCCCGGAACCAGATCACTGGTTCCGGGCCTTCGGTGTTGTGCGTGGCTCCGGGAGCCACGCGGAAGACGGGGGCGTCAGGCCGCTGCCGCGCAGTTCGGGCAGAGGCCCCGGTAGGTCACTTCCACGTTCGAGACCGTGAAACCGAAGCGCTCCGAGTCGGGGAGGTCCGCCAGCGGGTTGCCGTCCGGGTGCACGTCCTTGATCGCGCCGCACTGGGCGCAGACCAGGTGGTGGTGCGGGCGGTGGGCGTTCGGGTCGTACCGCTTGGCGCGCTTGTCCGTGGCGACCTCCAGCACCTCGCCGAGCGAGACCAGCTCGCCCAAGGTGTTGTAGACGGTCGCCCGGGAGATCTCCGGGAGCCGCACCACGGCGCGCGCGTGCACCTCGTCGGCCGTCAGGTGGACGTGGTCCCCGTTCAGCACCTCGGCCACGACGCGCCGCTGCGCGGTCATGCGCCAGCCGCGTCCGCGCAGTCGTTCCAACAGGTCGCTCATACCCACAGCTTAACAGCCTGCTGGACCAGAACCCGAACAGGTGTGACTTTGGAGCGTGACTTGACTTAGACAATGTCTATTGTAGGATCGATCTCGACTTTGGCAGAGGAACGCAGGAGGCGCACGTGACGCAGGGACCGCTTACGACGGAGGCCGGCGCGCCGGTGGCCGACAACCAGAACAGCGAGACCGCGGGCATCGGCGGCCCGGTCCTCGTCCAGGACCAGCTCCTGCTGGAGAAGCTCGCGCACTTCAACCGCGAGCGCATTCCGGAGCGGGTCGTGCACGCCCGGGGCGCCGGCGCCTACGGCACGTTCACCGTCACCGCCGATGTCACCGGCTACACGCGCGCCGCGTTCCTCTCCGAGGTCGGCAAGCGGACCGAGACCTTCCTGCGCTTCTCCACCGTGGCCGGCAATCTCGGCTCGGCCGACGCCGTCCGTGACCCGCGCGGCTGGGCGCTGAAGTTCTACACCGAGGAGGGCAACTACGACCTCGTCGGCAACAACACCCCGGTGTTCTTCGTCAAGGACGCCATCAAGTTCCCCGACTTCATCCACACGCAGAAGCGCGACCCGTACACGGGCTCGCAGGAAGCCGACAACGTGTGGGACTTCTGGGGGCTGTCGCCCGAGTCCACCCACCAGGTGACCTGGCTCTTCGGTGACCGCGGCATCCCGGCCTCGTACCGTCACATGAACGGGTACGGCTCGCACACCTACCAGTGGAACAACGAGGCCGGCGAGGTCTTCTGGGTCAAGTACCACTTCAAGACCGACCAGGGCATCAAGAACCTGACGACCGAGGAAGCGGTGAAGGTCTCGGGGCTCGACCCCGACTCGCACCAGCGTGACCTGCGGGAGTCGATCGAGAGCGGCGACTTCCCGTCCTGGACCGTGCAGGTGCAGATCATGCCGGCGGCCGACGCGGCGGCCTACCGCTTCAACCCGTTCGACCTCACCAAGGTGTGGCCGCACGAGGACTACCCGCCGATCGAGATCGGGAAGCTGGAGCTCGACCGCAACCCGGAGAACATCTTCGCCGAGGTCGAGCAGAGCGTCTTCAGCCCCGCGCACTTCGTGCCGGGCATCGGGCCCTCGCCCGACAAGATGCTCCAGGGCCGCCTCTTCGCGTACGGCGACGCCCACCGCTACCGCGTCGGCGTCAACGCCGACCACCTGCCGGTGAACCGTCCGCACGCCACCGAGGCGCGTACCAACTCCCGTGACGGCTTCCTGTACGACGGCCGCCACAAGGGTGCGAAGAACTACGAGCCGAACAGCTTCGGCGGGCCCGTCCAGACGGACCGGCCGCTGTGGCAGCCCCTCCCCGTCACCGGTCTCACCGGCAATGGCGAGGCGCCCGTCCACGCCGAGGACAACGACTTCGTACAGGCGGGCGATCTCTACCGTCTGATGTCCGAGGGTGAGCGGGAGCGGCTGATCGGCAACCTGGCGGGGTTCATCGCCGAGGTCTCGCGCGACGACATCGCCGCGCGGGCGATCGACAACTTCCGGCAGGCCGACGAAGACTTCGGCAAGCGGCTGGACGCCGCGGTCCAGGCCCTCCGCGGCTGATACCGGCACTGGATCGCTTGCCGTAGAGAGCGGGCCGGATTCCCTCGTACCGGGGAGCCGGCCCGCTCACCTCTGTGCCGCCGCCCCCATAGGGCCCGTTGGGGCTCTCAGGCCGGGGTGGGCTGACGGAGTGGTGCCCAGCAGCGGATGATGTCGCGGACCGAGACGATCCCGACCGGTTCGCCGTGGTCGAGGACGATGAGATGCCGGAAGCCGCCGTGGGCCATCGCCCGGGCGGCCTCCTCCAACGTCCAGGTCGGGGCCGCGAACACCACGTCGGTGGTCGTGTGCGCGTGCGCCCGTTCGGTGTCCGGGTTCTGGCCCAGGCCGACGGAGTTGAGGATGTCGCGCTCGGTGAGGATGCCGATCCCGGTGCCGTCGGGATCGAGGACCACGGCCGCGCCGACGCGGCGCGTGGCCATCAGGGCGGATGCCTTCCGGAGGGTGTGGGCGGGGCCGATGGTGAGGACCACCGTGCTCATGGCGTCGCGGACGAGCATGGACGGAGCCACCTCCTACGAATCCGTTCGTTAACGAATTCACAAGTTCACAAGTGGGGGAACTCTCAGAGTCGCAGTCAAAGGGAGGGTCAACAAGAGGGCGTACGCGGCTGGTTCGGGGCGCGTGTCCCGTCGCCCGTGCCCCGGACGATCCCACGCGCCCCACGAGCGCCGGTGCGCGGCGCCCAGGGGCGGACGGTAGTTGTCGGGCAGGCCCTAGTAACGCTGGTTCAAGTACCCCAGCAGCTCGTCGTGGAGGATGCCGTTCGAGGCCGCCGCGTTGCCGCTGTGCGGGCCCGGACGGCCGTCGAGGCCGGTGAAGGAGCCGCCCGCCTCGGTCACCACGATCGCGGTCGCCGCCATGTCCCAGAGCGAGAGTTCGGGCTCCGCGCAGATGTCGACCGAGCCCTCGGCGACCATCATGTACGGCCAGAAGTCGCCGTACGCGCGCGTGCGCCACACCTCGCGGGACAGGTCCAGGAAGCCGTCCAGCAGGCTGCGTTCCTCCCAGCCGCTCAGCGACGAGTACGCGAACGAGGCGTCCTTCATCCGTGAGACCTGCGAGACCTTCAGCCGGGACGCGGACGACAGACTGCGGCCGGTGAAGGCGCCGTGGCCCTTCGAGGCCCACCAGCGGCGGGCCAGGGCGGGTGCGGAGACCACGCCGACGACCGGCTGGTAGCCGCCCTCGCCCGCCTCCATCAGCGCGATCAGGGTGGCCCAGACGGGGACTCCGCGTACGTAGTTCTTGGTGCCGTCGATCGGGTCGATCACCCAGCGGCGGGGGCCCGTGCCCTCGACCCCGTACTCCTCGCCCAGGATCGCGTCCCGTGGCCGTGCCCGTCCGAGGTGGCCGCGGATCAGTTCCTCGGCGGCCTTGTCGGCCTCGCTCACCGGGGTCATGTCCGGCTTGGTCTCGACCTTGAGGTCGAGCGCCTTGAACCGGTCCATCGTCGCGGCGTCGGCGGCGTCCGCCAGGACATGGGCGAGGCGCAGGTCATCGCGATAGTCGGGCATGGGGGAACGGTACCGCTCCGGGGGGTGCGGCTATAGGGCTGGGGTTGTGGAGAGGGGGTGGGGTTGTGGGGGCGGTCGTCTGGTGCGGGTCCGTCGTGGTCGCCCGCGCCGTTCCCCGCGCCCCTGAAGGATTGCGCCGTTCCCCGCGCCCCTGAGGGGGTGGGGCCTCGGGTTCGCTTCCCGGGTGCGGGTGCGTCGTGGTTGGCCGCGCAGTTCCCCGCGCCCCTGAAGGCAAAGGACTGCGCAGTTCCCCGCGCCCCTGGAAGGGGTCCCTTGGGGGCGCGGGGAACTGCGCGCTCAGCCACAGTGGGCCCGCACGCTACGAACGGACCGGCCCCGCCCCAAGACCGCGCCCAAGGGCGCACACCCCCGCTTTCGTGAGGGTCGTGCGCCCCGTAGGGCGTGCGAAGTCTTGACAGTGACCCCGGGCGCGTCAACTCTGATGCGCAGAGCCGATCGCCCCAGGGAGGCGATGATGCCTGCAGCGCGGGAATCCCTACTGGACGCCGCCTACACGGCACTCGGACGCCGTCCGTGGTCCGCCGTGCGGATGGTCGATGTCGCCGCCGTCGCCGGGGTCTCCCGGCAGACCCTCTACAACGAGTTCGGGAGCAAGGAAGGCCTCGCCCGCGCACTCGTACGGCGGGAGGCGGACGCCTATCTCGCCGGGGTGGAGCGCGCCCTGGTGAGCCGGCCCGAGCCCCGGGAACGGCTGGCCGCCGCGGCGGAGTGGACGGCGGCCGCGGCCCGGGGGAACGTACTGGTGCGCGCGATGCTCACGGGATGCTGGGGAGAGCGGCTGCCCTCTCCGACCCTGTCCGCCGTGCCGTCGTCCTCGGCCGTGCCCGCCCAGCGCCGGGCCGACGGGCCGCTGCCCTCGCCCGGCGACTTCGTGGCGCTGGTACGGGACCGGGCCGTCGCCTCGCTCGCCACGCACGGCGGGTCGAAGACGGAGGCGGCGGAGCTGGCCAGGGCCTGCGAACTCGCCGTACGGCTGGGGGTGTCGTGCGTGCTGGCCCCGGCGGGCGAGGGCGGCACGGCCGGGCTGGTCCGCAACGCGCTCGCCACGGTGCGGTCCGTGGTCTGAGGTGCCTGCGCCGCCGGGGAGGTGCCCGCGCGGCCGGGAGGGAGCCGGCTCAGTGGGACGAGCCGGACAGCTGCAGGCCGATGACTCCTATGATCACGAACGAGATCGAGACGATCTTCAGCGTGGACACCAGGTCGTCGAGGAAGATCATGCCGTAGATGGCGGTACCGGCCGCGCCGATGCCCGTCCACACCGCGTAGGCGGGGCCCACGTCGAGCTTCTTCAGGGACAGCGTGAGCAGGCCGAAGCTGCCCAGCGCGAAGATGCAGAAGGCGATCGTCGGCCAGAGTCTCGTGAAGCCGTGGGAGAGCTTGAGGCAGACGGCGAAACCCGTCTCCAGGAAGCCCGCCACGACGACCAGCAGCCACGCCATGTGATGCCCTCCCACGCTCCGTGACCGCTCGGACTTGGTGCGATTATGCCTTTACCGTCGCGACAGGGATGCAAACAACACAGAGGTCACGCGGCGATCAGTCGCCCTCGCGCCGCTCCCTGGTGGAGAGCAGGCGGCGCAGCGAGTAGAGGCGGGCCGGATCGGCGTGGCCCTCGGCGACCCACGCGTCCAGCGCGCAGTCCGGCTCGTCGTGGCTGCACGCGCGCGGGCAGCCCTCCGTGCCGGGCTCCAGGTCGGGGAACGCCTTGATGACCTGCGAGGGGTCCACATGGTGCAGCCCGAAGGACCGCACGCCCGGCGTGTCGACGAGCCAGCCCTCGTCGCCCGGCAGCGGGACCGCGCGCGCCGAGGTCGTGGTGTGCCTGCCGCGGCCCGTGACCGCGTTGACGACACCCGTGGTCCGCCGCCGCTCCGTCGACACGAGCGCGTTGACCAGCGTCGTCTTGCCCACGCCCGAGTGCCCGACGAACGCCGTGATCTTGCCGTCCAGCTGCTTGCGTACGCGGTCGACGGCCTCGCCGCTCTCCAGCTCCTCCCGGCTCGTGACGACGTACGGGACGCCCAGCGCCCCGTACAGCTCCAGGAGTTCGTCGGGGGGCGCCAGGTCCGACTTGGTGAGGACGAGGAGCGGGTCGAGGCCGCCCGCGTACGCCGCGACCAGGCAGCGGTCGATCAGACGGGGGCGGGGCTCGGGGTCGGCGAGGGCCGTGACGATGGCCAGCTGGTCGGCGTTGGCGACGACCACGCGCTCGTACGGATCGTCGTCGTCGGCCGTGCGGCGCAGGACCGAGGTCCGCGGCTCGATCCGGACGATCCGGGCCAGGGTGTCCTTCTTGCCGGTCAGATCGCCGACGATGGCCACCCGGTCGCCGACGACCGCCGCCTTGCGGCCCAGCTCGCGTGCCTTCATGGCGAAGACCACGCGGTCGTCCACGAGGCAGGTCAGCCGGCCGCGGTCGACGGTGAGGACCATGCCCTCGGCCGCGTCCTCGTGCTTGGGCCGGATGTTCGTCCGGGGGCGGTTGCCCTTGCGGTTCGGACGCGAGGGGATGTCGTCCTCGTCGGTGTGCTTGCCGTAACGGCGCATGATCCAGGTCCGCCCGTCAGTTCCCGAGCATTCCGGTCCACAGAGCGGGAAAGTCGGGCAGGGTCTTCGCCGTCGTCGCCACGTTCTCGATCTGTACGCCCTCCACCGCGAGGCCGATGATCGCGCCCGCGGTCGCCATGCGGTGGTCGTCGTACGTGTGGAAGATCCCGCCGTGCAGCGGGCGCGGGCGGATGTGGAGGCCGTCGGCGGTCTCGGTGACGTCGCCGCCGAGTTCGTTGATCTCCTTGGTGAGCGCGGCCAGCCGGTCCGTCTCGTGCAGCCGCAGATGGGCCACCCCGCTGAGGGTCGAGGGGGAGTCGGCCAGCGCCGCGACCGCCGCGATGCCCGGGGTCAGCTCGCCGACCTCGCCCAGGTCGACGTCGAGGCCGTGAATCGAGCCGGAACCGGTGAACTCAAGGCCCCGTTCCGTCAGTTCGCAGGAACCGCCCATCTCGGTGAAGATCTCGCGCAGCCTGTCACCCGGCTGGGTGGTGCGGGCGGGCCAGTCGGGGATCACGACCGTACCGCCGGTGACCAGCGCGGCGGCCAGGAACGGCTGGGCGTTCGACAGGTCCGGCTCGACCGTCAGGTCGCGGCCCAGGAGCGCACCCGGGGTGACCCGCCAGACGTTCGGCTCGCCGCCCGACTCCGGGGTGTCCACCTGGGCGCCGATCGAGCGCAGCATGTCGACGGTCATCCGGATGTGCGGCATGGACGGCAGTGTCGAGCCCGTGTGCCGCACCTCCACGCCCTGGTTGAAACGCGGTCCTGACAGCAGCAGCGCCGACACGAACTGCGAGGACGAGGACGCGTCGATCTCGACGGGGCCGCCCTCCAGCGCCCCGCCGCCCTGCACGGTCAGCGGCAGCGCGCCGCGGCCGTCGTCGTCGATACGGGCCCCGAGGGCGCGCAGGCCGTCGATCACGCCGTGCAGCGGGCGCTCGTACGAACGGGGGTCGCCGTCGAAGCGGATGGGGCCGTCGGCCAGCGCGGCGACCGGCGGCAGGAAGCGCATCACGGTGCCGGCGTTGCCCACGTCGACCGTGGTCGGGCCCTGCAGACCCGAGGGGATGACTCGCCATGCCTCGCCGGACCCGTCGGGGCCCACGCCCTCCTCGATCCCGACGCCCATCGCCCGCAGGGCACCGGCCATCAGGAGAGTGTCGCGGGAACGCAGCGGGCGGCGGAGCCAGCCGGGCTCGGCCGCGAGTGCCGCGAGGACGAGCGCGCGGTTGGTGACCGACTTGGACCCGGGCACGTGGACCGTCGCGTCGACGGCTCCGCTCGCGTGCGGGGCGGGCCAGAGGGCGGTGAGTGCGGGGTTAACGGGCATGCCCTCACTTTAGTGGGGGTGAGCTCCCCTGGGTTTGGCAGGGAATGGGGGTTGTATGTTGACTGCGGGCGCGTTGTGGCTGGTCGCGCAGTTCCCCGCGCCCCTAGGAGGGGCTGCGCCCCATCAGGCACTGTGGCCTCACCCGGTATCTCACACGCCTCACAGGTTCAGCAGCCAGTTGGCGCCGGCCAGGAGTGAGCACAGGGAGACCGCGTGGAAGAGGAATAGCCACAGGCCCGCCGGTATGTGCGTCAGGCGTGACAGCTGGTCCGCGTCCGAGTCGCCCGCTCCGCCGCGTGAGCGCTTGGCCTGGAGTTCGAAGGCCGGGCGGACTCCGCCGAGCAGCAGGAACCAGACGACGGCGTACGCGAACGCCGCCTGGACCTGGGGACCGGCCAGCCAGGACACCACCACGAACGTGCCGCCGGTGACGAGGACCGTGAGGGCGCCGTACGCGTTGCGGATCATCACCAGCATGGCCACGAGCAGCAGGGTGGCCAGCCAGAGCAGGGCGGTGATGTGACCGGCCGCCAGCAGTGCGGCGCCGCCCAGGCCGAGCAGCGGGGGAGCCGTGTAGCCGGAGGCCGCCGTGAGGATCATGCCGAGGCCGGTCGGCTTGCCGCGGCTGACGGTGAGACCGCTGGTGTCGGAGTGCAGCCGGATGCCGCTGAGACTGCGGCCCGTGAGCAGCGCGACCAGACCGTGGCCGCCCTCGTGGGCGATGGTGATGGCGTTGCGCGAGAGCCGCCACACCGGGTGCGGCACGATCGCGGCCAGCGCGGCCACCATCGTGGCGACGACGACCCAGGTGTCGGGGTCGGGCTGGTTCCCGAAGACCTCGTCCCAGACGGTCGCCAGCGAGGTGGCTGCGGTGCTGTCCATTGGTGGCTCGGGCTCCCTTGGGGCGCTGTCGGCGGGGGTTTGCGCGTGGGCCAGGCAGTCTGACATGTATGAGCGGACGGTATGTGAGACGCGGGAGGGGCGGGGATCGTTCCGGACGGCTAAGACGCAGGTCACAGCAGTGAAGTCCCGGAACGGTCCGGGATACCTGCTCTACCCTTGGCTGCTGTGCGCGGGCCCGGAGACACCTGTGAACCGCTCCGGACCGCTCCGGGACAGGGCGGGATCCCGGAAGCCGTCGAGACGGTGACTGCGACGATGTAGGTTCGCGATTGCGTCAGGTCGGAGGGGTGGTTCCAGATGTGCGGACGGTACGCGGCCAGTCGTGGGCCCGAGGACCTCGCGGGGGTCTTCGAGATCGAGAAGTGGGAGCCGGAGGACGCTCTGGACCCCGACTTCAACGTGGCCCCGACCAAAGAGGTCTACGTGGTCCTGGACCGCCCCCTCAAGGGCGCCGAGGACCCCGCGCCGGTCCGCCAGCTGCGCCGCCTCAAGTGGGGCCTGATCCCCTCCTGGTCGAAGACGCCCGAGGGCGGCGCCCGGATGATCAACGCCCGCTCCGAGACCGTCCACGAGAAGCCCTCGTTCCGACGCGCGTTCACCTCCCGGCGCTGTGTCGTGCCGGCCGACGGCTACTACGAGTGGGTCACCGGCACCGGCGAGCGCGACCTGGAGGTGGAGGGCAAGAAGAAGCGGCCCCGCAAGCAGCCGTACTTCGTGCTCCCCGCCGACGGCTCCGTCTTCGCGATGGCCGGACTGTACGAGTTCTGGCGGGACAGGACGCTGCCCGACGACCACCCCCGCGCCTGGTGGGCGACCTGCTCCGTCATCACCACGGAGGCGGAGACCTCGCCGCTCGCGGTCGGCGCCGAAGAGGGTCCGCGTTCCCTCGCCGACATCCACCCCCGTATGCCGCTGATGCTCACCCCGGACCGCTGGGACGCCTGGCTCGACCCCTCCCGTACGGACGTCGAGGACCTGCGCTCCCTGCTCGCGCCGCCGCCGGAGGGTCTGATGCGGGCGTATCCCGTCTCCACGGCCGTGAGCAACGTCCGCAACAACGGCCCGGAGCTGCTGAAGGAGCTGGAGGGGCCCGAGGAGGGCACACTCTTCTGACGTGACGCATGTGACGGAGACGGTCGAGACGGTCGAGACGGACGCGGGCACGGCCCGGATCACCTGGCACCGGGCGGTGAAGGCCGAGAAGCCCGGGGAAGCCGGCAAGCCCGACAAGGCTGACAGCGCTGACAAGGCTGACAGGGCGGCGAAGACGGCAACGGCGGCGAAGGCGGCGCGGCTCGTGCTGGCCGTCAGCCATGGTGCCGGTGGCGGGATCGAGGCGCGCGACCTGCGCGCGCTCGCCGCCGTCCTGCCCGCGCACGGAGTGACCGTGGCCCTCGTCGAGCAGCCCTGGCGGGTGGCGGGCAAGAAGCTCGCGCCCGCCCCGAAGACGCTGGACACGGGCTGGCGGGGCCTGTGGCCCGCGCTCGCCGCGCCGGGGCTCCCCGTCGTCGCGGGCGGCCGCAGCGCCGGAGCCCGGGTCGCCTGCCGCACGGCCTCCGAGCTGGGCGCCCACGCCGTCCTCGCGCTCAGTTTCCCCCTGCACCCGCCGGGCCGGCCGGAGAAGTCCCGCGCCGGCGAGCTGCTCGGGGCCGGGGTGCCCACGCTCGTCGTCCAGGGCGGCAACGACCCGTTCGGACGCCCCGAGGAGTTCCCGGAACGGACCCGGCCGGACTCGTACGAGCTCGTCGAGGTGCCGTACGGCGATCACGGGTTCGCGGTGCCGAAGCGTGCCCCGATCGACCAGGAGCAGGCGTTGACGGTCATCACGGACGGCGTCCTGAAGTGGGTTTCGTCACTCCCGTGACCCCGGGAATGTTGCGCCCCGGACCACTGTTGTGCGGATCAGACAGCACGGAAGGTGTGCTGGGAGACGTCGTACGAGAGGAAGTCCGCCGCATGGGTTCGACCATCTGCCCGAGCCGTGGCAGCAGCACAGACCTGGAGTGGTCGGTGCTGCACGCGGCGAAGACCGCCCCTGTTCGGGTGGCGGGCGGACCGGATCGGCAAGCCGCCGCGACCGCCGGTCGTCTATTCTCCGATTCAGGTGGGACCGGTTTCGGCCCCATCCAGACTCTGGAGGAGGTGGGTCCGGTCACAGGGACCGACGCAGGGACCGAAAACGGCCAGGCGGAGCAGCCCGAGGACACGGGCAGCAGCGAGTCCACCGCCGAGCGCAATGTGCGCTTCGAGCGGGACGCGCTGGAGTTCCTCGACCAGATGTACTCGGCCGCGCTGCGCATGACGCGGAACCCGGCCGACGCCGAGGACCTGGTGCAGGAGACGTACGCGAAGGCGTACGCGTCCTTCCACCAGTTCCGTGAGGGCACCAACCTCAAGGCGTGGCTGTACAGGATCCTCACCAACACCTTCATCAACTCGTACCGCAAGAAGCAGCGTGAGCCCCAGCGGTCCGCCGCCGAGGAGATCGAGGACTGGCAGCTGGCGCGTGCCGAGTCGCACATGTCGACCGGTCTGCGTTCCGCGGAGTCGCAGGCGCTCGACCACCTGCCCGACTCGGACGTCAAGTCGGCGCTGCAGGCGATCCCCGAGGAATTCCGCATCGCCGTCTATCTCGCGGACGTCGAGGGCTTTGCGTACAAGGAGATCGCGGACATCATGGGGACACCCATCGGTACGGTGATGTCCCGCCTGCACAGGGGTCGCCGTCAGTTGCGCGGCATGCTGGAGGACTACGCCAAGGACCGCGGCCTGGTCCCGGCGGGCGCCGGAGAGTCGGACGGAACGAAAGGCTCGGGCTCATGAGCTGCGGAGAGCCGCACGAGACGGACTGCAGTGAAGTACTCGATCATCTCTACGAGTTCCTCGACCACGAGATGCCCGATGCCGACTGCACCAAGTTCGAGGTGCACTTCGAGGAGTGCTCACCGTGCCTTGAGAAGTACGGACTCGAGCAGGCCGTGAAGAAGCTCGTCAAGCGGTGCTGCGGTCAGGACGACGTGCCGACCGATCTGCGGGCCAAGGTCATGGGCCGTATCGAGCTGATCCGCTCCGGGCAGACGGTGCCCGAGCACGAGGTGACGACCGCGGACGCCCGCGGCGCCGCCGCCGAGGGCTGAGAAGAGCCTCGCAGCACGTCTTGCGCCTCTGAGAACGACCCGACGCCGGACCGGTTCAGCCGGTCCGGCTTCTGGGCGTTACGGGTGACGCGGGCGTTGCGGATGTGACGGGCCTGGTGTCAGACCTCCAGTGCCGCCTCGATCCGCTTCAGGCTGTGCCGGGCCAGCGCCAGGTTGCTGCGTCCGCGGTCGAGGGCGAGGTACAGGAAGAGCGTGCCGTCGCTGGCGGTGAGCGGGCGTATCAGGTGGTACTGCTTGCCCAGCGTGATCAGAATGTCCTCGATGGTGTCGTCCATGGCCAGCGAGGACAGCGTCCGCAGCTTCGAGCGCATCACCTCGGTGTTGCCCGCCGACGCGAGTTCCAGGTCGAGCGTCGGTCCGCCGCCGAGCGTGCCGAGCGCCATGCCGCTCTCGTAGTCCACGAGGGAGACGCCGATGGCACCTTCCACGGCCATGGCTTCCTTGAGCGCGGTCTCGATGTTCATGCTGTTGCCCCAATTCCTCGGTGACGCTGTCCGGTCGTTGCCAGTACAACTACGATCGAACACAAGCGACTAGTGCGCCACAAAATACAAAATATGACGTCTGTTGCGTAAGTTGAAGCTCAAAGTAGTGTGCGACGTCAAGACGTGAAGGGGGAACGGGGTAATGACGACGGCCGTTGATGCCTCCCTGGTCCGGCTTCTCGACTCCCCCGGAGTCACCGGCGTCGCCCTGGTCGACGCGGTCACCGGCCTCACCTACGGGGTGGCCGGGAACGCGGAAGAGGCGGGGGACGGTGCCGAGTGCGCCGAACTCGCGGCCCTCATCGCCGAACGACTGGGGCGAGCGGGTGCCGAGGGGGAGTTGGAGAGTGTGATCATGACCAGCACGCGGCGCCATCAGGTGCTGCTCGCCGTGGAGCGGCCGGTCGGCGACCCGCTGCTGCTGACCGCGGGGATGGACCGGGAACGGGCCAACCTGGCGCTCGCCACGCGGAGCCTGGCCGACCGGGCCGCCGAGGTGCTCGCATGACGACAGCCGAGGCACGCAATCTGCCCGCGCTGCTGCAGGGGTTGCACGAAGAGGGTCACAGCGGGACCGTACGGGTCTCCGGATCTCCAGGCGGAACGATTCACCTGAGGGGCGGTCTGATCGTCGCGGTCGAGACGCCGGGCGCCCCGACCGCCACCTCGGTACTGCTCACGCCGGGCCGTATCGACGACGAGACCTGGCTGGCCGCCTGCGCGGCGGAGCCCGACACGGACGGGCTGGGCGGGTACCTGGTGTCCGCCGGTCTGATCGGCGCCGCCGAACTGGAGGTCGTGTGCGCCGCGTCGGTGTTCGACGCGGCCTTCGCCATGGCGATCGGGCCGCCCGGCGGCTGGACGCTGGACGGCCCGGAACCCGTCCTGCACGCCGGGCGCGGTGTGGAGCCGCGGCGGCTGACCGAGGAGACCACCCGGCGCATCGTGCGGCTCTCCGGGCCGTGGGGGGCGCCGGGCGAACTCGCCCGGATACGGCCCGCGGCACTGCCGGACGCCGGTCTGCGCCGCGGCCTCTCGGACCGCCATCGCTCCGTGCTGAGCACCGTCAACGGCCGCCGTACCGCCCGGGACATGGCCTTCACGCTCGGGCGCGGGCTGTACGCGATCATGCTGGACCTGACCCGTCTGGAGGCCCAGGACCTCATCCGCTGGGACACGGGCGGCCCGGCCGACGGCCGGCCCAGCACCGCACCGCGCGTGCTGCCCGGACGCGGCGCTCCGGACGCGTCGGAGGCGAGCCCTCCGCAGGCCGAGCCGGCCGCGAAGGCCGCGCCGCTGCCGAGGCGTACACGGGGTGGCGGCTCGTGGCCGGGGGAGACCCGGACGCGCGAGAGCCAGTCGCGCGACGGCCAGGCGCATGAGGCCCATGTGCCGGACGGGCAGGCGCGGGAAGGCCCGCCGGGGGAGGCGTCCGCTGAGGGAAGCGACGCTCTGCCCGCGGGGACGACCGGGGGGCACGGGGGCTAGTGAGTTCAAGCAGACGTCGGGCGGCCAAGCGTCTTCGACGGGGGACGAGCGCCGAGGCCCGGCGGACCGCGCACCGCCGCACACGAGGCCCGGACACCACGCCGGGCCCGGACGGCATGGGGACACGGGACACCACGCCGACATGGGACGACGTACGGGGATCGGGCGCCGGACCGGCACGCGACGGCGTACCTGGGCCGGACGCCGGACCGGCACCGGACTGCGTTCCGGGATCGGGCACCGTGCCGGGGTCCGGCGTACCTGGAACGGACGCCGGACCGGGGACGGACAGCGTGCCGGAGTCGGAGGCCGCGTCAGCGCCGGACACCTTGTCGGTGACTGGGGACCGTGATGCCCGTGGGGCGGGCGTGAGGCCGGGGGCCGACAGCTCGGCTTCGACTCCGGCGTCGGCTTCGGCGTCCGCGTTCGCGGAGCCGCCGCCGCCGTTGCCCGTGCGGGGTGCCGCCTCGTCCGCCTCCGCGCCGCCGTTCGCGCTGCCGCCGTTGTCGCCCGAGCAACTGGCCGCCGACCAGCCCTCTCTCGACATGCTGCGCCGGGTCCGCCGGGGCCTCGGCGCGCTTCCGGACGCCGACTGACACCGCTCCGACCGCACCACGACCACCCATGCACGCAGCAAGGAGCGCCATGAGCGACACGTCTCTGCCCAATCCCCTCACCGAGATCCTGACCTCGCTGCGCGACCGGGTGATGGGGGTCTCCGAAAGTGTCCTGTCCACGGCGGACGGACTTCTCGTGGTCGCCGACACGGACTCCTCCCACGCCGAGTCCGTCGCCGCGCTCGCCGCCGCGACCCTCGGTGTGGCCCGCCGTATGGCCGACCAGACGGGCGTCGGCGCGCTGCGCGAGGTGGTGGCGCGGTGCGGTTCGGGGCACGTCATCGTGATGGCCGTGGGCGACCGGGCCCTGCTGACCGTGATGGGGGACGACGGCCTGGACCTCGCCACGCTCCAGCGGGAGTCGCCCGCCACGGTGGAGCAGCTGACCCAGGCGCTCGCGGCCGACGTGGCGCGCTGAACCACCGGCCCGGAGAACGATCCGGATGCCGCCGGACTCGTACAGACGTCCGGTCGTAGCCGAGTACGAGCCCTCGTACGAACGCGCGGCTCACTCGAACGGGCGAATCTGCTCCCGTCGCCCGGTGAATCGGCCCATGCCTTCCCCCGGCCCCACCCGACCGCCCTATCGTCCATGTCCCGAAGGCTGTACGCGGGCCTGCGCGGTGCCTGTGCCGAATCTGTACGGGGCCCGTGCGAGGTGGTTCGAGCGGGAAGCGGGAGGGGGGCTGCGCCATGCGGTCGGTCCCGCCGTGGGCGCGTGTCTACGTCGTCTGCACCGCGCTCGCCGCGGCGTACTGCGCCGTGCCGGTGCCGGACACCCGTGCCCCCTGGCAGGCGGTGGCGCTGTTCGCGGTGCTCTGCGCGGCCTGCGAACTGTTCGCCGCGAGCCGCTTCGCGGGCGACGGCGGCCCCGAGGGCGCGGGAGCGTCCGGTGAGACCGGGGCCTCCCTCAGATGGCACACGCCGGTCATGCTCGCCGCCGCCTTCCTGCTGCCACCGCCCGCCGCCGCGCTCGTACCGCTGCCGGGGGCGCTGCTGGCCCGGGTCGAGCAGCGGCCACGGTGGCCGCGCCGGGTGTGGCGGGGCGCGCAGCTCGCGCTCAGCACCTGGGCGGCCTCGAAGGTCCACTGGTCGCTGGGCGGCCGGGACGCCGTCGTCACGTCCGACTTCCCCTACGCCCTGGCCGCCGCGGGCGCGGCCGTGGTGGCGTTCTGCCTGGTCCTGACCGTGCTCGACGGCGGCATCCTGGCACTCGCCGAACGGGTGCCGGTCCGGGCCGCGTGGCGCGGGCTGTTCCTGCGCTCGCTCGCGCCCGTCGCCGTGCACGGGCTCGCCGGACTGATGATGGCGGTGCTCTGGCGCAGCCCGTACGGGCCGGCCGCCGCGCTGCTCGTCCTGCTGCCGATGTACGTGTCGTGGTGGGTGTTCGCCCAGTACCACCGGGAGCGGGCCGCCCACCGGGCCACCATCCGGGCGCTCGTGCAGGCCGTCGACATCAAGGACGGCTACACGCGCGGGCACAGCGAACGGGTGGGGCAGGCGTCGATGATGATCGCCCGCGAACTGGGCATGGACGACGAACGGGCCGAGGTGCTCAGATTCGCCGGCATCCTGCACGACGTGGGCAAACTCGGGGTCCCCACCCGGCTGCTGCGCAAGGACGGGCCGCTGACGCCCGAGGAACGCCGGGTGATCGAGCTGCATCCCGAGTACGGGCACGAGATGGTCCGCGGGATCGGCTTCCTCGGTGAGGCCAGGTCGGCGATCCTGCACCACCACGAACGGCTCGACGGGAGTGGCTACCCGTACGGGCTGAAGGGGGGCCAGATCCCCGAGTTCGCCCGGGTGGTGGCGGTGGCGGACGCCTTCGACGCGATGACGTCGACCCGCTCGTACCGGCGGGCCCGGCCGGTCCCGGTGGCTCTGGAGGAACTGGAGCGATGCGCCGGGGCCCAGTTCGATCCGCGGATGGTGGAGGCCTTCGTACGGGCGCTCGTCCGGCAGGGCTGGCATCCCGCGGTGACGGCGGACGAGACAGCGCCGCACGCCGAACCCCACCACCCGCCGGCCCCACGCCTGCCCACCGACCCGGAGGCCGGCCGGAGCACCGACCGGGCGGCCGGTCCGGACCCCCGCCGCGGAACCGTCGGCGGGAGCGGGTCCGGCCCATGACCACGATCAGCGGGGAACCGCTCCCGCCCGCCGCGGGCCGCACCGGACCGCTCCCGCCGGCCGGCGCAGATCCTCCCCGCGTCCCGCTCGCCCTCACGCTCGTGCGGGCCGGCGCCGCGCTGGCCGCCGTGGCCGCTCTCGCCGTCACCCTCTGGGGCGGGATCGACGAGCGGGGGGCCGCTCTCGCCTTCGCCGTGCTCATCGGCGTGGGGGAGCTGGCCCGGTGGAGCGGCGCGGAGGAACGTGAGTCGGCGCCGCTGGCCGCCGCCGGGGCCCTCGCCTACGCGCTGCTCGGCGAGAACGCCGGTCACCCCTCCCACGACGGGGTCCCGCAGATCGTCGCCGTGGTCACGGCCGCCTCCCTGCTGGGCTGCGTGCCGCACATCGCGAAGGGCCGCGGGCCCACCGCGGACCATCTCACCCGGCGCGTCCTGACCGTCGGGTTCGCCGCGGTCTGCTTCCAGCCCCTCTACAACGAGGGCCGGCTGGCGGAGTGGGCGGAGACCGGGCCCGCGTACGCGGCGCTCGTCGTCGCGCTGCTCCTGCTGACCGCGCTGTGGGACGCCGTGCTGGCCGCGGCCATGGCGCACGCACGGACCCGGTGGCCCTTCGGACCGCTGCTGCGGGACGAACTGCGCGGCACCCTCGGCATCGGCTCGGCGGTCTGCGCGACCGGGGCCGTGATGGCGCTCGCGGTCGCCGTCGCGGGCCTGTGGGCGCTGCCCGTCTTCTCGCTGCCGCTGCTGCTCACCCAGCTGTCCTTCCGGCGGTACGCGGCCGTACGGACCACCTACCGCCAGACCATCGCCTCCCTCGCCCGGGCCACCGAGATAGCCGGTTACACCCCGGCGGGGCACGCTCGGCGCGTGGCCGCGCTCAGCCGGGCCGTGGGCCGTGAGCTGGGCCTGTCCGGACCCGAGCTGACCGTTCTGGAGTACGCGGCCCTGATGCACGACATCGGCCAGCTCTCGCTCGTCGACCCCGTACCCGCCGGTGCCACGGCCGCCCTGGCCCCCGCCGAACAGCGGCGCATCGCCCTGCTCGGCGGCGCGGTGGTCCGCCAGACGGGCGTGGCCTCCGCGGTCGCCGTCGTGGTGGAGCGGCAGGCGGACCCGTACCGGGACCAACCGGTCAGCGCGTCGATCGTCAGGGCCGTCAACGCGTACGAGGAGACAGCCCGGGAAGCAGGCCCCGGTGGGCCGCTGAAGGCGCTGGAGGAGCTGCGGCTGGGCACCGCGCGCGACTACCGGCCCGAGGTCGTCGAGTCGCTGGCCAGGGTGCTGGCGAGAGACGGTCTTACCTTGCCTCTGGTTGGGTAACCCATGGGTAATGAGCGCCCCTCCGCGCGTCCGTGGTTGGATGCGAGGAAGAGGACATCAGGGGGCACAGTCCAGCCCGAGGCTGCACGCTCTTCAACGAACTGGCAGGCGGGAATCGTGAGGATCTTCGGCAAGGGACGGCACCGGCCCTCCGCCTCATGGCGGCAGGCCACCGACCGTGCGTTCACCCTCATCGGCGACGGCCGGTACGAGGACGCGGGGGCGCTGCTGACACGTGCGGCGGACCTGGAACCCTGGCTTTCCGAGTCCTGGTTCAACCTCGCGCTGCTGCACAAGTTCCGGCACGACTGGGAACAGGCGCGGGCGGCCGGTCTGCGGGCCGTGGCGCTGCTCGACCGGGAGACCGGGGCCCCCGATTGGTGGAACGTCGGCATCGCGGCGACCGCCCTGCAGGACTGGCCGCTGGCCCGGCGGGCCTGGCAGGCGTACGGGCTGCGGGTGCCCGGCGGTGCCTCGCGGCCCAGGCCCGGCGCGGGCGCCGGCGCCTCCGGCGAACCGGTGGGCATGGACCTCGGCAGCGCCGCCGTACGGCTGTCGCCCGAGGGCGAGGCCGAGGTCGTGTGGGGGCGGCGGCTCGACCCCGCCCGTATCGAGGTCCTCTCCATCCCGCTGCCGTCCTCCGGGCGGCGCTGGGGCGAAGTGGTCCTGCACGACGGAGTCCCCCACGGGGAGCGGACCACCGCGGCGGGGCACGCGTATCCCGTCTTCGACGAGATCGAGCTGTGGGCGCCCTCGCCGGTGCCCACCTGGGTCGTGCTCCTGGAGGCCGAGACCGAGGACGACCGGGACGCCCTGGAACGGCTCGCGGCCGACGCGGGGTTCGCGGCGGAGGACTGGTCGTCGTCCGTGCGGCTGCTGTGCCGGATGTGCTCCGAGTCGCGGATGCCGTCCGACGAGGGGGACGGGGAGCATCTCGATCCGCACGATCACAGTGAGCCGGGGCATCCCGGGCCGCTCGGGCACCGGACCGACGGGCAGTTGTGGGTGCCCGAGCGTGAGTGCGGGCTCGCTGCGCCGGCTTCGCTGGTGCGGGGGTTGTTGGACGGGTGGGTCGCCGACAGTCCCGATTCGCGGGACTGGCGTGACCTCGAAGAGGTCTGTTAGCCGGCGGGCACGGTTGTGCCAGCCGGCGGGGGCGGGGTCGCGGGGGGCGTTCTTCGGGTGCGGGTCCGGCTGTGGCTGGTCGCGCAGTTCCCCGCGCCCCTAAGGGACGCGGCGCCCCCGTACCCTGTATCCGCATCACAACCCCGTTTTTCCGAGGAAGGCTTACGTCGGTCATGGCGCAGCAGGACACTGAGCAGCAGCACTCCGGGGTGCTCCCCGTGGACGACGAGGGCTTCGTCATCGACACCGAGAACCAGGAGGAGCGTGAGGCGGCCTACCGCGGGCGCGGGACCTCCCGGCCCATCACGGTCGTCGGGAACCCGGTGCTGCACAAGGAGTGCAGGGACGTCACGGACTTCGGGGACGACCTCGCCCGGCTCGTCGACGACATGTTCGCCAGCCAGCACACCGCCGAGGGCGTGGGCCTGGCCGCGAACCAGGTCGGTGTCGACCTCAAGGTGTTCGTCTACGACTGCCCGGACGACGAGGGCAAGCGGCACACCGGAGTGATCTGCAACCCCGTGCTCGTCGAGCTGCCCGCCGAGCGGCGCCAGCTGGACGAGAGCAACGAGGGCTGCCTGTCGGTGCCGACCGCGTACGCGCCGCTGGCCCGCCCCGACTACGCCGAGGTCACCGGGCAGGACGAGAAGGGCAACCCGATCAAGGTGCGGGGCACGGGCTACTTCGCGCGCTGCCTCCAGCACGAGACGGACCACCTGTACGGGTACCTCTACATCGACCGGCTCTCCAAGCGCGAGCGCAAGGACGCGCTGCGGCAGATGGCCGAGAACGAACCGCGCTACCCCGTCGTCGCGAACGACTGAGAACACCCGCGAACGTCTGAGGACGCCTGCGCACGTCTGCGGCACAGAACGGCAACCGGGGCGTGAGCGTCCCGCACCCACGGCGCCTGGTCGGATTCCCCTCCGACCAGGCGCCGTTCGTCTGCGCGTAGCACGTTCGATCCCTTGTGCGCCTGTAATGATCCATATTCAGTCACACATAGGGAGATTCTCGGCATCGTGGGGTAGTGAGCGAAGCAAATCCGTTCCCAGAACGGTCAGTTGTGGTGCTGAATGGGAAGTGCGGGGATACGCAACGGCGCACGCCCGGCACAGCGGAAGGGGCGTGTCGTCAACAGGCGGCTGAGAGGGGTTTGTTCGTGCCTGCTTTCCCACAGAGCACCTCAACGACGTACACCTCGGCCCTCGTTCCACCGGCGCTCTCTCTTCCGGTGATCGAGGCCGAGTTTCCCCGTCAACTCCATCCGTATTGGCCTCGACTCCAGGAGAACACCAGGGCCTGGCTCCTGGAAATGCGCCTCATGTCGGCGGCGAAGGTCGAGGCATATGCCGATGGGCTTTGCTACACCGACCTCATGGCGGGCTTCTACATTGGCGCGCCCGACGAGGTCCTCCAGGCGATAGCGGACTACAGCGCGTGGTTCTTCGTCTGGGACGACCGCCACGACCGTGATGTCATCCACGACCGGCCGGTGGCCTGGCAGCTGCTCAGGACCCGACTGCACGCGGCCCTCGACTCCCCGAAGGAGCATCTGTACCACCAGGACCCCCTGGTGGCGGGGTTCGCGGACAGCATGGTCCGGCTGTACTCGTTCCTGGGCGAGGGGTGGAACGCGCGGTTCGCCGACCATTTCCACACCGTCATCGAGGCGTACGACCAGGAATTCCGCAACCGTGTGGCGGGCATTGTCCCGACCGTCGAGGAATATCTCGAACTGCGGCGGAACACGTTCGCGCACTGGATCTGGCTCGACCTGCTCGAACCGAGCGCGGAGTACGAACTGCCCGTCGCCGTGCGGGAGAACCCCGCATACCGGAGAGCTGCTCTGCTGTGCCAGGATTTCGCCGCCTGGTACAACGATCTGTGCTCTCTCCCCAAGGAAATAGCGGGCGACGAGGTGCACAATCTCGGTATCAGTCTCATTCATCACGAGGGAATGCGGCTGGAAGAATCGGTCAAAGAAGTCAGGCGGCGGGTCGAGGAATGCGTCACTGAATTCCTCGACGTCGAACAGGAGGTATTGCGGTACGCGGAAAGGATCGACAACGGGTCCGTCCGCGGCGCCGAACTAGCGGCTGCCGTACGGGCGTGCCTGTTCAACATGCGGAATTGGTTCAGCTCCGTGTACTGGTTCCACCACGAGTCGGGACGGTACATGGTCGACAGCTGGGACGACCGCACCACACCCCCGTACGTCAACAACGAAGCGGCAGGTGAGAAATGACCGTCGAGTCGGTACGGTCCGCTGCACACCAAGCGGCAGAACTGTCCACCCCGCCCCTCGCCGGAGGCGGCGTCCCCGGCCTGGGACACGGCCTGAAACTGGTCCGCGACCCGCTGGGTTTCCTCTCCCGGCTGCGCGACCAGGGCGAGGTCGTCCGGCTGAAGCTGGGCCCCAAGACGGTGTACGCCGTCACCACGCCGGCCCTCACCGGGGAGCTGGCTCTGAGCCCCGACTTCAAGATCGACGGGCCCCTGTGGGAGTCCCTGGAAGGCCTGCTCGGCAAGGAGGGAGTGGCGACCGCCAACGGCTCGCGGCACCGGCGTCAGCGCCGGACGATCCAGCCCGCGTTCCGGTTGGACGCCATCCCCGGCTACGGGCCGATCATGGAGGAGGAGGCGCACGCCCTCGCGGAGCGCTGGCGGCCCGGCGAGACGATCGACTGCACCGCGGAGTCGTTCCGCGTCGCCGTCCGCATCGCCGCCCGCTGCCTGCTGCGCGGCGACTTCATGGACGAGCGGGCCGAGCGGCTGAGCATCGCCCTCGCCACCGTCTTCCGCGGCATGTACCGCCGTATGGTCGTTCCCGCGGGACCGCTCTACCGGCTTCCGCTTCCGGCCAATCGTAAATTCGACCGCGCATTGGCCGATTTGCACCTCCTGGTCGACGAGATCGTGGCGGAGCGCCGCGCATCTGGTCAAAAGCCGGACGATTTGCTGACAGCATTGCTGGAAGCGAAGGACGAGAATGGCGAGCCCATCGGGGAACAGGAGATCCACGACCAGGTGGTCGCGATACTCACCCCCGGAAGCGAAACGGTCGCTTCCACGATCATGTGGCTTCTGCAGGTCCTCGCGGAACACCCGGAACACGCGGACCGAGTACGCGAAGAGGTCGAATCGGTCACTGATGGCCGTCCTGTCGCATTCGCGGACGTGCGGAAGCTGTCCCACACGAACAATGTCGTCGTCGAGGCCATGCGGTTGCGTCCCGCCGTATGGATATTGACGCGCCGGGCCGTGACCGAAACCGCACTCGGTGGGTATCGCATTCCGGCCGGGGCCGACATCGTCTACAGCCCGTACGCGATACAGCGCGACGCGCGTTCGTACGGCGGGCATCTGGAGTTCGACCCCGATCGCTGGCTTCCGGAACGTGCCAAGGACGTGCCGAAGTACGCGATGAGCCCGTTCAGTGTGGGCAACCGGAAGTGCCCGAGCGACCACTTCTCGATGGCCCAGCTCGGGCTCGTCACGGCGGCGGTGGCCTCGCGCTGGCGCCTTGAACAGGTGTCCGAGTCGAACGACACGACCCGCGTCGGCATCACGCTGCGGCCGCACCGGCTGCTGCTGAGGGCCGTGCCGCGCTGACCCCTCCGCGCACGTTCAGGCGGCCTGCGGGCCCCTGAACGTGCGCCGGTACGCGTTCGGTGTCGTCCCCAGCGAGCGGACGAACTGATGGCGCAGCGCGGCCGCGGTCCCGAACCCCGTGCGGTCCGCGATGAAGTCCATCGTCTCGTCGGTGGCCTCCAGCAACTCCTGTGCCAGCAGTACCCGCTGGCGCAGCAGCCAGCGGTACGGAGTGGTCCCCGTCTCCTGCTGGAAGCGCCGGGCGAAGGTGCGCGGCGACATGTGCGCGCGGGCGGCGAGCTGTTCGACGGTCACCTCCTCGCCGAGGTGGCCCTCCATCCAGACGAGCACCGCACCGACCGTGTCGCACTGCGAGCGCGGCAGCGGGCGCTCGATGTACTGGGCCTGGCCGCCGTCGCGGTGCGGCGGCACCACCATGCGCCGCGCGATGCTGTTGGCGACCTCGGGACCCTGCTCCTTGCGGACGATGTGCAGACAGGCGTCGATGCCGGAGGCGGTGCCCGCCGAGGTGATCACCGGGTCCTCGTCCACGTACAGCACGTCCGGTTCGACCTTCGCCAGGGGATGGCGGGCGGCCAGCTTGTCGGCGTGCCGCCAGTGGACCGCGCAGCGGCGCCCGTCGAGCAGTCCGGCCGCGCCGAGCACGAAGACCCCGGAGCAGACGCTCAGCACCTTGGTGCCGCGGTCGGCGGCCCGGACCAGGGCGTCGAGCAGCGCGGGCGGGTAGGTGCGCCCGATGTAGTGGCTTCCGGCGGGCACGACGATGAGGTCGGCCTCCTCCAGCCGGTCCAGCCCGTACGGCGTGGAGAGGGTGAAGCCCGGGACGTGGGTGGCGAGGGTCGGCCCCTCGGCCGAGGCGACCGCGAAGTCGTACACCGGAAGTCCCTCGTCGCTGCGGTCGAGGCCGAACACCTCGCACACGACGCCGAGTTCGAAGGGATGCGCGCCGTCGAGCAGGACGGCGGCCACGTTGGTCAGCATGCTGACAGTGTGCACCCGCTCTGGCAGGAAATCGAGGGTGTACGGCAGTCCTGCCACTCACGGTAAGGAGTATTCGGCGCGACAGTGGTGTCCATGAATACGACACAGCTGGAAGGCCTGATCGGAATGCTCTTCGTCCTCGGAATCCTCGTCCTGCTCGTCCTCCCCGCGGTGTTCGGCATCGTGCGCGACCGGCGCGTCGACCGTCAGCTCAGGGAGGCCGAGCAGGGCCCCGCGAGGGAGCGGGGCCCCGCGGAGGATCAGAAGTCCTCGTCAAGGTCGACCGTCCCCTCCACCGCCACCTGGTACGCCGAGGGCCGGCGCTCGAAGAAGTTGGTCAGCTCCTGAACCCCCTGCAGCTCCATGAAGGAGAAGGGGTTCTCGGAGCCGTACACCGGGGCGAGGCCCAGGCGCTGCAGCCGCTGGTCGGCCACGCACTCCAGGTACTGCCGCATCGACTCGGTGTTCATGCCCGGCAGGCCCTCACCGCACAGGTCGCGCCCGAACTGCAGCTCGGCCTCGACGGCCTCGCGCATCATGTCGGTCACCTGCTGCCGGAGTTCCTCGTCGAAGAGCTCCGGCTCCTCCTTGCGGACCGTGTCCACGACCTCGAAGGCGAAGCTCATGTGCATCGTCTCGTCGCGGAACACCCAGTTGGTGCCGGTCGCCAGGCCGTGCAGCAGGCCCCGGCTGCGGAACCAGTAGACGTACGCGAAGGCCCCGTAGAAGAACAGGCCCTCGATGCACGCGGCGAAGCAGATGAGGTTCAGCAGGAAGCGGCGGCGGTCGGCCTTCGTCTCCAGCCGGTCCAGCTTCTCCACCGAGTCCATCCACTTGAAGCAGAACTCGGCCTTCTCACGGATGGACGGGATGCTCTCGACGGCGTCGAACGCCGCCGCGCGGTCCGCCGGATCGGGCAGATAGGTGTCGAGCAGCGTCAGATAGAACTGGACGTGCACGGCCTCCTCGAAGAGCTGACGGCTCAGATACAGCCGCGCCTCGGGGGAGTTGATGTGCTTGTAGAGCGTCAGGACCAGGTTGTTCGACACGATCGAGTCGCCCGTCGCGAAGAACGCGACCAGCCGGCCGATCATGTGCTGCTCACCCGGTGACAGCTTCGCCAGGTCGGAGACGTCCGAGTGGAGGTCGACCTCCTCGACGGTCCAGGTGTTCTTGATCGCGTCCCGGTAGCGCTCGTAGAAGTCCGGGTAGCGCATGGGGCGCAGGGTCAGCTCGAAGCCGGGGTCGAGCAGGTTCTTCCCGGTCTTCTCGGCCTGCTGGGCCTTCTCCGGTGCGTCAGGTGCGGTGGTCATTACTGGCAGGCCTCGCAGGACTCGGGGTTCTCAAGGGAGCAGGCGACCGCGTCGGGGTCGGCGGCCTGCTGGACGGGGATGGTGGCCTCGGGCACGCTCTGCGCCTGGGCGGCGCGGGCGATACGGGTCGCCGGACGCGAGCGCAGGTAGTACGTCGTCTTCAGCCCCGACTTCCAGGCGTACGCGTACATCGAGGAGAGCTTGCCGATGGTCGGCGTCTCCAGGAACAGGTTCAGCGACTGGGCCTGGTCGAGGAACGGGGTCCGGGCGGCGGCCATGTCGATCAGACCGCGCTGCGGGATCTCCCAGGCCGTGCGGTACAGGTCGCGCACGTCCTGCGGGACCCAGGTGAAGCCCTGCACCGAGCCGTTGGACTCGCGCAGCGCCTCCCGGGTCTGCGCGTCCCACACGCCGAGCTTCTTCAGCTCGGCCACCAGGTACGAGTTGACCTGGAGGAACTCGCCGGACAGCGTCTCGCGCTTGAACAGGTTGGAGACCTGCGGCTCGATGCACTCGTACACGCCCGCGATGGACGCGATGGTGGCCGTCGGGGCGATGGCCAGCAGCAGCGAGTTGCGCATGCCGACCGCGGCGATCCGCTCCCGCAGGGCGGCCCAGCGCTCCGGCCAGTTCAGCTCGACGTCGTAGTGGTCCGGGTGCAGCACACCCTGGGCCGTACGGGTCTTCTCCCAGGCGGGCAGCGGGCCGTTGCGCTCGGCGAGGTCGGCGGACGCCTCGTACGAGGCGAGCATGATCCGCTCGGCGATCCGGGTGGAGAGGGCGCGCGCCTGCGGCGAGTCGAACGGCAGCCGCAGCTTGAAGAAGACGTCCTGCAGCCCCATCGCGCCGAGGCCCACCGGACGCCACTTGGCGTTGGAGCGGCCCGCCTGCTCGGTCGGGTAGAAGTTGATGTCGACGACCCGGTCGAGGAAGGTGACGGCGGTCCGGACGGTCGCGTCGAGCCGCTCCCAGTCGATGTCGCCGGCGTCCGCGTCCACGAAGGCGCCGAGGTTGACCGACCCGAGGTTGCAGACCGCGGTCTCCCCGTCGTCCGTGACCTCCAGGATCTCGGTGCACAGGTTCGAGGAGTGGACCGTGTGGCCGGGCAGCGCGGTCTGGTTGGCCGTGCGGTTGGCGGCGTCCTTGAAGGTCATCCAGCCGTTGCCGGTCTGCGCGAGGGTACGCATCATGCGGCCGTACAGATCACGGGCGGGGATGGTCTTCTTGGCGAGCCCGGCGGCCTCCGCCTTGCGGTAGGCGGCCTCGAAGTCGGCGCCCCACAGGTCGACCAGCTCGGGCACGTCCGAGGGGGAGAACAGCGACCAGTCGCGGTCCTCGTTCACCCGGCGCATGAACTCGTCCGGGATCCAGTGCGCGAGGTTCAGGTTGTGCGTACGCCGGGCGTCCTCACCGGTGTTGTCGCGCAGCTCCAGGAACTCCTCGATGTCGGAGTGCCAGGTCTCCAGGTAGACCGCCGCCGCGCCCTTGCGCCGGCCGCCCTGGTTCACCGCGGCGACCGAGGCGTCGAGGGTCTTCAGGAACGGGACGATGCCGTTCGAGTGCCCGTTCGTGCCGCGGATCAGCGAACCGCGCGAACGGATCCGGGAGTACGAGAGCCCGATGCCGCCCGCGTGCTTCGAGAGGCGGGCCACCTGGTGGTAGCGGTCGTAGATGGAGTCCAGCTCGTCCAGCGGGGAGTCGAGGAGGTAGCAGGACGACATCTGCGGGTGGCGCGTACCGGAGTTGAAGAGCGTGGGGGAGGACGGCAGGTAGTCCAGGCGGCTCATCAGCCGGTACAGGGACGCGACTTCGTCGACGGACCTCGTCGTGTCGTCCTCGGCCAGTCCGCTCGCCACCCGCAGCATGAAGTGCTGGGGCGTCTCGACGACGGACCGTGTGATCGGGTGCCGCAGCAGGTACCGGCTGTGCAGGGTACGCAGGCCGAAGTAGCCGAAGCGGTCGTCGCCCGCCAGGTCGATCAGCGTGTCCAGCCGGGCCGCGTGGAGGCGCACGAACGCGGCCGTGCGGTCGGCGATCAGGCCCTCGCGGTGGCCGACGGCGACCGACTCGGAGAAGGAGCGCACGCCCTGCGAGGCGGCCTCCGCGGCGATGGTGACGGTCAGCAGCCGGGCGGCCAGCTTCGAGTAGACCGGGTCCTCGGAGATGAGACCGGCGGCCGACTCCGTGGCCAGCTCACGCAGCTCCGCGATGTCCGCGGCGGCGGACCGGCCGCGCAGCGCGGCGGCGGCGACCCGGCCGGGGTCGGCACCGGGGAGGTCGGCGGTGAAGTCGGTCAGGATCCGCAGCAACGCGGTTCCCGGTCCGTCGGCCTCGGCCCTGTCCTGCTGGTCCCGGGTCGCTGTCGCGGAGACCGGATCGGCTGGCGCGATGGTCACGTGGGGCTCTCCCTCGCTCGGCACGGGGGCCTCGGGGGAGAGGGGTTCGGGGCACACGGGGGTACGCGCCCTGGGCAGCGGTACGCCGCGTCCACCGGCCCACTCCGCGAGGCCCGGACGTCATGCACCCGGACCGGACGGCCTGGGCGCGCTGTCGGCAGGTCCTCGGACTGACTCCTGTACGCGACATGCGGGCATATCACGTACAAGTACACCGTTGCGGGACAGTTCCGGACTCACACCGGATTCCCCTGCGACGACAGCGAGCATGAGCATACATCTTGTGCCGGGCTCCGGAAGCACCCCCACATGTTGTGTCGTGTCGGCTCCGTACGGTGCAGGGGAGCGGGCTGCGGAGGTGCGGCCTGCCTCGGGGGCGCCGCCCCCGAACCCCCGGTCCTCAAACACCGGACGGGCTGAGAGATCCGTGAATCTCCAGCCCGTCCGGCGTTTGAGGGCAAAGGGGGGCGAGGGGGCGCAGCCCCCATGCAGTGACGGGAAGGGTAGGGGCGGCGGGGGCGAAAAACCCCTAGTGGCCCGCCCCCGCCGTGGCAGGCGGCAGGTCCACCTGGACCCCCTTGTCGCCGGCATCCGCCGTGTAGTCCTCGGCAGAGGTCTCGTCGACCCCGTCCGGCGCCTTGACCGCCCGAAGGACGAACGTCAGCACCACCGTCACCAGCAGGTTCAGCACGAACGCGGTCAGCCCGATGTACCCGATCTCCCCGATCCCGGGAATCTCCTTCGAGGACCCGCCGAAGTGCTTCTGCGTCGGCGAGGCCACCCCGTACGCGGCGACCGTCCCGTACAGCATCCCGACCGCCCAGCCCGCGAGCAGCGCCCATCGGTGGAACCAGCGCGTGAACAGTCCGCCGACGAGCGCCGGGAAGGTCTGCAGGATCCAGATCCCGCCGAGGAGCTGGAAGTTGATCGCGACCGTCTTGTCCATGGTCAGGACGAAGACCAGCGCGCCGACCTTCACGAGCAGCGAGACCAGCTTGGAGACCTTGGTCTCCTGGGCGGGCGTCGCGTCGGGCTTGATGAAGTCCTTGTAGATGTTGCGGGTGAACAGGTTGGCCGCCGCGATGGACATGATGGCCGCCGGCACGAGCGCGCCGATCCCGATCGCCGCGAACGCCACGCCCGCGAACCAGTCCGGGAACATGGTCTCGAAGAGCTGCGGGATCGCCAGCTGCCCGTTGTCCACCTTGATCCCGGCCGCGATCGCCATGAAGCCGAGCAGCGCGAGCAGGCCCAGCATCAGCGAGTACAGCGGCAGGATCGTGGTGTTGCGCCGGATCACCTCACGGCTGCGCGAGGACAGCGTCGCCGTGATCGAGTGCGGGTACATGAACAGCGCGAGCGCGGAGCCCAGCGCCAGCGTCGCGTACGTCCACTGGCCCGCCTCGCCCGGGACCAGGGAGCCGCGTGGCGCGCCGGTCGCCGGGTTGGTCTGGTTGTACGCCTCGCCCGCCTTGGCGAAGATCTCGTCGAAGCCGCCCAGCTTGATCGGGATGTAGATGATCGCGACCGCGATGACGATGTAGATCAGCGTGTCCTTGACGAACGCGATCAGGGCGGGCGCGCGCAGCCCGGACGAGTACGTGTACGCGGCCAGCACGCCGAAGGCGATGAGCAGCGGCAGGTCCTTGACGAACCAGTTGGTGTCCTCACCGCCGCCGACGCCCATCACGTCCAGGACGGCCTGGATGCCCACCAGTTGCAGCGCGATGTACGGCATGGTCGCGAGGATGCCGGTGACGGCGACCGCGAGCGACAGCCCCTTCGAGCCGAAGCGTCCGCGCACGAAGTCGGACGTCGTCACGTACCCGTGCTTGTGCGAGACCGACCACAGGCGCGGCAGGAAGGTGAAGATCAGGGGATAGACGAGGATCGTGTACGGGACGGCGAAGAAGCCGGCCGCGCCCGCCGCGTAGATCGCCGCCGGGACCGCCACGAACGTATACGCCGTGTAGAGGTCGCCGCCGAGCAGGAACCAGGTGACCCAGGTGCCGAACGACCGTCCGCCCAGGCCCCATTCGTCGAGGGTCTGCTCGCCGTCGGCCCGGCGCCAGCGCGAGGCCAGGAAGCCCATGACCGTGACGGCCACGAAGAAGAAGATGAAGACGGCGAGTGCCACGCCGTTCACGCCGTCCTTCATGCGGACGCGCCCCCGTTCTGTGCCCGGCGGGCGGCCTTGCGGGCGCGCTGCTCACGGTTCCACAGCGTGTACGCGGTCATCGTGAGCGCGGTCGAGATGAGCACCCACAGCATCTGGTACCAGTAGAAGAACGGGATACCGATGAAGGTCGGGTCGACCTTCGCGTACGACCCCACCCAGAGCATCGCCACGAACGGCGCGATCAGGCAGACGGCGATCACCACACGGACCGGTGTCACCACCGGTGGTTCCCCTTCGGGCGCTCTTGGCACATCCGGTGTTTCCGACATACGGCGGCTCCGTCCCCTCACTGATCACCTGTGCAACGCGCAGGAAATCTAAGGGACGGTTCCGCTTTATGGAACCCCCGTCCGCATAACGGATGCGCCGTGTCGTTCAGCAACAGCAGTCGCACCCGTCACGGCGTCAGCAGCAGCGGAAGCCCTGCCGCGGATCCGCCTCCTGACGGTCCGTGCGCATCCGCTCGAACTCCCGCCGCGAGGGCACGTCCGCGTCGGCCCGCTCCTCGCGCAGATGCGCCACGTACCGGTCGTACGCGGACTCGTCGGTCAGCTCCCGTACGTACCAACGCACGCCCCTGGCCGCCCTAACCGCGTGGTTCAGCGCCGACCGCATCGCGTACCTCCTCCTTCTCCTCCCTGGTCGGGATCAGCCCGGCCGGAGCGACGATCTGGGACTCGACGTACGGCGCCTCGCTGAGGGTGGAGAGCGCGGGACGGCGTATGTGCCGGATGCACACCCGTGTCGCGTCCGCGATCACCACGACGATGAGCAGGGCGAGCACCGCCGTGAGGACACCGTCGACCGTGGAGTTCGTGACGATCGTGTGCATGTCGTCCATGCTCTTCGCAGGTGCGACGATCTCGCCCCGGTCGATGCCGTCCTGGTAGATCGAGCGCTGCTTGAAGAAGCCGACGCGCGGGTCGCTGGAGAAGACCTTCTGCCAGCTCGCGGTCAGCGTGACCGTGGCGTCCCAGACGAGCGGGATGCCGGTGATCCAGGCCCATTTGAGGCGACCGGACTTCACCAGCAGGGTCGTGCAGACGGCCAGGGCGACCGCGGCGAGGAGCTGGTTGGAGATGCCGAAGATCGGGAAAAGCTGGTTGATCCCGCCGAGCGGTTCATGGACGCCGACCCACAGGAAGTAGCCCCACAGGCCGCAGACGATGCCGCTCGTGATGACCAGACCGGGCTTCCAGCTCACGTTCTTGAAGGGTTTGTAGAGATTGCCCAGCGTGTCCTGGAGCATGAAGCGGCCCACCCGGGTGCCCGCGTCGAGCGCGGTCAGGATGAACAGCGCCTCGAACATGATCGCGAAGTGGTACCAGAACGCGCGCAGACCGCCCCCGGTGACCTTGGAGAAGATCTCCGAGACGCCGACCGCGAGGGTGGGCGCGCCGCCGGTCCGCGACAGCAGGGACGCCTCCTCGACGTTCTTCGCCGCGTCGGCCAGCTCCTTGGGGGAGATCTGGTAGCCCCAACTGCCCACCACCTGGGAGGCGTTCTGGACCGTGTCGCCGATGACACCCGCCGGCGCGTTCATCGCGAAGTACAGGCCCGGGTCGATGACGGACGCGGCGATCAGCGCCATCACCGCCACGGACGACTCCATGAGCATGGAGCCGTACCCGATCATCCGGACCTGCGTCTCCTTCTGGATCATCTTCGGCGTGGTGCCGGAGGAGATCAGGGAGTGGAAGCCGGAGAGCGCCCCGCAGGCGATGGTGATGAAGACGAACGGGAAGAGCGAGCCCGCGAAGACCGGGCCGTTGCCCTGCGAGGCGAAGTCCGTCACCGGGTCCATCTTCAGGGTCGGCAGCGAGACGACGACCCCGAGCGCGAGCAGCCCGATCGTGCCGATCTTCATGAACGTGGACAGGTAGTCGCGGGGTGCGAGGAGCATCCACACGGGCAGGATCGACGCGATGAACCCGTACGCCACCAGCCAGACGACCAGCGTGGAGGGTGCGAGCGTGAACGTGTCGGCCCAGGACGACTCGGCGACCCAGCGTCCCGCGACCAGCGCGAACAGCAGCAGCGCCACACCGATCAGCGAGACCTCGGCGACCCGGCCGGGCCGCAGGACCCGCAGGTAGAAGCCCATCAGCAGGGCGATCGGGACCGTCATCGCGATGGAGAAGGTGCCCCACGGCGACTGGGCGAGCGCGTTGACGACGACCAGGGCGAGCACACCGAGCAGGATGATCATGATGGCGAAGGCGGCGATCAGGGCCGCCGCGCCGCCGAACGGGCCGATCTCCTCGCGCGCCATCTGCCCCAGCGACCTGCCGTCGCGCCGGGTGGAGAAGAACAGCACGACCATGTCCTGGACCGCGCCCGCGAAGATCACGCCGACGATGATCCAGATGGTGCCGGGCAGATACCCCATCTGCGCGGCCAGCACGGGCCCCACCAGCGGCCCCGCGCCCGCGATCGCCGCGAAGTGATGGCCGAGGAGCACGCGTCGGTCGGTGGGGTGGAAGTCGATGCCGTTGTTGAGGCGTTCGGCCGGGGTGGCCCGGTTCTTGTCGACCTTCAGAACCTTGTACGCGATGAACTTCGCGTAGAAGCGATAGGCGATGGCGTACGAGCCGAGGGCGGCCGCCACCATCCAGGCGGCCGAGACCTCCTCGCCCCGCGAGAGAGCGAGCACGGACCAACCGGCCGCGGCGATCAGCGCGACGAGGGTCCAGATGACGATGTTGCGGGGACTTGCCTTGCGGGGGCCTTGCGGAGATGCCGTCCGGGGGCTGTCGGTGCGCACGGGTCGTCCTCCCGTCCATGAGTGACGGGAGGACGGTAGAACAGGATCCCCCTGAGCGCTACACCACGTGCACCCCCCGATCCCCACCAGCCCAACTCACGTACAACCAGGGGAGCTTGGGGCAACCGCCCGGGGGTGAGGGCAGCGGCGCAGTCTTTTGCTTTCAGGGGGCGCAGCCCCCAGGGGCCGGGGATCGGCGCAGTCTTTTGCTTTCAGGGGCGCGGGGAACGGCGCAGTCTTTCGTCTTCAGGGGCGCGGGGAACGGCGCGACCAGCCACGACGCACCCGCACCCGACAACGCACCGCACCCACCCGGAACCTCAGTCCATGGGCCGCTTGAGCCGGGCAACGAACTTGTACCGATCCCCCCGATACACGGACCGCACCCACTCCACCGGCTGCTGATCCTGATCGATCGAGTGCCGCGAGAGCATCAGCATCGGCAACCCCACATCCGTCCCGAGCAACCCCGCCTCCCGGGGAGTGGCCAGCGACGTCTCGATCGTCTCCTCCGCCTCCGCGAGCCGCACGTCGTACACCTCGGCCAGCGCCGTGTACAGAGACGTGTACTTCACCAGCGACCGCCGCAGCGCGGGAAACCGCTTCGCGGACAGATGCGTCGTCTCGATCGCCATCGGCTCCCCGCTGGCGAGCCGCAGCCGCTCGATCCGCAGCACCCGCCCCCCGGCGCTGATGTCGAGCAGCTCCGCGAGCGTGTCGTCGGCGGTGATGTACCCGATGTCCAGCAGCTGCGAGGTCGGTTCGAGCCCCTGCGCCCGCATGTCCTCGGTGTAGGAGGTGAGTTGCAGCGCCTGTGACACCTTCGGCTTCGCGACGAACGTGCCCTTGCCCTGGATGCGTTCGAGCCGCCCCTCGACGACCAGCTCCTGCAGCGCCTGCCGCACGGTCGTGCGCGAGGTGTCGAACTCGGCGGCGAGCGTGCGCTCGGGCGGCACCGGCGTACCGGGCGGCAGTGTGTCCGTGATGTCGAGCAGATGCTTCTTCAGGCGGTAGTACTTGGGCACGCGCGCGGTACGGATGGGGGCGCCACCCTCGTTCTCCGCACTGCTGACGTCGGTGCTCATACTCTGCCTTCCCGGCTTCGAGTGCCGATGCGGCCGACGTACGCGCCGGCCACGGCTCACATCGTGGCACGCCCAGCCGTGCGAGTGTCCTCCCGCACGCTGCGTGATCTCCTCTATATACCGTCGGGGTCCCTTTTGGTCTAGTCCATAGCGTGCGCAGGGCGGGCCGGAGGCGCCGCCGCGACCTGCGTGAGCGCCCGCCCGATCTGTCACCCGTGTAGTGAAAGGTCCCTGCATATGTAGGTCGCGTAACGGACGGTCTGGAGCGGCTTTTTCACCCTTGACACCTCTCTAGGTCTAGTCCAAGCTCCCCGTACTGGTCTAAACCATTGAGGACCAGGTCCCAGCCCCACGGGCAGTACTCGTCGTAAGTCACGCGGTGGGCAGGGGGGTTGCTGGCATCCCTGAGGAGGATGACGTGAATCGCAAGCTCATCGCGGCCGTCGGTGTCGCGGGCATGTTGATGTCGGTCGCTGCTTGTGGCGGCGACGACGGTGACGACGGTGGCAAGGCGGGGGCCGACGGCTACAAGGGCCAGACCCTGACCGTCTGGGCCATGGACGGCTCCACGCCGGAGGGCTGGACCAAGGACCTCACGGCCGCCTTCGAGAAGAAGACGAAGGCCAAGCTGAAGTTCGAGACGCAGCAGTGGAACGGCATCCAGCAGAAGATCACCACCTCGCTCTCCGAGGACAACCCGCCGGACGTCCTCGAGGTCGGCAACACCCAGACCCCGGCCTACGCGGCCACGGGCGGTCTCGCCGACCTGAGCGACCTCAAGGAGGAGATCGGCGCCGACTGGACCAAGGCCCTCAACGAGTCCTCGGTCTTCGACGGCAAGCAGTACGCCGCCCCCTGGTACTTCGCCAACCGCGTCGTCATCTACAACAAGAAGGTCTGGGCCGACGCCGGCATCACGGACACCCCCAAGACGCGCGCCGAGTTCTTCGACGCCCTGAAGACCATCGACAAGAAGACCGACGCCGAGCCGATCTACCTGCCCGGCCAGAACTGGTACTTCTTCGACGGTCTGACGATCGGCCAGGGCGCCGACCTGGTGAAGAAGGAAGGCGGCAAGTACGTCTCCAACCTCGCGGACCCGCAGGTCGGCAAGGCCATGGAGATCTACAAGGAGTACCAGTCCTACTCCAAGGCCCCCAAGGACAAGGACGAGGCCACCCCGCAGCAGGCCGAGGTCTTCGCCAAGGGCAACGTCGGCGCCTTCATCGGCATGGGCTGGGAGGCCGGCACGGCCATCGCGGCCAACAAGAAGATAGAGAAGGACATCGGCTACTTCACCATTCCCGGTGAGACGGCCGACTCGCCCGAGGGTGTCTTCCTCGGCGGTTCCAACTTCGCGGTCGCCGCGGGCAGCAAGAAGCAGGAGCTCGCCAAGGAGTTCCTGAAGCTCGCCCTGTCCGACAAGTTCGAGGGCGCGCTCGCCAAGGAGAACGGCGTCATCCCGAACAAGGAGGCGCTGCAGATCAACCTCGCGGGCAACGGCGCCGCCGAGGCCGCCGCTCCGGCCGCCGCCGGCGGTGGCACCACGCCGCTGATCCCCGAGTGGGCCGCCGTGGAGAACGACCCCAACCCGATCAAGGCCTACATGACCGCGGTCCTGAAGGGGAAGTCGCCCGCCGCCGCCGCCAAGCAGGTCGAGGCGGAGATCAACAAGCGGCTCGCGCAGAGCAGCTGATCACCCCCGTGCCGGGGACGGTTCCCTCCGTCCCCGGCACGCCGGCGCATTCAACTGCGAACCCCGATGGTGGAAGAGATGGCGAGCATGTCAGTGCAGACCGACCGCACGGACACAGGCACGGCCGCCGCGCCCGGTGTCCGTAAGACCGACGTACCCCCGCCCGACGACACAGGCACACGCAAGGGCAAGGGCGGGCGCCCGGCCGGAAGCCGCGGTGGCGTGTCCGCCCCGTACGTGCTCCTGCTGCCCGCGCTGCTCGCCACGGTGATCCTGCTGGGCTGGCCGCTGATCAAGAACGGCATGCTGTCGTTCCAGAACCTCAATCCGCGCCAGCTGATCCTCCACCTCACCGAGTGGAGAGGGTTCGACAACTACACGGACGTCCTGAGCAGCGCGGACTTCTGGAAGGTCGTCCAGCGCACGGTCGTCTTCACCGCCGTGAACGTCGTCCTCACCATGGTGTTCGGCACGCTCGTCGGCCTGCTCCTCGCCCGGCTGGGCAAGCGCATGCGGCTGGTCCTGCTGCTCGGCGTGGTGCTGGCCTGGGCGATGCCGGTGATCGCCGCGACCACGGTCTACCAGTGGCTGTTCGCCCAGCGCTTCGGCGTCGTCAACTGGCTGCTCGCCAAGGCGGGCTGGACGTCGATGGCCGACTACAACTGGTTCGGCACGCAGCTCTCCACCTTCTCCGTGATCACCCTGCTGATCGTCTGGCAGTCGATCCCGTTCGTGGCGATCAACCTGTACGCCGCCACGACCACCATCCCCCAAGAGCTGTACGAGGCCGCCTCCATCGACGGGGCCGGCACCTGGAAGAGCTTCACCTCCGTGACCTTCCCCTTCATCCGGCCGTTCCTGTGGGCGACGACCTTCCTCGAAGTCATCTGGATCTTCAAGGCGTTCCCGCAGATCTTCGCCATGAACAAGGGCGGCCCGGACCGGCTCACCGAGACCCTGCCGATCTACGCGTTCGTCGAAGGGCCCGGCAACCAGCACTACGGGATGGGAGCGGCGATCTCGTTCCTGACGATCCTCATCCTGCTCGCCCTGACGGCCTACTACCTGCGTACCGTTCTCAAGCAAGAGGAGGACGAGCTGTGAAGCGCTCCCTGATGGCCCGGCTGTGGCCCAATGCGACGGCCCTCGTCCTCTTCGTGGTCTTCACGTTCCCCGTCTACTGGATGTTCGCGACGGCACTGAAGCCGACCGGCGACATCATCGCGGACACCCCGGTCTTCGTACCGACGGACATCACGTTCGACCACTTCCAGAAGGCGCTCGACGCCGACCACTTCTGGACGCTGGTCGGCAACTCCCTGACGGTGACCGTCCTCGCGGTGGTCTTCTCCCTCGTCATCGGGCTGCTCGCGTCCTTCGCGCTGGCCCGGATGCGGTTCAAGGGCCGCCGCGGCTTCCTGCTGACTTTCATGATCGCGCAGATGGCCCCCTGGGAGGTCATGGTCATCGCGATCTACATGATCGTGCGCGACGCGGACCTCCTGAACAGCCTCATACCGCTCACGGCCTTCTACATGATCATGGTGCTGCCCTTCACGATCCTGACACTGCGGGGATACGTCGCCGCCGTGCCGAAGGAGCTGGAGGAGTCGGCCATGGTGGACGGCTGCACCCGTCGGCAGGCCTTCGTGAAGGTGATCTTCCCGCTGCTCGCCCCGGGTCTCATGGCGACCTCGCTCTTCGGCTTCATCACGGCGTGGAACGAGTTCCCGCTGGTCCTGATCCTCAACAAGGACGCCGAGAAGCAGACGCTCCCGCTGTGGCTCTCCAGCTTCGAGACGACGTTCGGCGACGACTGGGGGGCCACCATGGCCGCGGCATCGCTCTTCGCCATCCCGATCCTGGTCCTGTTCGTCTACCTCCAGCGCAAGGCCGTCAGCGGACTCACCTCCGGCGCCGTGAAGGGATAACGCCACCCGATGACCACCATCGCCTCCGGCACGGGCACGCTGACCCGTGACGCCCTCGCCGTCCTGCAGCCCGGCTTCACCGGGACCTCCGCACCCTCCTGGCTGCTCCGGCGGCTCGGCGAGGGCCTCACCTCCGTCGGACTCTTCGGCCGCAACATCGCCTCTCCCGGCCAGCTCGCCGCCCTCACCGCCCAACTGCGCGCGGAACGCGACGACGTCCTGGTCGCCATCGACGAGGAAGGCGGTGACGTCACGCGCCTTGAGGTGCGTACGGGATCGTCGTTCCCCGGCAACCACGCGCTCGGCGCGGTCGACGACGTGGCACTGACCGAAGCCGTCGCCCGCGAACTGGGCCGCCGGCTGGCCGACTGCGGGGTCAACCTCAACTGGGCCCCCTCCGCGGACATCAACTCCAACCCCGGCAACCCCGTCATCGGCGTACGGTCCTTCGGCGCCGACACCGCGCTGGTGGCCCGGCACACCGCCGCGTACGTCTCCGGGCTGCAGTCCGCCGGCGTCGCCGCCTGCACCAAGCACTTCCCCGGCCACGGCGACACGGCGGTCGACTCCCACCACGCGCTGCCGCGCATCGACGCCGACCTGTCGGTGCTGCACTCCCGCGAACTGGCGCCCTTCCGCGCGGCGATCGCCGCAGGCTCCCGGGCCGTGATGAGCGCGCACATCCTGGTACCGGCCCTCGACCCGGCCCACCCCGCGACCCTCTCCCGCCGCGTCCTCACCGGACTGCTGCGCGAGGAACTCGGCTTCGACGGGCTGATCGTCACCGACGGCATGGAGATGCAGGCCATCTCCGCGACCTACGGCATCGAGCGGGGCAGCGTCCTCGCGATCGCCGCGGGCGCCGACGCGATCTGCGTGGGCGGGGGACTCGCCGACGAGGCGACGGTCCTGCGACTGCGGGACGCGCTGGTCACGGCCGTCCGCTCGGGCGAACTCCCCGAGGAACGCCTGGCGGACGCGGCGGCCCGGGTCCGCGCACTGGCCTCCTGGACCACCTCGGCCAGGCCCTCGGTACCGGCACCCGTCACGGACGGCGCGGAGATCGGCCTGGTGGCGGCCCGCCGCGCGCTGACCGTCACCCGCGGCACGCACCACACGCCCCTCACCGAGGCCCCGTACGTCGCCGCCCTCACCCCGGTCGCCAACATCGCCGTCGGGGACGAGACCCCCTGGGGCGTCGCCGCCGAACTGCGGCGCCTGCTGCCGGGCACGGAGACCGGCAGCTTCACGGGGGAGGGGGGCGGGGCGGAGGTACTCGCCGCCGCCGGTACGCGCCGCGTGGTCGCCGTGGTCCGCGACGCCCACCGCCACGCCTGGATGGCCGAGGCCCTGGACACCCTGATCGCGTCCCGCCCGGACACGATCGTCATCGAGATGGGCGTCCCCCAGACCCCACCCCAAGGCTCCCTCCACATCGCCACACACGGCGCAGCAAGGGTCTGCGGCCTGGCAGCAGCGGAAGCGATCACAACGACCTAGGCCACCCTTCGAGACCGCGGCGAGCGAGGCTTTTAGGGGCGCGGGGAACGTCACGCCCAGCCACGACGCTTTTAAGGGGCGCGGGGAACTGCGCGGCCAGCCACAACGAACCCGCACCCGACAACGCACCACCGCCGCCCGCAGGGCACAAGAAGGGTCCGGGTTCACCACGGGGGAACCCGGGCCGTTCGCATGCCACCCGGCTACCGCAGGTGCGTCGTCCGGCCACAGGAGCGTCGTGGCGGGCGGCGCAGTTCCCCGCGCCCCCAAAAGCGCCACGGCCGGCCGCACACTCCCCGAGCCCAAGGGGGGGGCTAAATACCCTGCCAGGCCGGCTTATTGGCATACGTATGCCGGAAGTACTCCGCCAACTTCAGCTTGGACGCGGCAGCCTCATCCACCACAACCGTCGCATGCGGATGCAGTTGGAGCGCCGAGGCCGGACACACCGCGGCCACCGGCCCCTCCACGGTCGCCGCCACCGCATCGGCCTTGCCCTCACCCGTGGCCAGCAGCACCAGATGCCGTGCCTCCAGGATCGTCCCGATCCCCTGCGTGATCACGTGATGCGGCACCTGCTCGATGTCGCCCTCGAAGAACCGCGCGTTGTCGACCCGCGTCTGCTCGGTCAGCGTCTTGATCCGCGTACGGGAGGCCAGCGAGGAGCACGGCTCGTTGAACCCGATGTGCCCGTCGGTCCCGATCCCGAGCAGCTGGAGGTCGACTCCGCCCGCCGCGGCGAGCGCCCGGTCGTACGCCTCGCAGGCGGCCCGTACGTCCTCCGCGGTCCCGTCGGGCCCCATGAACGCCTCCAGGTCGAGCCCCAACGGCTCCAGCACCTCGCGCCGCAGCACCGACCGGTACGACTCGGGGTGCTCGGCCGGCAGCCCCACGTACTCGTCGAGCTGCGCGACCCGCGCCCGCGAGGCGTCCACGCCGCCGGCGCTCACGATCGCCGACAGCGCCTGGTAGATGGGCAGCGGCGTGGAGCCGGTGGCCACCCCGAGCAGGGCGTCGGGCTTGTGCCGGAGCAGCTCCGCCATGGCTCCGGCAATGAGCTCGCCACCCGCCTTGGCGTCCGAAACGATGACAACTTCCACGCTGGGCCTGCCGTTCTGAAGGGGGAACTCACCTGCATATGTGGTATAGACCAATCTAGCAGAGCACTCCTCTCCAGTCGCGTCTTCGCGGACGGCCGTATCCCAGGGGGATCCCGCCGGAAATCCCGGCGAGGTTCGAACGGGGGCAGATCATTTCTCGAGCCCCCGCTCCTTCGACCGGGACACCGCACTGGAAATGGCGATCCTGGCCTTCTGGGAACACGGTTACGAGGCGACCTCCGTCTCCGGCCTCACCGAGGTCATGGGCATCGGCGCCCCCAGCCTCTACGCGGCCTTCGGTGACAAGCGCTCCCTCTTCGCGGAGGTCGTGGACGCGTACGGCACGCGGTACGGATCGTTCGCCGCCCGGGCCCTCGCCGAGGAGTCGAGGAGCCGACGGCCCGCGCCGCGGTGGACCGGCTGCCGCGCGAGGCCGCGGCGCGGTACACCGAGCCCGGCCGCCCGCGCGGCTGTCTGGTCATCCACGCGGCCACCAACTGCACCACCCCCGAGGTGGGGAAATCCCTGCGGGAGCGGCGCACCGCCGGCATCGTCGCCATCGGCAGCCGCCTGGAGGCCGCGGTCGCCGCGGGCGAACTGTCCGGGGACACGGACACGGCGGCCCTGGCCCGGCACACCGGAGCCATGATCCAGGGAATGTCCCAGCAGGCCCGCGACGGAGCCACCCGGCGGCAATTGGAGGCAGTGGCGCAACTCGCCATGCGTATCTGGCCCCGCCCGTGAACCGCCCGGGGTTAGGCTGCGTGGTGCACGTAGGACGCGAGTTGTTGGATTAATGGACAACAACAAACATCCGACAACGCATGGACAGCCGTAGTGGTCTAGTCCAGAATCATAGGCAAAGCCCACATGCGCAGCTGAATGACCAAGCCTCCGCCTTCCCCGCACAGGAAGGCGGATCGAGGAGTCGGCGCTCTCTGCCCTGACTGCACCGGGTCCTCGTCCTCGGCCGATCGGGACCGCACACCCCGTGGCCGATGTTGCTCCGGGCTGCGGTGCCGGGAGGGTTGAGGGTCCCTCTCAGGCGCCGCGGCCCGCGGGTGTCTCCGGGGCCCTTACGGGTGGCTGATTTCGGGTCTTGTCGTACCTGACGGGTACGCTCGCACATGTGCCCTCCATGAACGACCTCGTACGCCAGCACACCGCGCTCGGTGACTCCGACCTTGAGTGGCTGCATCTGCTGGTCTCGGAGTGGCAGCTGCTCTCCGACCTCTCCTTCGCCGACCTCGTCCTGTGGGTGCCCACCCGAGACGGCACCCGCTATGTCTCGGTCGCCCAGATGAGGCCCAACACCGGCCCCACCTCGTACCAGGACGACATGGTCGGCCACCTCGTCCCGCGCGGCCGGCGCCCCATGCTGGACGCGGCCCTGGACGAGGGCCGGATCGTGCGCGAGGGCGACCCGGAGTGGCGCGAGGAGGTCCCCGTACGGGTGGAGTCCATCCCCGTACGACGAGAGGGCCGCGTCCTCGGCGTCATCGCCCGCAACACCAACCTGCTCACGGTCCGCACGCCCTCCCGGCTCGAACTCACCTATCTGCAGAGCGCGTCCGACCTCGCCCAGATGATCGCGGCGGGCTCCTTCCCGTTCCCCAACCAGCAGGTCGACATGGACGCCTCGCCGCGCGTGGGCGACGGCCTGATCCGGGTGGACGCGGACGGCGTCGTCCAGTACGCGTCCCCGAACGCGCTGTCGGCGTACCACCGGCTCGGCCTCGCCGCCGACCTGGTCGGCCATCACCTCGGCCAGACGACCGCCGAACTCGCCCCGTCCCGGGGGCCCGTGGACGAGGCGCTGGAGAAGGTCGCCAGCGGCTGGGCGCCCCGCGAGTTCGAGATCGAGAGCAACGACGGCGTGATCCAGCTGCGCGCGATCCCGCTGAAACCCAAGGGAACGCGCGTCGGTTCGCTGGTCCTGCTGCGCGATGTGACCGAACTGCGTCGCCGCGAGCGCGAGTTGATCACCAAGGACGCGACCATCCGGGAGATCCACCACCGGGTGAAGAACAACCTCCAGACGGTCGCGGCCCTGCTGCGCCTCCAGGCCCGCCGTATCGAGTCCGACCGGGGCCGCGAAGCCCTGGAAGAGGCGGTGCGCCGGGTCGGCTCCATCGCCATCGTGCACGAGACGCTGTCCCAGAATCTGGACGAGCGCGTGGAGTTCGACGAGATCGCCGACCGGGTGCTCGCCATGGTCGCCGAGATCTCACCGGGCAAGGTAGTCGGCCGGCGCTCGGGCCGCTTCGGCATACTCGACGCCGAGGTCGCGACCCCGCTCTCCATGGTCCTGACCGAGATCCTGCAGAACGCCCTGGAGCACGGCTTCCGCGAGGGCGAGCGGGGCACGGTCGAGGTGTCCGCGGTCCGCGGCGGCACGTCGAAGGAGAACCGCCTGCTGGTCACGGTCCAGGACGACGGGGTGGGCCTGCCCGAGGGCTTCGACCCGCACCGCTCCGGCAACCTCGGCCTGCAGATCGTACGGACGCTGGTCGAAGGCGAGTTGGGCGGCACCTTCGACATGGTCCCGGCCCCCGAGCGCGGCACCCAGGTCGTCCTGGACATCCCGGTACGGACCCCGAAGTAGCCAGAGGCATATGAGCCGCCTGGAGATGCCAGGCGGTTTCGAGCCCCCAACGGCACCTCACGCAACTCCCGTACCTTCCGCACCACTACTTCACGAACACGCTGCGTAATCTCCACCGCAGAGAACGCCGCGACGAGCACCGCGGTGGGCACAGCGATGAGCCCCGGACCACTGAGTGGTCCGGGGCTCAAAGTGTCATTCGGTTGCGCATCGGGGGTACTGCGCGCTGCGGCTCGGGGGCGGGAGATGCGTACACGCTGTACGCGCCGCCAAGCTCAGGCTGTTGCGGGGTGGGTTGTCAGGCAGAAGCCTGACGGGCCCGGTTGCGGGCGGCGCGGCGCTTCATTGCGCGGCGCTCGTCCTCGCTGAGACCACCCCAGACGCCGGAGTCCTGGCCGGACTCAAGCGCCCACTGCAGACACTGCTCCATGACGGGGCAGCGACGGCAAACGGCCTTGGCTTCCTCGATCTGCAGCAGCGCAGGACCGGTGTTGCCGATGGGGAAGAAGAGCTCGGGGTCTTCCTCGCGGCAAACGGCGTTGTGACGCCAGTCCATGGCTGCTACCTCTCCTTGGTATTACATGCACGTTGCTTGTGAATGTGAACGCTTTCACGAATCCCTCAACAAGTGAAGGGCCGACTACCAGACGGACTGGTGTGGTCCTTTGAAGTGAGGAGGGGTTCCGGCGCTCTGTGGGGGCGATGTTGCGGCCCGTCCCGAGCGCCACGTAGAGACTCGCAAACCTCAGCGGCGGATACAACCCCTACCGGAAAGTTTTTTTTGATTCCTCGGTGTCGACTAGGTCACAGCCGTACTTCCATGGGGTGGATCCTGGCCTAAACGTTCGAGTGGAAGGACTTTAGCCCGTTCCGCTCACACAATCACACGCAGTGCACGGCGAACGCCTGTGAACGCGACGCTCGTACGCAGTCCGAGGTGGTCGCCGTCCATCTGGAGGGGGAGTGGGACCTTCGAATGCAAGGTGAAGTCGGTCAGATCATGCAGGGACACCGCGTGCTTGCCATGGGGTCCGCGGGCGGGGGACGAAGTGAGCAACTGGGTGCCATACCGGGCAACCGCGGTCGTCGACATCCGGCTGAGACCCAGTACGTCGAGCCCGGTATCGAACGAGGCCTTAGGTGACGCGTACACCGGGCGATTGCCCAGATACGTCCACGGGGAGGTGTTGCAGACTATCGACAGCACCAGATCGGTCACGGGGTCGGAACCCGGCCGTTCCAGCGTGATCGTGCCGCGGCGCCGATGGGTCTCCCCGAAGAACTGGCGCATCGCCTGACGCAGATAGAGCGAGTGCGTGGAGCGTTTGCCGCGTTCGCGGTGCTGTTCGACCCGGCCGACCACGCCGGCGTCGAAGCCGAGCCCGGCGTTGAAGGTGAACCAGCGGGCGGGGACGCCCTCGTCGTCGCTGCCCGGTGTGCCCGCGGCGAGGCCGAGGCCCACCGTGCGCTCCCGGCCCTCGCGCAGGGCGTCCAGCAGGGCGCCCGTCGCCTCGACGGCGTCGTTGGGCAGGCCCAGGGCGCGGGCGAAGACATTGGTGGAGCCGCCGGGGACGACGGCGAGGCCGGGCAGCCGGTCGGGGTCGGGGCCGTTGTGCAGCAGACCGTTCACGACCTCGTTGACCGTGCCGTCGCCGCCGAGGGCCACGACCAGTTCTATGTCCTTGCTCTCCGCGGCCTGCCTGCCGAGGTCTCTCGCATGGCCGCGGTACTCGGTGGTGACCGCTTCGAGTTTCATCTCGCTCGCCAGCGCGTGGATCAGAACGTCACGCGTGCGTGCGCTGGTGGTGGTAGCTGCCGGATTGACCACAAGAAGTGCACGCATGCGATGCAGCGTACCTACCGCGCGGTACTCGTCCCATACCGAGGTGAGGATCAGGTGAGAGCGGGACGGCTCGCCGGGTGTCCTGCTGGACACGCCCCTGGACGTCCGGGGGTGCACGGCGGCCGTGGGCGGCCAGGGGGCGAGGGCTACCCTTCAGGGGTGAGTCCTGAGCAGAATCCCACCCCGGAAGACGTCGGCGCCGAACCCCGCCCCGTGCGGCTGACCACGGCGGCCGCGCTCGTCGCGCTGGAGGGGGTCGCCCTCGTCGCCGGGGGCGTCTACCTGCTGGTGATGGGCCTCACCGGCCATCCGGACGACCGGAGCCAGGCGGTCACCGGGGGTGTGACGCTGATCGCGCTCGCCCTGCTGCCTCTGCTGGCCGCGCGGGGACTGCTGCTGCGCCGCAGCTGGAGCCGGGGGCCCACGATCATCACGCAGATCATGGCGCTGCCCGTCGCGTACAACCTGCTCCGGGCCGACAGTCTCGCCATCCCCGGAGGGATCGCCCTGGCGGTGGTGGCGGTCGCGACGCTCGTACTGATCCTGAACCCCGAGGCGACGCGGGCCCTGGGGATCACCGGGCCCGGCGCGGCACGGGAGTAGTTCGCCGGTGGTCCGCCGCGCCCCTGCCGGGGCGCGAGCCGTGACGTGCCGCCTACTCCTCCACCAGCAGCTTCTCGCGGAGCTGGGCCAGCGTCCGGGCCAGCAGCCGGGAGACGTGCATCTGCGAGATGCCGACCTCCTGGGCGATCTGAGACTGGGTCATGTTCGCGAAGAAGCGCAGCAGGAGAATGCGCTTCTCACGCGGGGGCAGATCCTCCAGGAGCGGCTTGAGGGACTCCCGGTACTCGACGCCCTCCAGGGCCTCGTCCTCGGAGCCGAGCGTGTCCGCGACGGCCGGGGACTCGTCGTCCGTGTCGGGGACGTCCAGGGACAGCGTGGAGTACGCGTTGGCCGACTCCAGGCCCTCCAGGACCTCCTCCTCCGAGATGCCCAGCTTCTCGGCCAGCTCGTGCACGGTGGGGGAGCGGCCGTGCTGCTGCGAGAGTTCCGCGGTCGCCGTGGTCAGCGCCAGCCGCAGTTCCTGCAGCCGGCGCGGAACCCGTACCGCCCAGCCCTTGTCCCGGAAGTGCCGCTTGATCTCGCCGACGACCGTGGGAGTCGCGTACGTCGAGAACTCGACACCGCGCTCCGGGTCGAACCGGTCGACCGACTTGATCAGGCCGATGGTCGCGACCTGGGTGAGGTCGTCCAGCGGCTCACCGCGGTTGCGGAAGCGGCGCGCGAGGTGCTCCACGAGCGGCAGATGCATCCGGACCAGCTGATTGCGCAGTTCCGCGTACTCCGCGCCCGTGCTGTCCAGTTCGCGCAGCTCGATGAACTTGGCCCGCGCACCGGCACGGTTGTGGGGGTCGTGGTGTGATCCCGACGCGCCGTTGTCGGCGTTTCGCTCGTGTTCGTGCTGCTCGCTCATGATCCCGCCCGTCACCCGCCGCCGCCCTTCCAAGGACGTCCCCCCAGACTCCGTCCGGGGGGACCCCCACTGCGCGGCAACGTCTGGATCCTGTCGCCCGTCACTGCCGGAAAGCGCCTCGCGCTCGTCCTGGTCGATCGGCTCTCCCCGAGCCGTCCCGGCCACCGGGGAACTGCCGTCCTCCGGGTGCGGCCGGGCCTGCTGCTCGGGGATGCCGTCGACGCCTTCCGCCAGACGCCGGGGCCCGCCCGGGCCTCCTTCGCCCGTGGCGGAAAGTTCCCGTGTGCCGCGCTCTTCGTCCCGCACCGGCCCGTCCCCGTTCCTCACGCCGGCCCGGGTCCCGCGCCGCGCTGTTTGTAGAGGCTGATCGAAACGGTTTTGTCATCGGCCACCGAGGAGGAGACCTTGCCTGCGAGGGCCGACAGCACGGTCCAGGCAAAGGTGTCCCGCGCGGGGGCGTGGCCGTCGGTGGTCGGGGCCGAGACAGTCACCTCAAGCGAGTCGTCGATCAGGCGGAAGACACAGCTGAGCACGGAGCCCGGCACCGCCTGTTGCAGAAGGATCGCGCACGCCTCGTCCACGGCGATACGCAAATCCTCGATCTCGTCGAGGGTGAAGTCCAAGCGCGCCGCGAGGCCGGCCGTGGCCGTACGCAGCACCGACAGGTAGGCACCCGCAGCCGGCAGCCGGACTTCCACGAAGTCCTGGGTCGCGGGCTCGCCTGCGATCTGGGACACCCTCACCTCCAAGGTGGTACAAGCTCTTTCGGGGGCCGAGGGTCGCCCCCCGGGGTAACGCGCTACGTGTTTCAGCGGTGACGCTATCGCGCTCTCAGGTTTCCTGTCCCCGGGACCCCAACCCCTTGCTGTCACTCATAGTAAACCTATGTATACGCACAGTGGCTAGGGGTCTGCGGGCCCAATTGGGAAGAGGGCGCGCCGGATTGACGTACCCAGACGTCAGAGCATCGAACCGTCCGGAACCCACGTCACACCAGCACGTGGTCGACGAAGCACCAGCGCCAGTTCTCACCGGGTTCGAAGGTCCGCATGATCGGATGCCCCGTCTCCTTGAAATGCTCTGTGGCGTGCCGCAGCGGCGACGAGTCGCAGCAGCCCACGTGACCGCAGTCCAGGCACAGTCGTAGCTGCACCGGGTGCGAGCCCACCGCCAGGCATTCGAGGCAGGTGTCGCTCAGCGGTGCGGGTTCCGGCTGCGGCAGCGCGTCGGCGTGCGTGCACTGTTTCATGATTGCCAGATTACGTCGGGTGTGCGGGAATCCGCGCGCAAATGAAAGCGGGCCGATACCGATGCATGTGATGCCCCTGCTCCTGCTGATCGCGGGCAGCGCCGCGGTGGCGGGCGCCGCGCGCCGTACTCCGGTGCCCGCGCCCCTGCTCCTCGTGGCGGCGGGCCTGATCGTCTCGTACGTGCCCGGGGTGCCCGATTACACCCTCGACCCCCATGTGGTCCTGCCGCTGCTGCTGCCCCCGCTGCTCTACACGGCCGCCACGGACAGCTCGTACCTCGATCTGCGGGCGCAGATCCGCCCGGTCGCCCTGCTGTCGGTCGGGTACGTGCTGTTCGCGACGTTCGCCGTCGGCTGGGCCGCGTACGTGATCGTGCCGGACCTGTCGCTCACCGCGGCACTGGTGCTCGGCGCGGTCGTGGCGCCGCCGGACGCGGTCGCGGCCACCGCGGTGGCGCGCCGGGTCGGCCTGCCGTCGCGGGTCACCACGATCCTGCAGGGCGAGTCACTGGTGAACGACGCGACCGCGATCACCGCCTACAAGGTGGCGCTGGCCGCCGCCGTCGGCGAGGGCGCGACCTGGGCGGGCGGCATCGGCGAGTTCCTGCTCGCGGCGCTCGGCGGCATCGGCGTCGGACTCGTCCTGATGATGCCGATCCACTGGATGCGCACGCACCTGAAGGAGGCCCTGCTGCAGAACTCCCTGTCGCTGCTGACGCCGTTCTTCGCCTACGCGGTCGCCGAGCAGGTGCACGCCTCCGGAGTGCTCGCCGTGGTCGTCGTCGCGCTCTACCTGGGCCACCGCAACTGGGAGGTCGACTTCGCGACCAGGCTCCAGGAGGAGGCCGTCTGGAAGATGGTCGCGTTCATCCTGGAGTCGGCGGTCTTCGCCCTCATCGGCCTGCAGCTCCCGGTGATCCTCAAGGGCCTCGGCGAGTACGAGGGAGCGAGCGCGGCCTGGTACGCGGTGGCCCTCTTCGTGATCGTCGTCGCCACCCGCTTCGCCTGGGTGTACCCCGCGACCTACCTGCCGCGCCTGCTGTCCGCGCGAATCAGGAAACGCGAGGAGAACCCCACCTGGAAGGGGTCCTTCGTCATCAGCTGGGCCGGCATGAGAGGCGTGGTCTCGCTCGCCATCGCCTTCTCGATCCCGCTCACCGCGGACGGCGGCGAGGACTTCCCCGGCCGCAACATGATCCTCTTCCTGACCTTCACGACGGTGATCGGGACGCTCGTCGTGCAGGGGCTGTCGCTGCCGCCGCTCATCCGCCTGCTGAAACTCCCCGGGCGGGACCAGCAGGCCGAGACCCTCGCCGAGGCGAACGCCCAGGCGCAGGCCTCCCGGGCCGCCGAGCGGCGCCTGGAGGAACTCCTCTCCGACGAGCGCAACACCCTTCCGCCACCCCTGGCGGACCGGCTGCGCACGGTCCTGGAGCGCCGCCGCAACGCCGTCTGGGAACGCCTCGGCCAGGTCAACAGCGTCACCGGCGAGACCGCGGACGACACCTACCGGCGGCTGTCCCGGGAGATGATCGGCGCCGAGCGCGCGGTCTTCGTGAAGCTGCGGGACGGCCGTTTCATCGACGACGAGATGCTGCGCACCCTGCTGCGCCGCCTGGACCTGGAGGAGGCCGCCGCGTTCCGCGAGGGCACCTAGGAGGCGTTGTCCGGCCTGCCCGTGATCACGGCCGCGACCGTCGTCCCGCGCGGGAACGCGCCCTCCGCCGCGAGGGTCACGAGTCCGTACAGCGACTTGGCGACATAGAGACGTTCGACGGGCAGGCCGTGGCGCTGCTCGAAGTCGTCCGCGAACGCGTCGAGTCCGGGAGTCGTACGGGCGTAGCCGCCGAAGTGGAAGCGGTCGTCGAGGGACCAGTCGCCGCGCGGCCCGCCGAACGCCTCCTCCTGGAGGGCACGTATGTCGGCGCCGAGGAAACCGCCCTTCAGGACCGGAATGCCCAGCGCGCGCCTGCCGGGAGGCAGGCCCCCGGCCAGCCCCGCCAGGGTGCCGCCCGTGCCGCAGGCCAGCGCGACGACGTCTGCGTGCTCGCCCAGCTCCTCGCCCAGCGCCGTGCAGCCGCGCACGGCGAGGGCGTTGCTGCCGCCCTCCGGGACCACGTACGCGTCCTCGCAGGCGGTCGAGCGCAGGAGCGCGGCCAGGGTCGCCGGCTCGCCCTTGCGTCGGTACGTCGATCTGTCGATGAAGTGGAGGCGCATGCCGTCGGCCGCGCACCGGGCGAGGGACGGGTTCAGCGGACGGTCGGCGAGCTCCTGGCCGCGGACCACACCGACGGTGGGCAGGCCCAGGAGGCGCCCGGCCGCCGCGGTGGCCCGCAGATGGTTCGAGTACGCGCCGCCGAAGGTGAGCACCGTGCGGCCGGCCGCCGCCCGCAGGTTCGGGGCCAGCTTGCGCCATTTGTTGCCGATCAGCTCCGGGTGGATCAGATCGTCCCGCTTGAGCAGCAGCCGCACCCCGTGGCGCGCGAAGCGCTCGTCCACGGCCTCCATGAGCGGCGACGGCAGCCGTGGCCGCAGGACGCCGAGATCGAGGTCGGGATCGACTGCTTCAGGGGTGTCGGGGCCGGTCACACCCCCATTGTCGGACACGCGTCCGAGCGACACGCGGGCTGCGCCGACACCGCACCGGTCAGGTCCGGCCCCGCGAGGGGAGCCAGGCCGTCACTGCAGGAGGGCGCGGACGCGGGCGCGCATGGCGGCCATCGTGAAGCCGCGAGGGTCGATCTTGCCCGGCTGCCATTCCAGGTGACCGATCACCGAGCGCTCCGTCCAGCCGTGGTGGCGGCAGACCGCCGCCGCGGCCCGCGCGATGGCGTCCAGCTGGGCCGCGGGCCAGGGATCCTCGCCGTCGCCCAGGTTCTCGCACTCGAAGCCGTAGAAGTGGCGGTTGCCGTCGGTGTTCGCCTCGTTGTCCGGCGGCAGGGCCGTCTCCGCGATGACCGCCCGCAGGACGTCGTCGTCACCGAGGCCCGCGTGATTGGAACGGCCGTAACCGACGAGGTGGACGCGGCCGTCCTTGGTGATGACGCCGTGACACAACGGGCCCGGCAACCCGCTGTAACCGTCACGACAGATCTCGACCGTGCGCTGACTGCCGGACGTCACCGTGTGGTGGATCATCACGCCGTGGACCGGGCCCCACGGCCCCTTGTGGTTGCGGTTGTGATGCTCCCAGTCGCCGACCTCGACGACAGTGATCTCCTCGGCCTTGAGCCGGCTCAGAAAGCTGCCCGCGGACATGGGTGAGGCCACGGCCGCCTCCTCACAGGGCGCGACGGCCACCCGCCGTGGCCGCCTCGTACCGCTGCTTGTACCCGCAACTCCCCTGGAGGGACCACCTATTCGCGCGGCGAGGTACTGGGGGCGGGCTGCCGGGCCCGGACGTCGGGTGCTAGGCGCGCAGGAAGCCGTCCCCGTGCGTCGCGATGTGGCTCTCCACCGCCTGCAGCGCCTGCTGCGTGGCCTGCGGGGAGCCGCTGCCGCGCCGCTCCGCGAGGTAGGCCGCGCCGAGGGTCTTCAGCAGATCACCGCCGGTCCGCTGCGCCTGGACCTCGTCGATCTTCTGCTTGCCCTGTGTGAGGCCGCGCTGTGCTTGTTCTTTCGCGCGGTCCAGGAAGCCTGCCATGGCCGTCTCCTCCGTCGTCGTGCGTCGTGCCTGTTCAACGGGCCGTCCGATCTTGGAGTTCCCGGTCGGAACGGCCCGGGACCCGCCGGTCCGGGCTGCCCGGCCCGAACAGGGCGCCCGCAGTATGCCCCGCTTCGCGAAGATCCATTCCCGCTCTTTCGTGTAATAGCACCAGCACGGTCCGTGATGGAAGTGTGGGCGCCGCAGCTCATTGCACGATGGGGAGGACATTTTCATGTCGGTAGGCGAAGAGATCCGCGCGGACCAGGATCAGCCGCAGAAGAGTCTCGGCACATCCGCGGCGCGGAACCTGGCCACGACCACCAAGTCCGCACCGCAGATGCAGGAGATCAGCTCACGCTGGCTGCTGCGCATGCTGCCGTGGGTGAACGTGCAGGGTGGCACGTACAGGGTGAACCGCAGGCTCAGCTACTCCGTGGGAGACGGCCGCGTCACCTTCGTCAAGACGGGTGACCGCGTGCAGGTCATCCCGGCGGAGCTCGGCGAACTGCCGGCGCTGCGCACCTACGAGGACCAGGAGGTGCTCGCCGAGCTGGCCGCGCGCTGCGAACAGCGGGAGTTCGAGCCGGGCGGCGTGCTCGCCTCCTTCGGCAGCCCGGCCGACGAGGTGTTCCTGCTGGCGCACGGCAGGGTCGAGAAGATCGGCACGGGTCCGTACGGGGACGACGCGGAGCTGGGCACGCTCGCGGACGGCGCCTACTTCGGCGACCAGGCGATCCTCGACCCGGACGCCATCTGGGAGTACACGGCCCGCGCGACCACCGCGTGCACGGTCCTCGCACTGTCCCGCACGCACTTCGACACGATCGCGGAGCGCTCCGAGTCCCTGCGCGAGCACCTCGCGCAACTGCGGGCGATCCCGCACCAGCGCGCCAACACGTACGGCGAGAAGGAGATCGACCTCGCGGCCGGCCACACGGGGGAGCCCGCCATCCCCGGGACGTTCGTCGACTACGACGCGGCGCCACGGGAGTACGAACTCAGCGTCGCCCAGACCGTGCTGCGCATCCACACCCGCGTGGCCGACCTCTACAACCAGCCGATGAACCAGACCGAGCAGCAGTTGCGGCTCACCGTGGAGGCGCTGAAGGAGCGCCAGGAGCACGAGCTCATCAACAACCGCGAGTTCGGGCTGCTCAACAACTGCGAGTACGACCAGCGGCTCCAGCCGCACGACGGCGTACCGAGCCCGGACGACCTGGACGAACTGCTCACCAGGCGGCGCGGCACCAAGATGCTGCTCGCCCACCCCCGGGCGATCGCCGCGTTCGGCCGCGAGCTCAACAAGCGGGGCCTCGTCCCGGAGACCCTGGAGGTGGCGGGCAACCGTATCCCCACCTGGCGCGGGGTGCCGATCTACCCGTGCAACAAGATCCCGGTGACCGAGGCCAGGACGACGTCGATCATCGCCATGCGTACGGGCGAGGCGGAGCAGGGGGTCGTCGGACTCCAGCAGGCGGGCATCCCGGACGAGATCGAGCCGAGCCTGTCCGTGCGGTTCATGGGCATCAGCGAGCAGGCGATCATGTCGTACCTGGTGACGACGTACTACTCGGCCGCGGTCCTGGTGCCCGATGCGCTCGGCGTCCTGGAGAACGTCGAGATCGGCCGTTGGCGGTGACCTCCGGGACCTCCGGCGCACCGCATGCCGTGTCCCCGTCCGCCGGACGGGGTAGACCCCAGGGGTACGTCCGCGCGTCCCGGGAGGCGGACCCATGGGTGAGTTCATGACGGAGACGCGCACGGAGGCACGGACGTCCGCGGTCGCGGGAGCCGTCCCCGAGCAGGGGCCGGCGCCCGCCGGGCCGTACGGCCCGCCCGACGTACAGGAGGCGTCCGCCATTCTCGACAGGGCCCGGGTCTCGGTCGAACCGGAACTGCGCCGGGCCGTCGAGTCGCTGCCCGGCCCGTTGCGCCGGGTCGCTCTCTACCACTTCGGTTGGGAGCACGCGGACGGCACTCCGGCGGCGGGGAACGCGGGCAAGGCCATCCGGCCCGCGCTCGTACTGGCCGCGACCGGAGCGCTCGGCGGGCACCGGACGAATGCCGTCCGGGCCGCCGCCGCGGTGGAGTTGGTGCACAACTTCACGCTGCTGCACGACGACGTGATGGACCGGGACACCACCCGCAGGCACCGGCCCACCGCCTGGGCCGTGTTCGGTGACGCCGACGCGGTTCTCGCCGGGGACTCCTTGCAGGCACTGGCACACCGGCTGCTCGCCGAGGACCCGCATCCGGCGTCCGGGGCGGCGGCTTCGCGGCTCGCCGGCTGTGTCGTCGAGCTGTGCGCGGGACAGCAGGCCGACACCGCGATGGAGCGCCGTGGTCCCCACGACATCACGCTCGACGAGGTGCTGGCCATGGCCGAGGCAAAGACCGGTGCGCTCCTGGGGTGCGCGTGCGCGCTGGGGGCGCTGTACGCGGGCGCGGACGACGCGGATGTCGCGGCGCTGGACGCGTTCGGCCGGGAGGCCGGGCTCGCCTTCCAGCTCATCGACGACGTGATCGGAATCTGGGGGGATCCGGGGCGCACCGGCAAACCGGCCGGGGCGGACCTCATGGCCCGCAAGAAGTCCCTGCCGGTGGTCGCGGCGCTGGCCTCCGGCACACCGGCCGCGGCCGAACTCGCCGAGCTGTACCGGGCTCCCTACCGGGACGGCGATCTGGAGCGCACGGTCCTCGCCGTCGAGCGGGCGGGCGGTCGCGACTGGGCCCAGATCCAGGCGGCCGACCGGATGGCGCGGGCCCTGGGCCATCTCTCCCGTGCGGTCCCGGACCCGCAGGCGGCGGAAGGCCTGCTGTCGCTGGCGGAGTTCGTGACCCGGCGGACCTCATGAGGAGGGCCGTCTGAGACGCCGGACTTCTCTGTCGCGTGCGGCACCTGACGGCGCGGCGGGGCGGAGTGGTTCCGGTTTGGGTGGGCCCCGCGCATCCCCACGGTGCGCGGGACCCGCCACCCCTCGCCCGGGTGATCGCCTACGCTGCAACGGCCGTATGAGCAGGGGCCGTTGAGGCAAAGGGGCGGGGCATGGTCGTGGCGATCCGAAGAGCGGGCGAGGCCGACCGGGAGGACGTGACGCGGCTCCTGGACGAGGCCTTCCAGGACGACCCGGTGAGCGGTTGGGTCTTTCCCGACGCGGACCACCGGCGGCGCAGGCATCCGCTGCTGATGGGGGCCTTCCTCGACATCGTGCTCGACGCGGGATACGCGGACGTCACGGAGGACGGCTCGGCCTGCGCGCTGTGGCTGTCGATACCGGCGGGGCCGCAGGAGGAGGACGAGGAGGGGCCGGCTCGGTTGCGGGAGACCGTCGATCCCGGCAACGAGCGGGTCGAGCTGATCGCCCGGTTGACCGCCGAGGTGCATCCGGTGGGCGCTGCCCACGAGCATCTGTGGATGATCGGCGTCCGGCCGGGGCGGCAGGGCGAGGGGCTGGGGACCGCCCTCATCCAGCATGTGCTCGAACGGTGTGACGGGGAGGGGCTGGCCGCGTCTCTGGAGGCGAGCGGGGAGCGGAGCCGGGGGCTGTACGAGCGGCTGGGGTTCGCCTTCACGGGGCGGGCGGTCGCGTTGCCCGCGGGGCCGGAGATGTGGCCGATGTGGCGCGAACCGGTGCGCTTGCCGCTGGGGGGGTTTTGCGGGCACGGCCTAGGCCCTGTCGTCAAATTCCCGCCTGCGGGGCGACGCCTGGCACGCTCCCCCAGCCTCCGGCCGGGGGGACCCCCACTCGCCGCACCGGGCGAAAGCCCAAGTACGTCCAGTACGAGGGCTTCCGCCCGGCACTCCCCCAGCCTTCGGCCGGGGGGACCCCCAGAGCACGCACCAGACGCCGCCCGGCCCGCCCTCCGGGCGGACGCCGGGAATGTGACGACAGGACCTAGGGCGGTTCCTCGGGTGCGGCGCCGTGGGGGCGGGTCGCGCAGTTCCCCGCGCCCCTGAGAGGGCGCCTGCCTCGGCGCCGTTGCGAAGGCGCCCTCCCCGCGCCTCTAAGAGTGGGGGACGATCGTGTTGACGATGCGTTCCACCAGGCCGTCCGGGACGCTCACGCCCGGTAGGACGCCGTCCAGCACCCCCGGCAGGGTCAGGTGTTCGAGGATCAGGCCGAGCATGGCGACGTACAGGATCGTCACGGTCTCGTCGCCGCCCGGGAGGCCCGCGGTGCGGTGGAACTCCATGCCGTACTCAAGGTCGCCGCGGATGGTCTTCGTGTACGAGGCCCGTAGTTCGGGGCGGCGCGTGGCCTCCAGGCGCATCTCCAGGAGACCCAGGTAGCCCGTGCGGTCGCGTTGGGCGCGGGCCATGAGGTCGTGCATGAAGGCCGTGATCAGCGCGCGGTCCCGCGGGGCCTTCAGAAGCCCGGCCATGACCTCCGGGTCCGGGGCCAGCCGCTCGTGCAGCCGGGCGTCGATCTGCCGGAGCAGGTCGTCGCGGCCGGTGAAGTAGTTGGAGGCGGTCCCCACCGGCACCCCGGCCTCGGCGTCCACCGCGCGGAAGGTCAGCCCACGGGCCCCCTCGCGTGCCAGGACCTCCACCCCGGCGTCGACCAGCGCGGCTCGGCGCTGCGGGTTGCGCACCATCCGGAATCCCCTCTCCCTCTTGGATCCCGTACGGGAAGCCGTCGGTAATCTCCTTGCAACCACTACAAGTGAAGCACTATGAATGGAGTGGTTCAGTCAGCCTACGGAAAGAGACCGGCTTGCGAAAGCTCACGTATTTCATCGCCTGCTCCATCGACGGCTTCATCGGCGATCCGGGCGGCGACGGCTCGATGATGATCCCGTTCGTGGACGAGGAGTTCTTCGAGTTCCTCAAGACCGAGTATCCGGAGACGCTGCCCACCCACGGCCGCCGCGCGCTCGGCATCGACGACCTGGCGAACCAGAAGTACGACACGGTCGTACAGGGCCGCGCCAGCTACGACCTGGCGCTGCAGATCGACGTCACCAGCCCCTATGCCCACCTGCGCGAGTACGTCGCCTCGCGCACGCTCAAGGAGTCGCCCGACCCGAACGTCGAGATCGTCGCCGGCGATCTGGTCGGCAAGGTCCGTGAACTCAAGGCGGAGGACGGGGACTTCGGCATCTATCTGTGCGGTGGTGCGCAGATCGCGGGCGAGCTGCTCGACGAGATCGACGAGCTGGTCGTCAAGACGTACCCCATCGTGCTGGGCACCGGCATGCCGATGTTCGGTTCCGGGTTCGCGATCAGCGAGTTCACGCTCGGCGAGGTGCGTACGTTCAAGAACGGGGCGGTCGTGCGGACGTACAGCAGGAAGCGCTGATTCCGGGCTTGTCGTCCGGCTGTCGGCCCGACTCCTCCCGCAATATTCTGGAGACATGGCCAGCGATGAGTCCCTCTGTCCGGTCTGCGAGCAGTCCGTCGACACGGTCGTGCGTCGGCACAAGACCCTGGGCGTCTTCGTGCCCGTGTGGGGTCCAGGCCCCTGCCGCAACCCCCGCTGCGCGAGCTACGAGGCGGGGGAGGAGCCCGTGCTCATGACCGAGCCGGGCCCGCCGCCCGAGGAGCCCCGCCCCGGCGCGGAGCGGGAATCCTGACCGGCGGCAACCGGCGCCGTCCGTCCGTGGCCGGTCCCGTCACTTGCGCTGGGTGAAGCGCAGCAGATTGCCCGCGGGGTCGCGGACCGCGCAGTCCCGGACTCCGTACGGCTGGTCCATCGGTTCCTGGATGATGTCGGCCTCCGCGGCGCGCAGCCGTTCGTACGTCGCGTCGCAGTTCTCCGTGGTGAAGATGACACCGCGGAGCAGCCCCTTGGCCAGCAGTTCGGCCACCGCCTGCCGGTCCGCCGCCGGTGCGTTCGGATCGGCCAGGGGCGGTTCCAGGACGATCTCCACGTCAGGTTGGAGCGGGGGGCCGACGGTCACCCAGCGCATGCCCTCGAACCCGACGTCGTTACGGACCTCCAGGCCCAGCACGTCACGGTAGAAGGCGAGCGCCCGGTCATGGTCGTCGACGGAGATGAAACACTGCGCGATTTTGAGATCCATGGCCTCACGCTAGAGGCTTGGCCGCCGCCCGGCGCACCGGTCGTGTGTACATCTTCGCCACGCAGGCCGGGATCGCGGCGCCCGGCTCGTGCGACCGTGCCCGGTACGCGCTCGGTGTCTCTCCGACCAGCTCCGTGAAGCGGGAACTGAACGAACCGAGCGACGTGCATCCCACCGCGAAGCAGACCTCCGTGACGCTCAGGTCGCCGCGTCTCAGCAGCGCCTTCGCGCGCTCGATGCGCCGCGTCATGAGGTAGCCGTACGGCGTCTCGCCGAAGGCCGCGCGGAAGCTGCGCTGGAAGTGGCCCGGGGACATCAGCGCGGTGCGCGCGAGCATGGGCACGTCCAGCGGCTCCGCGTACTCACGGTCCATGCGGTCGCGTGCCTTGCGCAGCCGGACCAAGTCCTCCGTGGTCATGCCCTCAGCCTCCCACGGCCCACTGACAGCGCCCCTGGTTCAGTCGGCGGGGGATCACTGGGCGGGAGGTCAGTCGGCGGGTTCGGAGAGTGAGAGTTCGCCGGTGCCGTCCAGGACCTCGCGGGCCACTTCCGAGATCCGGCGCCGGTGCGAGCGGGCGTGGTCGCGCAGCAGCGCGAAGGCCACGTCCACGGTGATGCGGCGCTGCTGGGCGAGGGCGCCCTTGGCCTGCTCGACGAGGATGCGGGACTCCAGCGCGGTCTCCACCTGCTCGGTGAGCCGCATCTGCCGGCGCAGTTCCCGCTGCTGGAGTATCGGGATGGCGGCGAAGTCGGCGAGGGCGCGGCCCAGCCTGAGCTGCCCGGGATCCGGTGTGCCGGGTCCGTCCAGGAAGAAACTGAGGGCGCCGACCACCTCGTCGCGTACGCGCAACGGTGTCGCGGCGACCGAGTGGAATCCCAGACGGCGGGCCCTGTGGGTGAAGCGGGGCCAGGCCGCACGTGCGTCGGGGTGGTCCAGGGCGATTCCCTCGACGGGGTTTCCGGTGCGCAGACAGTCCTGGCACGGGCCCTCGCCCCAGTCGACGCCGGTCCGTTCCAGACTGCGGATACGGGAGTCGGATCCGGTGACCTCCGCCCGGCCGTTCCGGGGCGCGGCCAGGGTGACCCCCGCGGCTGCGATGTCCAGGAGATCGACGCAGCGCTCGGACAGGGTGCGCAGGAAGTGAATGTCGTCGAAGTCGCCCGACAGGGTCGTGGCGAGTTCCACGAAAGCGGCGGCCAACCGCTCCTCGCGCGGCTGCTCGGGCATCCGGCTTCCTCCCCTATCCCTGACGTGCCTCTTTCTGAAGGTGCGTCCCTCCGGGCTGAAGGTGCGTCCCTCCGGGCCACGCTGACGCGCGGTGACGTGGACCGGTTCGTTCGGCCGGCCCTGTTCGGCTCCGGCACCCGGTCGGCGGGCGGCTTCAAGCCTACGACTGCGAGGGCCCGGGTTCGATGGCAATCACGCGATGAATCGGGCCCGTTCGGTGGCTCCTGCCGCACGCCGATCGACCGGAGCGGGACCGCCGCTTCGGCGACCGCGACCGGTCCGACGGTCGTCAGGGAGCCTGGTTCCGGCGCGGAAACGGCGAGGTGTCGGACGGGTCGGCGACGATCAGGGCGGCCAGGTCGAGGAGCTTCATGCGCTTCGCGCGGGCATGGCCGCGCAGGTGATCGAACGCTTCCTGGAGGTCGCAGTCGAGGCGTTCGGCGAGGATGCCCTTGGCCTGCTCGATGACGACGCGGCTGTTCAGGGCGTGCTGCAGCTGATCGCCCCGGACGAGCGCGTCGCGCAGCACATCGCGATGGGCCAGACCGAGGGCCGTGGCGTCGGCGAGGAGCCGGGCCCACCGGAGGCCCGACAGCCCGAGCCTGCCGTGCTGGTGGTAGAGATCGAGCGTGCCCAGCGCCCGGTCCTGATGGGCCAGGGGCAGGGCCGTGACGGCGGTGAAACCCTCGGACAGGGCGCGGCTGGTGAAGCGCGGCCAGCGGGTCCGGCTGTGCGGGTGGGACATCGGAACGTCGGCCAGGGGCCCCTTGCCGCGTGCGATGTCCAGGCAGGGGCCCATCTCCGACTCTGCCTGGAGGCACTCCAGCCGACGCGTGCGTTCGTCCGTCGCGGCCATGTGCAAGGGAGTGCCCTCCGGGCCGATCAGACTGCAGGCGGCTGCCTCCACACCGGGCAGGAGGGCCGCGACCTGCGCAAGCCGTCGCAGGAGATGTTCCTCGCTCTCGCCCCGGGCCGGAGCGTCCACCAGGGTGAGCAGATTCGCGGCCAGTTCCTGCGATCGGGTGGTGTCGAGAGGTTCGATGCTCATCTCTTGGTTCCTGACGGCTGGGTGGGGCTGCCGAGCCGGAACGGACGCTCCTCCGGGTGTCCGGGCGTGGGCGCCGGACCGGGAGGGGTGTTGTTCGTTCCACACGACAGCCAAGCACATGGCGCCATTGGGCGACTACGGTGAGTCCGTGACGGTGGTGTCTTCCGGCCCGCGCCCCTTCGGGAGCCCAAGGCTTTACGCGCCGTTGACCCTCTCGCGCCGCGGAAGCGCAAGGACGTGTACGTAAAGGGTGGCCGAGTCGGCCCGCCGGTAGCAGGACCTCGCTGTGCGGGGCCGGTTGTACGGGTGTTCCGGGACGGACGTCCGGGCGGCGTGTGAACGGGGCCCGTCCGCGGGCGAAGTGATGGCCCGTCATGGGGAGCTGTGCGTGACCGGCCGTGCCGCGGCCGTTCCTTCCTGGGCCGGTCGGCGCGGGTTCACGACTTCTTCGTCTTTTCGTCGCCGTCCCGCGGAGTGCGCCGACCCCCGTCCCTCTGATCGGGGGTGCTGCGGTCCCCGTTCCGCGGCGTGCGGTGACTCCTGGACGCGCCGGCGCGCAGCCCACGGGACAGCTCCGCCACGAACGCCTCCCACAGCCGGTCCGTGGGCGGGAATCCCGGTTCGTCAGTCGCCAAGGGGTGCCTCCCGCCCGGCCGTCGTCCGCCCCTGCCCGACCCGGTCGACCCGGGTCGACTCCAGTCCGATCCGTCCGGCCCGGACGCCGGTGGCCGTCCGGCGGCGGTGGTCGCCGTACCGGCCGCCGGGCGCCCCGCACGCCGGAGGTCTCCGGGGCGGAAGGTAATCGTGGGGGAAGGCGCCGGGCAGCCCACGAGGCCTTCGGAACCGAAACGCCGGCCGGGGTGCGGACGGTCGAGGTGGCTCCGCGCCGTGCCGCCGCGACCGGTGTCGCACCGGGGGCGGCCCGCCCGCACCGAACAGCCTCTGCGAGCACGTGCACAGGCTGTCGCGACAACGGTGCACGAAGCCCGCCGCTTGTGGCGGCCGGGCATCGCGGCGAGGTGCGCCACCGAGGCTGAAGGAGCCGCGCTCGAACGCCACCTGTATCGGACAGCGGTCCGCGACGGCCGCCGTGCGACCGCCCTCGGCCGGTCCGACCGTGCGCATTTCGGCGGGAGTCCGGGTCGATCCGTGCACCCTGGCGTAGCCGACCAGGATCCTCATGGGATCGGATCACTCCTTCTTCGGCGTAGGAAATCTGGTGTGGAACGCTGTCGGCGCAGACGTGTTCGCGCCCGTGCTCGTGATAGGGGCGGAGTGTTCGAGCGGTCCTTGCCGAGGTGGCACGGGAGGCCGGGACGTGTGCCGGGGCGGGGAGGGGAGGCCTTCCGGGGAAGGCGGGGCTCGATCGACCCGTGTGACGACGGACGTACGCGGCCGGCGCGGGGCGGCGGCCCGACGGCGTACGGCGGAGGGGTGCGGGCCGCACGGCGAAGCCGGTCGCCGCGTGCCGGTGCCCCTGGGCGCGCGGACCCCTTGGCACGGCCCTCACCTCGGATTTCGCTCATGGGTCGCTGATGCGCGCGGTGCTTCGCCGGGGTCCTGGGCTCCGGTCACCCTAAGCCGGGCGGGCAGCATGGAACAGAGGGTGATCGGCCACTCACGGAAGGCGCACCGGAGCGGCGGGATGACGCGAGTCGGCAGCCCGCAGGACCCGCGCGCGGCACGGACGGAGGGGCACCGTGGCTGAAACGCCACGGATCCCGGGCCGGTGGGCGTCCGAACCGTCAAGAGTCCGAACCGGTGCGGGCCCGGAGCGGGCTGGAGGACGAGACTGGGGGCACGAGTGTCGTGGCGGGACAGGGCGCGACGGGCGGGTGGTTGCCCTCCGGGGCCGTCGGCGTGGGCGATACTTGGTGGATCATGCTGCTGGCCGTGCGACCGGGCGGAGGTGAAGCGGATGCGGCACGAGAACCGCGGCGGCGACAACGAGATGCCTGACCGCATACAGCCGTCCGACGTGGAGGACCGTCGCCGGGTCACCGAGGCCTTCACCTCCCTGACCTCGTCCAGCGAAGTACGGCGGGTGCCCGAGCTGCTGTGCGCGGCCTGCGTGGACCTGCTGCCTGTCACCGGCGCCTCGATCTCGATCACCGGCAGCCGCACCGCGCGGGCGCTGTGGTGCGCCAGTGACGACACGGCCGCGCGCCTCGCCGAGGCGCAGTACACGCTGGGTGACGGACCCTGCCAGACCGCCCTCGACCGGGCCGCCCCGGTGCTCGCGCCGGACCTCACCCAGGGTCCCGACGCCCGCCGCTGGCCGGTCTTCGCCCATCAGGCCGTCGAACTGGGCGTGCGGGCGGTCTTCTCGCTGCCCCTGGGTGCCGGCGCGCTCGCGATCGGCACCCTCGACCTCTACCGGGACACCGCCGGCGCCCTGTCGCCGCGTGACCTGCGGATCGCGCTGCTGGCACGGGACGCGGTGACGTTTGCCGTACTGAATCTCGAAGCAGCCTCCGACGGCTTCGTCTCGGGGGACGAAGCAGGAGTAGCGTCATGGGTGGACGCCGCGGAGGCCGACCACGTCGAGGTTCACCAGGCAGTTGGCATGGTCATGGTCCAAATCGGGGTCGATCCCGAGCAGGCACTGGACCGGTTGCGGGCGCACGCCTTCTCAGAAGGGCGGACGGTCACCGAGGTGGCACAGGAGATTCTGGCCCGAACGCTGCGTTTCCAGCCGGAAGCGGACGACAATCAGCAGAAGGGCCGCGGTCGGCTCGGCGACGAAGGAGACGGTGACCGGTCATGACCCGTGAAGAGCAGCTCGCCGAGGCGTTCGTCGGGCTGGCGGACACCCTCGCCGACGGGTTCGACCCGGTGGTCCTGCTGGACCGCCTGGCCGGGCACTGCGTCGGCATCGTGGGTGCCGACACGGTCAGCGTCATGATGGCCACGGTCCGCGGCGACCTTCGTACGATGTCGGTCTCCGCCCACGCCGCGTCGGCCGAACTCGTCCAGACCCAGACCAGGGAAGGCCCCGGCCGGGACTGCTACCGGACCCGGCTGCCGGTGGACGCCACCCATCTCGACGACCTCGACGGCCGGTGGCCGCGGTTCACGGCCCAGGCCCAGGAAGCCGGTTACGGCGCCGCGCACGCGCTGCCGCTGCGGGTCAACCACCAGACCATCGGGTCCGTGAGCCTCCTGCTCGCCGCGCCGGCCGGACTCCTGCCGGGCGATCTGCGCCTCGCCCAGGCGCTCGCCGACGTGGCCGCCGTGGCGCTGGTCCACTGGAGCCCAGACCCCGCCAGGCCCATGGACATCCTCACCCATGTCCAGGCGGCCGTCGCCGCCAAGGCCACCGTCGAGATGGCGCAGGGCATGCTGGCCGAGCACGGGCAGCTCGAACCCGCACGGGCGATGGAGGCCCTGCTCGCCTACAGCGGCCGCAACGGCAACCGGCTGACCGCGACCGCGCAGGCCCTGGTCCGCCGCACCCTCGAACCGGCCGCGGTGCTCGCCGCCCTGGGATGACCCCGGCCTGTACGAGCCGTCGCGTACGCCCCCTGCGCCACGGCGTGCGCAGGGGCGCCCGATCCATGCAAGTACCACCAAGAAGCACCCCGTGTACGGCGTACGACCGTGTTTGACCGGGCACGATGGTGAGTATCACTTCGGTGCCGCCCAAGACCCTGGTGGCGTCCGCCGCGCGTCCCCCCAGTCGCGTCCTCGCGTTTGCCGTCACTCCTGGAAAGAACACTGAGGTGGGCCATGGGCACCCATCACGTCACCTTCGGCCTGCGCCACCGGACCGCGGGAGACACGCTGTTACTCCTGCCCCGCGGTGAGCTGGACGCCTGGGCCGACCAGGAACTGTTCCCGCAGGTGGCCGAACTCCTCGACCGTCCCCGCGACCGGGCCCTGACCGGTGTCGTCGTCGACCTCGGCGCGGTGACCTTCCTCGACGCCGGCGGTCTGCGCCTGCTGGTGCGCCTCAGGAACCGGACATGCCTGAGCGGCCTCGAACTGCGGCTCGCCCGCACCCCCGCCAAGGTCCGCCGCGTCCTGCGTCTCTCCCGGCTCGAACGCACCTTCACGTTCCTCGACGAACCCAGATCACCCTGCGACAAGGCCTCCGGGCGCGGTGTGACCGCCTGACCGGCCGGCGTCTTGCCGGGACTCCTCCGCCGTACGAGAGTGGGAAGGCGCTCCCGCGCCGGGATCACCCGGTCCGGGGGCACCCGCCCAGGACCCCGGCAGGCACCCCCACATCGGATGCGATCCGAGCGCGCCCCCGCGGGCGTGCGCGGGCGCCGACGGAGGGCCGAAGCGTGGACGGACGTCACCGGAGCGGGCCGGAGCACCCGGCCCGGCCGGCCGGGCAGGACCACCGGACCCGGCTGACCGAGCAGGAGTGCCGGGAGGTCCTGGCCCGCACGGCAGCCGCCCGACTGGCCGTCACCCGCCGTGGTCTGCCCCGTATCGAACTGGTCGGACTGGTCCACTTCGACGGCGAACCGGTGGCGCTCCTGCCCGAGGACAGCCCCGTCGCCCGCGTGCTGTCCGAGGTGATCTCCCCGCGCAGGCTCGTCGCGCTGCAGACCGACGATCTGACCGACTCCCGGCGCGAGGTGCACAGCGTCACCGCCGTCGCCCGGCCCCGCTGGATCGTAGGCTTCGACGACGTGCGCGAGTGCCGGCGCATAGCTGAGGCCCGGGGGCTCGACGTCAGGGCCGACACCTGGTTCCTGGCCATGACCCACCCCATGCTCGTGGGCCGGCGGGTCCCCCTGCGCGGTCCGGGGCACGTGCCGCAGGACCACGCGCGGACGTGAGTCCGGCCTGAGCCGGTGCCGGCCCTCGCGCGGGCGTGCGCTGCCGGAACCGCCCGTGCGCCGCTGAAACCGTCCTCGTTTCTATGAGCTACGGTCCATCAAATCTGTAAACTGGGTTGCAGGTTTGTGCCAAGCCGGATTTCTGAAGGCCTCAACGGGGGGATGGTCGTGCCGACCCTGCCGATCGACGACGAGAACGCGGCGCTCTACACCATCGGCCAGGTCGCCGACATGCTCGGCGTGCAGCTCGCCTTCCTGCGCCGGCTGGACGAGCAGCGCGTGATCGTTCCCGTCCGGTCGGCCGGCGGTCAGCGCCGCTACACCCGCAGGGAGATCGGCCAGGTGACCGAGACGCTCGCCCTGATCGAGGAGGGCGTCACCCTGGCCGGCGTACGGCATGTGCTGACGCTCCGGCACCGGGTCGCCCAACTGGAGTCCGACCTGGCCGAGTTGCGGCAGGAACGACACGTCGGCTGCGGTCGCGCGGCGAGGGGCTGACGGGCGCCGTTCGTCAGGGAGTGGCGCCCTGCGGGTCGGCGGCGGCCGACAGCATGGGCGCGCTGTGCCGCTCCGGCCGGTGGCCGCCGGCGTCGGGGACCGGGCTGCGGGGCGAGCCGGGCATGCCGGGCAGCGGCACGGGGCGGCGGGCCGCGAGACGGCCCGCCGGGCGGTGGCCGCAACGGCCGCAGACGGGCGCGCTGTCGGCGCTGTACGGCGACGGCACACTGCGGTTGTCGCAGGAGAAGTACTCCCACTCGTGACCGAAGCCGTCCATGAAGCGCTGCACGTCGTAGTCGACGGTCCAGCGGTCCTGGCACTGGCCGCAGGTGAACTCGACCCGCTCCACAGCCAGTTCGGTGATCATGCCCTCACCCCTCCCGCGTCATCGTTCTCTATACTCCGCCGACCAGGGGTTGACAACAATCAGCTCAACTTCTTTTCCCTCCCATGGGGAGGTTCCCTGTATGCGCGGTGCACAGAAAACGACCGCACCCGGACCGCGACGGACGCCGGGTTCGGCGGCCTGCGGACCGGGTGCGGTCGGGAAGGCGCTGCGGTTGGAGCAACCGCAGGTCAGAGAGCTTGACGCGAGGTCAGGCCTTCTTGGTCTCCCAGAAGATCTTGTCGATCTGGGCGATGTAGTCGAGAGCCTTCTGGCCCGTCGCCGGGTCGGTCGAGGCCTTCGCGGCCGAGAGGGCCTTGAGGGCGTCGTTGACCAGCTGGTGCAGCTCCGGGTACTTCTCGAAGTGCGGGGGCTTGAAGTAGTCGCTCCAGAGCACCGACACGTGATGCTTGGCGAGCTCGGCGCGCTGCTCCTTGATGACGGTGGCGCGGGCCTGGAAGTGCGGGTCGTCGTTGGCGGCCATCTTGTCCTGGACGGCCTTCACCGACTCCGCCTCGATGCGGGCCTGGGCGGGGTCGTACACACCACAGGGCAGGTCGCAGTGTGCGCTGACCTTGACCTTGGGGGCAAACAGGCGGGAAAGCATTGAGCTGTCCTTCCTCGTGATCGTCTTCTCAGGTGGGACATTACTCCGTGAGGGACGGGTTTTCGCGAGTGCCCCCATGGGCTTAGGACAAAAGTCCAGGGTCAGACTGGGACTCGTGGAGGATAGGACCGGGGAGGTGCCGGGATGCCGGAGCTGTCGCAGGAGACCGAGCGCGTGAGGGGCGTCCTGCCGTTCGGGGCCGCCGAGGTGACGGGGCCGTCCATGGCGCCCACGCTGCTGCACGGGGATCAACTCGTCGTGCAGTACGGGGCCAGGGTCAGGCCCGGTGACGTCGTCGTCCTGCGTCATCCGTTCCAGCAGGACCTGCTGGTCGTGAAACGGGCGGCCGAGCGGCGCGAGGGTGGCTGGTGGGTGCTCGGCGACAACGCGTTCGCCGGCGGGGACAGCAGGGACTACGGAACCGTGCCCGAGGAGCTCGTCCTCGGGAAGGTGCGGTTCCGCTACCGCCCGCCGGAGAAGGGTCAGCGTTCACCGTTCGCGGTCGCGCGCTGGGTGTGGTCGGCCGCACGGCCGGTGCTCTCCGGCCGGTCCTCCGCCTCCAGGCGCTTGCGGGCGCGGTAGGCGGCGACGTTCGCCCGGGTCGCGCAGCGGTCCGAGCAGTAGCGCCGGGAGCGGTTCGTCGAGGTGTCGAGGTAGGCGTTGCGGCACGGCGGTGCCTCGCACAGGCCCAGGCGGTCCACGCCGTACTCGGTGAGGTGGAAGGCCAGGCCCATCGCGGCGATCGCGGCGTACCCGGCGGTCGCGTTCGACGGGTGGTCCGCCAGGTGCATGTGCCACAGCGGGCGGCCGTTGTCGTCCCGGAAGTCGTGGCCCGAGATCTGCGGGCTGACCGGGAACTCCAGCAGCAGCGAGTTCAGCAGGTCCACGGCGAGCGTCTCGTCGCCGCCGTCGGCGGCCTCGAAGACCGCGCGCAGCCGGGCCCGTACGCCGCGGAAGCGGGTCACGTCCGAGTCGTTGGCGCGGCGGGCCGCCGACGAGTTGCCCCCGAAGAGGTCACGGACGGCCTCGACCGACGTGAGCGTGTCCTTGCCCCGGGCCGGTTCCTCGCTGTTGACGAGACGGACGGCGTAATCCGAGTAATAGGCCAGTTCCACTTGTAGTCCTTACGGGGGCGCTCTATGGTCGTGGTGCGGGCACGTAATGGCTGATGGCGCTTCCAGGGTATTACATCCTGGAGTCGAAAGGGGCTAACATGACGACCACCCTCGGGTCCGACTGGCAGGCGTGGCAGGAGAGCTGGGACCGGCAGCAGGAGTGGTACCTCCCGGACCGCGAGGAGCGCTTCCGGGTCATGCTCGACATGGTCGAGGCTCTGGTGGGCCCCGAACCACGGGTCCTGGACCTCGCGTGCGGTACGGGAAGTATCACGGCCCGGCTCCTCGAAAGGTTCCCGAAGGCGGTCAGTACCGGCGTTGATCTCGATCCGGCGCTCCTGACCATCGCCGAGGGCACTTTCGCGGGCGACGACCGGGTCGCGTTCGTCACGGCCGACCTCAAGGACCCCGAGTGGGTCTCACTGCTGCCGTACGAGTCGTACGACGCCGTCCTCACCGCGACCGCGCTGCACTGGCTGCACAGTGAGCCGCTGGCGGCGCTGTACGGGCAGGTCGCCGGGGTCGTCCGGGAGGGTGGCGTGTTCATGAACGCGGACCACATGATCGACGAGACGACTCCGCTGATCAACGCGGCGGACCGGGCGCAGCGGCATGCGCGGATGGAGGCGGCGAAGGCCGCCGGGGTGCTCGACTGGGCGTCGTGGTGGGCGCTGGCCGCGGCCGACCCCGTGCTCGCCGGGCCGACGGCTCGTCGCTTCGAGATCTACGGGGAGCATGCGGACGGGGACACGCCTTCTGCCTCGTGGCACGCGGGGGCCCTGCGGGCGGCGGGGTTCGGGGAGGCGCGGGAGGTGTGGCGGTCACCGTCCGACGCGCTGGTCCTGGCCGTCCGGTAACCGACTTCCCCTCGCCCCCGCCGCCCCTACCCTCCCCGTCACTGCATGGGGCTGCGCCCCTCGCCCCTGATCGCGCTACGCACTCGTCCTCAAACGCCGGACGGGCTGGGTGGGGGTGGGGCTGCGGGGGTGGGTGGGCATCGGCCTGAACGGCCTCGTCCTCAAACGCCGGACAGGCTGAGAAGCACACGCCGGTCGGCAGGCTGAAAGGCAGGGGCGCAGCCCCGCCTTTCAGGGGCGCGGGGAACTGCGCGGCCAGCCCCCACCGGACCCGCAGATCACTCTCAACCCGGCGGTAGCCGTACGCGGCCAGCCCCCACCGGACCCGCAGGTGAGCGTCGACCCGGCGGTAGCCGCTACGCGGAGGGGCGGTACGGGAAAACCCGTACCGCCCCTCCGCGTATCCGCCCGACCGCCGGACGGCTAAAGCACCTTCGACAGGAACGACTGCGTCCGTTCGTGCTGCGGGTTCGTCAGGACCTCCCGCGGGTGGCCCGACTCGACCACCACACCCTCGTCCATGAAGACCAGCGAATCGCCGACCTCCCGGGCGAAGCCCATCTCGTGGGTGACGACCACCATCGTCATGCCCGACTCCGCGAGGTCGCGCATGACGTCGAGGACGTCACCGACCAGCTCCGGGTCGAGCGCGGACGTCGGCTCGTCGAACAGCATCAGCTTCGGCTCCATCGCGAGCGCCCGCGCGATCGCGACCCGCTGCTGCTGCCCACCCGAGAGCTGCGAGGGGTAGTTCCCCGCCTTGTCGGCCAGACCGACCCGCTCCAGGAGCTGACCGGCCCGCTCACGCGCCTGCGCCTTGCTCACGCCCTTGACCTGGACCGGCGCCTCCATGACGTTCTCCAGCGCCGTCATGTGCGGGAACAGGTTGAACCGCTGGAACACCATGCCGATGTCCCGCCGCTTCAGCGCGACCTCGCTGTCCTTGAGCTCGTACAGCTTGTCGCCCTTCTGGCGGTAGCCGACCAGCTCCCCGTCGACGTACAGCCGCCCGGCGTTCACCTTCTCCAGATGGTTGATGCACCGCAGGAACGTCGACTTGCCCGAGCCGGACGGGCCGATCAGGCAGAAGACCTCGCTGGGCTTCACTTCGAGGTCGATGCCCTTGAGGACCTCGACCGGGCCGAAGGACTTGTGGACGCCCTCGGCCTTCACCATCGCCGTGCCGGAGCCCGCCCCGGGCACGTTCTTCGTCAGGTTCGCGTCGGCGCTCATGCGCTGGCTCCTCCGCCCGAGCGGTTGGACAGGGACAGCATGTTCGCCTTGATCTTCTGGAACGGGGTGGCCGGCAGCGCACGGCTCGAACCGCGGGCGTAGTACCGCTCGACGTAGTACTGCCCGACGCTGAGCACCGAGGTCAGGACCAGGTACCAGGCGGCGGCCAGGAAGTACATCTCCACGGGTGCGCCCGACGACTGCCCGATGTCCTGCGCGTACCGGAACAGTTCGGAGAACTGGACCACCGACACCAGCGAGGTCGTCTTCAGCATGTTGATGACCTCGTTGCCCGTGGGGGGCACGATCACGCGCATCGCCTGCGGGATCACGATCCGCCGCAGGGTCTTGCTGTGGCTCATGCCCAGGGCGTGCGAGGCCTCGGACTGGCCCTCGTCGACCGAGAGCAGACCCGCGCGGCAGATCTCCGCCATGTACGCGGCCTCGTTCAGGCCGAGCCCGAGGAGCGCCGTCAGCAGCGGCGTCATGAAGCTCGACCAGTAGTCCTTGTAGATCGGACCGAGGTTGATGTACTGGAAGACCAGGCCCAGGTTGAACCAGACCACGAGCTGGACCAGGACCGGGGTGCCCCGGAAGAACCAGATGTAGAACCACGCGATCGACGACGTCACCGGGTTCTTCGACAGGCGCATCACCGCGAGGAGGATGCCGCCCGCGATGCCGATGACCATCGACAGGACGGTGAGCAGCATCGTCTGGCCGACGCCCTTGATGATGCGGTCGTCGAAGAAGTAGTCCGGTACGGCACCCCAGTTGATCTTGCCCTGGGCGAACGCGTAGATGATCGAGACGAAGATCGCGATCGCGATGACGGCCGAGACGTACCGCCCGTAGTGCCGGACCGGGATGGCCTTGATGGCCTCCGGGCCGCCCGGGGGAGTGTCCTGGGGACCGGCCGTCTTGTCGATGTCAACAGTCACGGATGTTGCCTTTCAGCGCCGCCGGCTACGCGGTCACTTGCCGCCGTTGAGGGTGGCTTCCTTCACGGCGCCGGCGCCGACGCCCCACTTCGCGATGATCTTGTCGTACTCGCCGTTCTTGATGACCGCGTCGAGCGCCGCCTGCAGGGCGTCCCGCAGCTCGGTGTTCGACTTGGCGACCGCGATGCCGTACGGGGCGGCCTCGACCTGCTCCCCGACGACCTCGAAGTCCTTGCCGCCGCCCGAGGTCTTCGCCGCGTACGCCGCCACGGGGAAGTCCGAGGAACCGGCGTCGGCGCCACCGGCGCGCAGCCGGGTCTGGGCCTGCTGGTCGTTGTCGAACGCCTCGATGGAGAGCTTCTTGCCGGCCGGACACTTCTTCGCCTGGTCCTTGGCGAGGTCGTTCGAGACGGTGTTGCGCTGCACCACGACCTTCTTGCCGCACAGGTCGTCCCAGGTCTTGATGCCCTGGTCGGCGCCCTGCTTGGTGTAGATCGAGACACCCGCGGTGAAGTAGTCGAGGAAGTCGACGCCCTCGCCGACCTTCTTGCCGGTCTCGGCGTCGATGCCCTCCTGGCGGTCCTTGGTGTCCGTCATCGCCGACATCGCGATGTCGTACCGCTTGGAGCGCAGGCCGGTGAGCAGGGTGTCGAACGTGCCGTTCTCGAACTCGAACTTCACGCCGAGCTGCTTGCCCATGGCGTCGGCGAGGTCGGGGTCGATGCCCACGGTCTTGCCGGAGTCGTCCTTGAACTCGACGGGCGCGTACGCGATGTCCGAGCCGACCTTGATGACGCCCTTGTCGCGGACGGCCTTGGGCAGCTTGTCGGCCAGCGGGGCCGCACTGGAGTCGGCGGTGTCCGAGCTGCCGCTGTCCTTGTCCTTGGTCTGGTCACCGCAGCCGGTGAGCAGCAGGGCGCCTGCGACCGCGATCGCACCGACCGCGGCTATCCGGGACTGCGCGGCGGTCGTACGACGGGTGGAGCGTGCGGTCATGGTGGGTTCCTCCGGCGGGTGGGTGGAGTTGCCGATGGGTCGGCAGTAGCCGATGGGTCGACGAGAACACACACCTTCGGGTGTCGCGACCTCGTGTGATTAGGGCATCTTGCCATTCGGACTCGTCCCTTCAGGGTGCCCGCCATGTCAAAATCGGATAACGGGTGACCCCCTAACCGGACCGAAGCGGTCCGGCTCGACCGGATCTTGTGCGGAAAACCTCCGCGAGGGCCGGAGGATCTTCTGCGGATCCCGCCGTACGTGCGGCCACATCTGTGCACTTGCGACACCATGGCGCCTATCGGCGGATTGTTCGTGAAGTGGGCTTGTTCGATGTATTCGGTCATGAGTCATGTCACCGGTATGTGACCTTCACGCTCCGGTATACGAGCCCGGCCCCCGCGATATGAGGGTCCCGGCCCTCCGGTGCGCGAGCTTCGGCCGCCCGTGTGTGACCTTCGCTCTATCGACTCGTCCGCGATGCGGTCCGTCCGGTAAGAAGGTTCCTTACACCCCTCATCCGGGGCTCAGGGCGCGTGTGCGGCGCGCCCGTCGCGCATGTTCCGTACTTAACAGTCATCAGGGACACGTGCGGTGCCCGCCCGTTCCTCACCAGGAGCGGCAACCCTCAACCAAGAAGACTTAAGGGGTAAAACAAAGTGGCAGCGGAGATCGTCAATCCTCGCAGCGACAGCAGTACGGATCAGGACGGCGGGGCGGAGCCCCTCGATTCCTTCGACCCGGCGTTCGCGCTGCACCGTGGCGGGAAGATGGCCGTGCAGGCCACCGTGCCCGTCCGTGACAAGGACGACCTGTCCCTCGCGTACACGCCCGGCGTCGCGAAGGTCTGCATGGCCATCGCGGAGCAGCCGGAACTCGTCCACGACTACACGTGGAAGTCGTCCGTGGTCGCCGTCGTGACGGACGGGACCGCCGTGCTCGGTCTCGGTGACATCGGGCCCGAGGCCTCGCTCCCCGTCATGGAGGGCAAGGCGATCCTGTTCAAGCAGTTCGGCGGCGTCGACGCTGTGCCGATCGCGCTGGACTGCACGGGCGTCGACGAGATCGTCGAGACCGTCGTGCGCCTCGCGCCGTCCTTCGGCGGCGTGAACCTGGAGGACATCTCGGCACCCCGGTGCTTCGAGATCGAGCGCCGGCTGCAGGAACGGCTGGACATCCCCGTCTTCCACGACGACCAGCACGGTACGGCCGTCGTCACGCTGGCCGCCCTGCGGAACGCGGCACGGCTGACCGGGCGCTCGCTCGGCCAGCTGCGGGCCGTGATCTCGGGCGCCGGTGCGGCCGGGGTGGCCATCGCCAAGTTCCTGCTCGAGGCGGGGCTCGGGGACGTCGCCGTCGCGGACCGCAAGGGCATCGTGTCGACCGACCGGGACGATCTGACCCCGGTCAAGCGGGACCTCGCCGTCATGACCAACAAGGCGGGTCTCTCCGGCTCCCTGGAGTCCGCGCTCGCGGGCGCCGACGTCTTCATCGGCGTCTCCGGCGGTACGGTGCCGGAGCCGGCCGTGGCCTCCATGGCCGAGGGTGCCTTCGTCTTCGCCATGGCGAACCCGAACCCCGAGGTGCACCCCGACGTCGCCCACAAGTACGCGGCGGTCGTCGCCACCGGGCGCTCGGACTACCCGAACCAGATCAACAACGTGCTGGCCTTCCCCGGGATCTTCGCGGGAGCGCTGCAGGTGCGGGCCTCCCGGATCACCGAGGGCATGAAGATCGCGGCGGCCGAGGCGCTGGCCGCGGTCGTCGGGGACGACCTGGCCGCGGACTACGTGATTCCGTCACCGTTCGACGAGCGGGTCGCTCCGGCGGTCACCGCGGCGGTCGCGGCGGCGGCACGGGCGGAGGGCGTGGCGCGGCGCTAGCCGCGCGGGTTTTTCGACTGTCGGCTTCGGGTCCCGTCCTGGTGGGCGGGGCCCGAAGTCGTGCGCGCGGGGAATTTCTTGCCGGGGTTCGTCCGGGCGGATGGACGGCGATCCGTTCGCGAATGTCGAGAACGGGCTCCCAGGGGCACGGTGGCCCCGATCGACCTCGATCGACCTCGATCGTCATGGACCCGCAGCAGATCGCAGGGGTGGTGGGGGTGGTGTGTTGCGTGCGGGCGGGTTTGGGTTGCTCGCGCAGTTCCCCGCGCCCCTAAAAGGCAAGAGCCGGGGCGCAGCCCCGGTCTGTCTGGGGGCGCGGGGAACTGCGCGGCCAGCCGCGACGGCGGGTCAGCCGACGACGCTCCTCAGGGGCGCGGGGAACGGCGCAATCTTTGGGGCTCGGGAGGGGGCAGCGTGGGCTGCCCAGGCGCGCGTGGGGGCGAGGCCCGGCGGGGGACGCGTGTCACAGGGGGAAGGCGTTCCGCCAGGCGCGCCCGCAACCTAGGGTCGGCACATGTTCGCCGCCTACGCCGCCCGCATCGACCGCGACCACCCCCTCAACGGCCTGGAACTGGGTGACCGCCCCACCCCCACCTCCCGCCCCGGCTGGACGACCGTCAACGTCAAAGCCGCCTCCCTGAACCACCACGACCTCTGGTCGCTGCGCGGAGTCGGCCTCGCCGAGGACAAGCTGCCGATGATCCTCGGCTGCGACGCCGCGGGCATCGACGAGGACGGCAACGAAGTCGTCCTGCACTCCGTCATCGGGCAGACGGGCCACGGGGTCGGCCCGAAGGAGCCCCGCTCCATCCTCACCGAGCGCTACCAGGGAACCTTCGCGGAGCAGGTCTCCGTCCCCACCTGGAACGTCCTGCCCAAGCCCGCCGAGCTCTCCTTCGAAGAGGCCGCCTGTCTGCCCACCGCCTGGCTGACGGCGTACCGCATGCTCTTCACCAACGCCGGTGTACGCCCCGGCGACTCCGTTCTCGTCCAGGGAGCCGGCGGCGGTGTCGCCACGGCCGCGATCGCGCTCGGCAAGGCCGCGGGGCTGCGCGTCTTCGCCACCAGCCGCGACGAGGCGAAGCGCAAGCGCGCCCTGGAACTCGGCGCCGTCGAAGCCGTCGAGTCCGGTGCCCGGCTGCCGCACCGCGTGGACGCCGTCATCGAGACCGTCGGCGCCGCCACCTGGTCCCACTCGGTCAAGTCCCTCAAGCCGGGCGGCACCCTGGTCATCTCTGGTGCCACGAGCGGTGACCGCCCCCCGCACGCCGAACTGACCCGCATCTTCTTCCTCGAACTCAAGGTCGTCGGCTCCACGATGGGCACCAAGGACGAACTGGAGGACCTCCTCTCCTTCTGCGCCGCCACCGGTGTACGCCCCGTCATCGACGAAGTCCTCCCGCTGGACCGAGCCCGCGAGGGCTTCGAGCGGATGGAGTCGGGCGAACTCTTCGGCAAGGTCGTGCTGGCCACCTCCTGACCCGCCTGCCCTCTGACGCCCCATGGCCCTTGCCTGCCTCCCAGGTCGCCAACCCGGGCCGTCAATCGGGGTTGACAACTCTTTGCGCGTCAACCTAAGTTGACGCCATGACCGAAGCAACGGATCTCGCCGAGCGCGCGGGCGACCGCGATCCGCGGATCGGACTGCGGGCCGTGACCGCGTTGCGGCGGCTCCTGGAGCAGCTCGAAGCGGTGCAGGTGCGCAGCGCGCGCAATCAGGGTTGGTCGTGGCAGGAGATCGCCGCGGAACTGGGTGTCAGCAGGCAGGCCGTGCACAAGAAGTACGGGAGGCAGTGATGTTCGAACGGTTCACGAAGGACGCCCGCGCGGTGGTCCTCGGCGCGGTCGGCCATGCCGAACGCCTGGACGCGGAGACAGTCGAGGAACAGCACCTGCTGCTGGGACTCCTCGACCGCGAGGCCAGCCGCGCGTCGTTCGCCCTGACGTCGCTGGGGCTCGGAGGCCGCAGGGAGTCCGTCCAGCAGGCCCTGGCCGAGGCGCGCCGCCGCGGCGGCCTCTCCCGCGCCGACACCGACGCCCTCTCGGGACTGGGCATCGACGTCTCGGCGATCGTCTCCCGCGTCGAGGAGGCCCACGGCGAGGGCGCCTTGGAGGCCACGCAAGGGAACGCGACGGGCGACGGCAGCGACGGTGGGCGTGGCAAGGGGTGGTGGGCCGGGTTCGTCGGTCAGCGGCGTCCCTTCGCGCGAGGGGCCAAAGACGTCCTCACCGAGTCCCTGCGCATGGCCCTCGCCCAGCAGGACCGGCACATCGGCGACGAGCACCTCCTCCTTGCGCTCGCCGCACGCCCCGGTGTCCCGTCGGAGGTCCTTGCCGACCACGGCGTGACCTACGTGGCACTGCGCCGCGTGCTGTACGGCGGGGGAGAGGCCAAGGCGAGCTGAGGGGGAGGGGAGGCGAGGCGGTCCGCTCCCGGACCGCCTCCACCGTCGCTCAGCCCTTGGGCGTCCGCAGCACCGCACCTATGTGCGCCGCGGCCGACGACAGGTGCCTGCGGGCATCGCGCAGTTGTTGCTCCGTCACCCCGTGATCGCGGGCCGCGTCGCGGATGTCGTCGCGGAAGCGGTCCAGCAGGCGGTCCAGGTCCCGGGTGGGATCGCCCGTCGAGTCCTCATGGGCCCAGGAGGGCTCGTAACCGGCGGGGAAGTCCTCAGGAGTGTCCGTGTAGTCGGGCTGAGCGGGTTGACCGGGCTGGCCGGGCTGGCCGGGCTTCCTCGTCCCCGTCCCGGCACCCGATCCCGCGCCCGGCCGGCCGAAGCCGAAGTCCTTCCCGAACTCCTTGCCGAAGTCCTTGCCGAAATCGCCGAACTCCTTGGCGAGCTCGGTGAGGCCCTCCCGGACCCCCGTCGGCCAGTCGCCGTGGGTGAAGTGGTCCTGCACCTGGTCCTGGACGCGCTTGGCGATGCGCTGGAGCTCCTCCTGCGCCTGCGCCCGCACCCGCTCCTGGGCCTCCTTGGCCTGGTGCCGGGTCCGCGTGGCCTCCTCGCGGGCCCGCCGGCTCTCGTCCTTGGCCCGCCGGGCCTGCTCCTTCCACTCCTGCTTGACGCGACGCATCTCCTCCTTGGCCGCGCGCCAGGCCTCCTTGTCCCCGAGGTCCGTGAAGTCGCCGTTGGCGCCCTCGCGTTCGCCGTGGGCCTTGGCGCCGGCTCCCGCGGAACCCTGGCGGGCCTCGCTCGCCGCGGCCCGCATCTCGCGGCGCAGATCCCCCGCGGCGCCGCGCACGTCGGCTCGGATCTCGGCGGCCAACTCGGCGACCGATTCGCGGATCTCCAGCTCCAGGTCGGCCAGTTCGCCACTGCGGTCGGCCAGCTCGGCACGGCCGGCGTCCGTGATCGCGTACACCTTCCGGCCGCCCTCGGTGGTGTGGGTGACCAGACCCTCGGCCTCCAGCTTGGCCAGCCGGGGATAGACGGTGCCGGCCGACGGCGCGTACAGCCCCTGGAAGCGCTCCTCCAGGAGGCGGATCACTTCGTAACCGTGGCGTGGTGCCTCTTCGAGCAGCTTGAGGAGGTAGAGCCGCAGGCGGCCATGGGCAAAGACGGGAGCCATGTCAGAGCCCCTTCTGGTGGGTCGGGCCGTCGGGTGATCCGTCGGTGGCGTCAGTGGTGGTGGCGGCGCCGGAGACGTCGGAGGGTGGGCGTTGAGCGGGGGTGGAGGGGGTGGCTGACGCGGGCGTCCCGGAGGCGGGTCCGGTTCCTGATGGGGTGGGAGCCGCGTCCGCGTCCCGTGGACCATCCTCTCCGACGTCCGCCCTCTTCTTGAAATCCACTTCCTCGTCCCACGGCTCGTCCTCCGCGGGGGGCCTGCGCAGCAGGGCGATCGAACCGGAGACGGTGGTCGCCTTCAGGCGGCCGTTCCCCGCGCCGAGCCTGCCGGTGATCTTCTTGGCGCCCCACCGGCCGTCGATCCGCAGGTCCTCGAAGGCGCTGGAGACCGTTCCGCTCGCCGAGTCCACCTCGACCTCCGCGTCCGCCGGATGCGGCAGGCGGACGGCGATCTCGCCCGAGATGCTGGTCAGCCGTATGTCGCTGGACCGGCCGGCCGGGTCGAGGTCGACGATCACGGAGCCGCTGACCGAGTCGACCCGCACGGACCGGCTGGAGCCGTCGATGACGGTCAGGTCGCCCGAGATGGAGTTGAGCCGGAGGTCGCCGGTGAGGGCCTGGACCTCCACGTTCCCCGACACTGTGTCCGCGCGGACCGGGCCCGAGAGTCCCACGAGTGTGGTGTCGCCGGAGATGCCCTTCACCACCGCGCGGCCGTCGATGCCGGAGACCACGGCGGTGGCGCTGACGACGCCCACCTCTACGCGTGTGCGGGCGGGTACGGCCAGGGAGACCACCGCGCTGCGGCGCCAGCCCTTGCGGTCGAGCCACTTGAGGAACCCCTTCCAGGGCAGGTCCTCGTACGCGACCGTCAGGGTGCCGTCCTCCTGCGTGACCATCAGGGGCGGTCCCTCTATCGAGGAGACTTCGAGGTGGGCGGGGCCCTCGTCGATCCCCACCACGTTCACCGTGCCGCTGGCGATGCGTACGTGGAGAGCCGTCACCGGTTCGTCGAATGTGAGCTTCCTTGGCTCTGCGACGGACCACTCGGACATGGTGCTGACCTCCTCGGCAGGGGCGTACACGACGACGCGCCATATCGCGTCTTCTGATAGACACGATATATCGCGGATGTCGGAAGTCAAGGCACTCGTTCTGGTGATCTGCAGGCTGCCAATGGCGCTAAATGTGGATAATTCGATCTCGTGACGTCCGTCGAAGGCCGGGGCTGCTGCTCCGCAGCGGGGACGTCCCGCCATATCGCGACCGGATGTTTCTCGCCCCCGCCGCCCCTTCCCATTCCCGTCCACGCATGGGGGCTGCGCCCCCTCGCCCCCTGATCGCGCTGCGCGCTCGTCCTCAAACGCCGGACGGGCTGGGTGGTCGTCGGACCGGCTGGGTGGTCGTCGGGCGGGCTGAAGCGAAGGGGGGTTACTCGTCGTCCTCGTCCTCGTCGTCCAGGCGGGCCAGCCAGGTTGCCAGGCGTTCCACTGGGATCTCGAAGTCCGGGTTGAGGTCGACGAAAGTGCGCAGTTGCTCGGCGAGCCACTCGAAAGTGACCTCTTCCTGGCCGCGCCGCTTCTCAAGTTCCTCGATACCGCGGTCGGTGAAGTACATGCGTAGTGCTCCGTCGTCCTCGCTGAAAGTCTGTACAGCAGGATAGGCGGAGCGCGTCCGGGCTTCTGGAGCACACTGGCTCGATGCCCGCCGCGCCGGTTGGGTATGTCCTACGGGACGGTAGGGCCTCGAAGACGGCCCGGCCGCCACCACCGGTCACGGTGTGACGCCGTGGACCGGAAGGAGGGAGTCAGGGGATGGGCGAACAGGACGACGCACAGGGGGCCGAGGCGCCGCTGCCGGATCTTCTCGCGATGGGGCTCGCGGAACTGAGGGCGATCGACCATCCTGTGCTCGCCGAGGTGCTGGCGGAACTCCGGGAGAGGGCGGAGCAGCCGAGCGAGGTGCTGTGGGGGTTCAACAACGCTTTCTGAGGCGCCGTGTGAGTCGTGAAGGCCCCGGTCGTACCTGCCGGTTCCGGTCGATCCGTCGGTTGAACCGGACAGGTTCGACAGGGTTGCGTTTGTCATGGCAAAGGCGGCGGGAATGACGCTGCCGAGGTCACTCGCGAAGAGTAATTGCTGTCGCGGCCTTCGGTGCCGCGACAGCAAAGGGCGAGGCGGCATCACGGGACGCGGGGAGAACGGGACGCGGGGAGAGAAGCCGACACTTTGGGGGTGGCGCGGTGGACGGCCAAGTGATTCCCACACCGGCACATGTCTCAGCCGTACCATTTCGGCAGTTCATCGTGAAAGTTCACGGTCGGTGCAATCTCGCCTGCCGTTACTGTTACCTCTTCGAAGGCCCCGACGGCGGCTACAGGGACCGGCCGGCCGCTACGCCGCCCGATGTGCTGGAGCAGGCCGCGTATCGCATCGGGGAGCACGCGGCCGTACATGGGCTGACCGCGCTCTCCCTGGTTCTGCACGGCGGTGAACCCCTTCTCGCAGGGGTGGACACGCTCGTCCGTTTCACTTCCCGTGTCCGCCGCAGCGTCCCCCGGGCCTGTGCGGTGCACCCGACCGTGCAGACCAACGCGACCCTCTTGACCGCACACCGGGTGGGGGTGCTCGCCCGCCACGGCATCAGCATCGGCATCAGCCTCGACGGGGGGCTGCCCGCGCACAACGCCCAACGTGTCGACCACTCCGGCCGCCCGTCCTGGCAGGCCGCGGTGCGTGGCGCGCGTCTGCTCGCCGATCACCATCGGGATGCGTACGCCGGCGTGCTGACGGTGGTCGACCCGCTCACCGATCCCGTCGTCGTCTACGAGTCCCTGCTCGCCCTGCGCCCCCCGGCCCTCGACCTGCTGCTGCCGCACGGGAACTGGTCCGCTCCACCGCCCCACATCGAGCCCGAGGCGGGTGGGGACGGCCTCCATCCGGTACGGACGCCGTACGGCGACTGGTTGTGCGCTGTCTTCGACCGGTGGTGGGCCGGTCGGCGCAAGGAGACCCGGGTGCGTCTCTTCGAGGAATGCATCGCCCTGCTCATGGGGCTGCCCGCGGCCACCGAGTCGCTGGGGCTCGCCCCGTTCGACGCCGTGGTCGTCGAGACCGACGGAAGCATCGAACAGGTCGATTCCCTGAAGTCCGCATTCGACGGCGCGGCCCGGACGGGCCTCGACGTCTTCCGGCACGGTTTCGACGAAGCGCTGCTTCATCCCGGCGTCGCGGCCCGGCAGGCGGGTGCCGCGGGGCTGGCGGCCGACTGCCGGGCCTGCCCTCTGCTCGCGGTGTGCGGCGGCGGCCACTATGCCCATCGTTACCGCGCGGGGGAGGGCTTCGCCAACCCTTCTGTCTACTGTCACGATTTGCAACGCTTCATCCGGCATGTGGCCCAGCGACTCGCGACCGCGACGGCAACAGCGACGGCAGCAACAGCGACGGCATCGGACCGCGTCCTGACCGATCCGGACGTTCACGGAGGAGACGCGCCTTGATCCCGTCGGTGCTGACCGAGCGGGCCTTGAGCGAACTGGGCCGTACGGCAGGCGGGCCCGACACGCTCGCCCTTCTGCAACGAGACCAGCACCTGCGACGCCTGCTCCTGCTCCGGGCGATCCTGGACGCCGTCGACGCGGCCGACCCGGAGGTGTGCCCTGCGCAGCTGCGCGACAGGCTGAGGGAGGACTGGACGTTGCTGGAGGAGGCGGACAGGGAGCTGAGGGCGGAAGTTCCGGCGCACGGTGAGAGGGGCGGCGTCCGTCTGTCTCCCGCCCGAACTCTGCTCCTGTACCCCCTTGTCGGCCCGTGGGGCCGGAGCTGCCTGCGCGCACTCGGCGCGGTACCGGCCTCCCGCGCGGCGCGTCGACAGCAGGCCGATACCGTGCGCCGCGGCCTCGCCCACTTCAGCGCGCTCGCCGCGGCGGCCGCGGTACGGGCGGGGGTGCCCTTTTCCGTGCGGCTGACCGCGACAGAAGGCGCGCTGCACCTGCCGTCGCTGGGGGCGCTGCGCACGGTCGAGCCCGGGGACGGGGCTGTGGGCGTCGTCCACCGCGACGGCCGTACGGTCCTTCGCCGACGCGGCTGCGCCGATGTCGTGGTGCACGACGCGAAGAGCGGTGCGGACCCCGGCGCCGGCGCGGCCACCCACTCCCGGGCCGAGTCCTGGGCCCCGGCCTACAGCTTGCCGAGCCTGCTGCCCGGCTCCGCCTCCGCCTCCGTACCCCTCGACGACCTCGATCCCTACCGCATGGCGCAGGGCGACCTTCGCAGTCAAGGACTGAGCGGACCGGCGACCCTTGACGGAGCGGACCGTGAGCGGTGGCTCCGTTCCTGGTCGGGGGTGCTTGCGATGCTTCGGCTCGGAGGCGAGCACCGGGTGACGGAGGTCGTTGCGCTCCTGCGCTGTTTGGTGCCGCTGGTCGCGCCGCCGGACCCCGAGGTCCAGGGCCGAGCGGCAGGGAGCTGCAGCGGGACCCGGAGGGAGGCTTTCGGTGCCGTACTCAGCAGTACGCCGCCGACGCCGGCCACTTTTGCGGCGACCCTCGTGCACGAGGTGCAGCACGCCAAGCTCGCCGCTCTGAGCGACATGGTGGTCTTGCATCGGGAAGGTCCGCAGGAACGGTACTTCGCTCCGTGGCGCCCGGATCCCAGGCCGTACGACGGACTGCTGCAGGGGGTGTACAGCCATGTGGCGCTCGCGGACTTCTTCCAGAGGTGCGCGCTGACCGTCGCCGCCCGTCCCGGGCAGAGAGAGGCGGCCTGGCGGGAACACGCCCGCTATCGGGAGCAGGTGCGGGTGACGCTGCCGGTGGTCGCCGAGGCGGACTCCCTCACGTCGTGGGGGCGTCGGCTGGTCGACCAGTTGGCCGGCGAATGTGAGCGGATGGGCGAGAACCCTCCTCCCCGCGGTGCCCGGATCAGAGCCGAGGCGGCCGTGAATACCGCTCGCGCGCTCTGGCTTCGCTCCCGTGCGCCCTCCGAATGAGCGGACAATGGGTGCGATCAAAACGACGTGAAGTGTTTTAAAGAGTCACAATTGGTTGATAAATGGATGCAAAATGATACCCATGGGTGATCCGCTCAAGAATGTGCAACCGGAGCACTCAAGTGGTCAAGTCGCGCTGAAAATAGGCCTATTGGTTGGCCTCATGCGCGTCTAGAGTGGGCGTTTTGAATCGCGGGGGAGGCCGCTGCATGTCTGAAAGCCGCGGGTCGGCCGTACCGGCCGACAGGCATGCCCGCGAACAGTCCGTCACGATCAGTTTCGCGGGCTACGACCGCGCTTGGGCTGCCTGGATCGGTCACGTGCTGGAGCGCCGCGGACTGCATGTCGTGTACCAGCGCTGGGTGGGATCCCGGGAAGTCGTCCTGGTGGAACACCTGAGGGACCTGACGCTCGCTCCGGGGCGCATCCTCATCGTCCTCAGTAAGTGGTACTTCCAGCTCGGGCCGAGAACCCACGAGGAGTGGAACGCGGCGCTCCGCGAGGTGGTGGCTCCTGATCCGGACCGGTTCGCCGCGGTCGCCGTCACCACGGAACCGGTGCCCACGGCGACCGCCGTGTTCGCCGCGCCGGATCTCAACGTGGGGCCCGAGGAAGCCGAGAGGCGGGTGTTCGACCGGCTCGACTGCCTCGACCTGCTCCGCAGGCCTCCGGTGGACCTCGCCGATGGGCGGCGGACGCCGCGCTTCCCGACCGCAACTCCGGAGATCTGGGGCCCGACAGTGCCGCGCCGCAACACGCGCTTCACCGGGCGCGAGGACTTGTTGAACGAGGCGTACCGGGTGCTGCAGGGCGCCGAGCCGGGCGCGGGCGTCGTGACCTTCCACGGTATGCCCGGCGTGGGCAAGACCCAGCTGGCCGCGGAGTTCGTGTACCGGTTCCGTGTGGAGTACGACGTGGTCTGGTGGGTGCGTGCCGAGAAGCGCCCGGGGTACCGGCGCGCTCTGGCGGAACTCGCGCCGAGACTCGGACTGTCCACCGGCGCCGACTACGGCGAGAGGCTGCGAGCGGTGCGTACCTCGCTGCGGCGGGGCGACCCCTACGCGAAATGGCTGCTTGTGCTGGACGGTGCCGACGAGCCGGAGGAGATCTCGGGTCTCGTACCGACCGGCACCGGCCACGTCCTGATCACGTCCCGCAACCCGCGATGGCGGGAACACAACAGTCGGCTGCTGGAAGTGCCGGTGTACGACCGTGCGGAGTCGGTGGCCTTCGTCAGTCGGCGAGCCCCCCGGCTGACGAGGGTCGAAGCGGGACAGCTCGCGGAAGCGCTGGAGGATCTGCCGTTGGTGCTGGACCAGACGGCGGGTTGGCTCAACGACTCCGACATGTCGGTCGCGCGGTACATCGACCTGCTGGAGGGGAGCATCGATCAGGACGTGGTGAGGGTGTCCCCCGATTTTCCGATGCCCTTCCAGCGGGCTTGGTCGATACTCCTGGGCAAGCTGTACGAGGCCGTTCCGGAATCGGTCGACCTGTTGCGGTTGTGCTCGTTCTTCGCGCCGGGACTCATTCCCGTGAGTCTGCTGAGGCAGGTGCCGACCGACCGTCTGCCCGAGCGTGTGGCCAACCTGCTGGACGATCCGCAGCTGTGGGACAAAGCGGTCGGCCAATTGCAGCGTTACTCCGTCATTCCCGAGGAATTCAGGCCGGTCGACGCCGACGAGGCCAGTACCTGGGACGAAACCTTCTATCTCCACCGGATGGTCCACCAGATCGTGCGCCAGAACATGCCGGACGAAGATCGCGAACTCTTCATCGACGTGGTGCGGAGGGCGTTGGTGACGGCCGATCCGCGATCTCCGGACAAGCGCTTGTCGTGGGACACCTACGCCCAGCTCGTACCGCATCTCAAATACGCGGACGTCCTGGGGAGCAAGGACCGCGGGGCGCAGCTCCTCATCCTCAACAGCCTGCGCTACATGTACCGCTCGGGTGAGTACGCGGCCGGCCTCGAACTCGGCGAGCGTGCCATGGAGGCATGGCGCGCACTCCTCGGTGAGAATCACCCGAGGGTGTGGGAAGCGGCGCATCATTACACGAATCTCTTGCGTGTGGTAGGTAATTATCAGCAGTCGGAAGCCGTCGCGCGCGCAGCCGTGGAGTATCTGAAGGGGGAGCAGGGAGCGGACTCGCTGGCGCATTTGAAAGCCGCCAACGGACTGGCGGCGGACCTGCGCGGTCTCGCCCGGTACGAGGAGGCACTGCAACTCTGCGAATGGCTCGTTCCGATGTGCCGCAGCGCGCTGAGCGACAACTCCGAGACGACTCTGCGTGCCGAGAACAACCTTGCGGTTTCCCTGCGGCTCCTCGGCCGGTACGAACAGGCACGGGACCAGGACCGGCGCACGTGGGAGGAGCGGCGGCAGAAGCGGGGTGCGGAGCACGCGGAGACGCTGTACTCCGAGAGCTACTACGCGACGGACCTTCGCCTGCTGGGTGACTACAAACAGGCCGGATCGATCCAGCAGAAGAACGTTCGTGAACTGAGGAAGGCCGTGGGGTCGAACCACGAACAGACTCTCCTGGCCGAACACAATCTGGCACGGTGCCTGTACGACGGCGGTGATCGTCGAAAAGGTGGGACGCTCATGGCCGAGCTGCGGGAACGTAGCGAGCGCGCATTGGGGGAGACGCATCCAACCACCCTGCTCATCACCTCCAGCCACAGCTGTTTCGCCCGTCGGGAAGGCGACATCGACGAGGCGCGCGCCGCAAGCGAGTCCGTGATCGCCCGTTACGAGGTGATGCTCCCCGACACGCACCCTTACATCGCCGGGGCCCGCACAAACCACTCAGTGATCCTTTATGACGTGGGCGAACGCGATCTGGCGCACGCACTGGCCGAGCAGTCGCTGGCCGGCCTGACGGCGGCCGTGGGCGAGGACCATCCCTGGGTCATGGGCTGTGCCGTCAACGCCTCGGGGGTACGCCAGGCCATGGGCGACTTCGACGGGGCTGCCGAACTCAGCGCTGACATCGTCGACAGGGCCACCGCGGCTCTGGGGCGTACTCACCCGCTGACGCTCTGCGCGCGTGTCGCCTTCGCGGACGATCTGCGGGGCCTCAGGCGCGGTCAGCAGGCCGACAAGGTCGAACAGGAAGCGCTGTCGGATCTGACCGCCTCATTCGACGTCCAGCACCCCCGGGTCGTGTCGGCCCGTTCCCGCAGACGGCCTTTCTGGGACTTCGAGCTGTACTCCTCGTGAGCTGGGGGAAGTGACTGCGTCGACGTATATCTTCATACGTACCGGGGAATGAAGCCAGTTCCCGTCCAAGAACCAACAGCCAACACCCGCAGAAATCCGGAGAGTTGTCACCGGGGGGACATGTGGTGATTCTGGTGGGCCCCGTTCCGGCGGGCGCGGACGGACCCATCCCCGTCCAGGTCGAGGTGAACCTCGATCCGGACGCCGAGGACGGCCCCGACGGCGGTCTCGCGGCCGTCTACGGGGACGAGAAGGTCAGGGGCCGGGTCACCCAGCGTGTGATGGAGGTGACCCACGACGCCTACACGGACGGGTTGGAGCTGGCCCGGCGGTGCGCCGCACAGGCCGTCGGCCGGTTCGCCGAACTGACGGACGACCTGCGACCGGACGAGATCGAGATGCAGTTGTCCATCAAGGTCGACGCGGGCATGGCGGCCTTGGTCAGCAGCAAGGCCGAAGCGCAGCTGCAGGTCACGTTCCGGTGGCGGACCGCCGCCCAGGCCGAGACGTTACCGGGCAGCGAAGGGGGAACCGACTCGTGAGCCGTACGACCGGAGCCATACGCATCCTTCCCTACAGCCGGGTGGTGGGGCAGAACGATCTCAAGCTGGCGCTGGAACTGAACTACGTGGCGCCTCGTATCGGCGGGGTCCTGATGGCCGGGGCGCGGGGCACCGCCAAGTCCACGATCGTGCGGGCCTTCGCACTGATGGCGCACGCGGAGCTGCCCGTCACCCTCCCCATCAACGCCACCGACGACCGGGTGGTCGGTGGCTGGGAGCTGGAAGCGCTGATGCGGGGCGAGGCCCGCCCGCAGCCGGGACTCCTCGAAGAGGCGGCCGGAAAAGGGCTTCTGTACATAGACGAGGTCAACCTGCTCGACGACCACCTCGTCAACGTCATTCTCGATGTCGTCTCCACCGGCGTGCTGTCCGTGCAGCGGGAGGGCCTGGCCAACGCCAAACACGTCTCCTTCGGTCTGGTGGGCACGATGAACCCCGAAGAGGGCTGGCTGCGGCCGCAGTTGCTCGACAGGTTTGGACTCATGGTCGCCGCGCAGCACCAGGACTCGGACACCCGGCACCGGACGATAAAGACCGTGCTGGCCTTCGAGGAGGAGCACCAGAAGGAGGAGTCGCCCTGGCTGGAGGAGGCCGCACGGGACAACGCCGTCACCCGTGAACGGCTGGAAGGTGCCAGGAGCCGGGTGGGCACGATGAAGGTGCCGGACGAGGTGGTCAGACTCTGTGCCCGGGTGGCCCAGCGGGTGGATGCCGTCGGACAGCGCGGAGAGATCGTCGCGACCAGGGCGGCCCGTGCGCTGGCGGCGCTGGAGGAGGCGGACGGCGTGGAACCGGGCCACCTTCTCCGGGTCCTGCCGATGGCGTTCCGGCACCGCAGGCCCGAGACCGCCCACGGCGGCACGTTCGAGTGGGCTCCCGACGACGAGGCCCGTGTCAAGGACCTCTTCGACGCGGGCTGAGACAGACGATGTCCACCGAGCCGCCGAGCGGCGCCGAACGACGCACCGACACCGGCATCGAGCCGGGGCGAGGAGCACGGCACGAGCAGGAGGGGCGGCCGGACGACCTCGCGCTGCGGCTGTGCCGGGCACTCGTCTGCGCCGCGGTCGACCCGGCCCTCTGCAGTGTGCTGCTGTTCGACCTCGAACCCCAGCTGCTCGATCCCGTGGCCCGCCTCTTCCGCCGGATCCTGGCGGGTGCCGGCCGGACGGAGGCCCCACTGGTCATGCTGGGCACCACCAGCCGGGACGAGGACCTGTGGACCAGGGCCGTACTGCGCCAGGAGGCGGACGGCATCGCGTTCCATCTGGAGCCGGGCCCGCTCATCCAGGCGGACGACCGGCCCGAGGCGCTCCCGCCCGTGGTCGCCGTGCCGGACCTGTGCCGTCTGAGCGTCGCCGGGATGCGCGGCGCCGTCCAACTGCTGGGCGCGGACGTGGCGGTGGTCGAGCACGCGGGACTGAGCCGGACCGCCCGGCCCCGGGCCCGCTGGCTGGCGGCCTGCGGCTCGGCCGACGCGGGCCGGGTCAGCAGTCACCTGCTCGACCGGTTCGCCATCCGGCTGCCCGCCGCCGGCCTCCGGCTCCCCGATGTCGAGCGGCTGCTCGGCTCCCTGCCACCGGGCTGGCTCGACCGCGCAGCCCGGTCGGCCGGCGGACAGGCCGCACCAGCGGTGACCGTGACGGACGAGGTGATCACTCGCGTCGGACGCCTCCTCGGTCCGGACACCGGCGTGCGCAGACAACTCGCCCTCGCCCGGCTCGCCCGGGCGCTCGCCGCACTGGAGGGGGAGCACACGGCCGTTGTCGCGCACTGCGACGAGGCGGCCCGGCTCATGGGCCTGGCCGCCGGTGAGCCACCCCGGCCCCCCGAACCGGCAACCGGTCCGGCACCTCCCGCGCCTGTTCCGTCCCGCCCCGTGCCACGGCCACGTGGCGACACCGTGCGACGCGGACAGAGCGACCAGAACGAGCGGCGTTGGGCAGAACCCGGCCAGACGCTGCTGGAGAGCGAACCGGCCGAGGGCGTCGGCAGTGCCCCGGGCGGCGCGCCGGCTGTGTTCGCCACGCCCTACCCGGAGGACCGCGCGGACGTACTGCGTGACTTCGCCCCGCTGCGCAGCCCCTGGCAGCGGACGCCGGGGGCGGACCCTCAGCGCGGGGTGGTCATCGGCTCACGGCGGGCCCGGGACCTGAACGACCTCGCCTATGTGCGCACCGTGCGTGAGGCCGCGGTGCATCAACGCGTCCGTCGCACCGAGGACTTCACGGTCTCCCCGGCCGACCTGCACAGCCACGTCCGGGCCGGCGCTCCGGAGCGCCTGCTCGTCCTGGTCCTGGACCACACGTGCCGCGGGGACTGGGACTGGCAGGACACGCTGACCCCGTACCTCCAGTGGGCCTACACCATGCGTGCCGCCGTCCATGTGGTGGAGGTCGGCGGCGCACGGGCGGCGGACGAACTGAAAGCGGAGTCCTTCGCCCTGCGCAGCGTGCTCGACCCGCGGCTTCTCGCCGCCCTCTACCGGCCGCCGGGCCGTGCGAGCCCGCTCGCCCACGGCATCGAACAGGCGGCGCGGGCCCTGCGCCGCGCCTTCCGGCAGCACGGCAGCGGTCTCGCCGAGGCATTTCTGGTCGTGGTCACGGACGGGCGCGGCAACGTCCCGCTGCGGGCCAGTCACACGGGGAGGCTGAGCGGCTCGGTGGGTGCCGAAGGGGTGGAGGACGCCTTGTCCGCCGCGGCGGACGTCAGGAGCATGGACCGCACCAGGCTGCAGACGGTCGTGGTCGACGCGGGGCGCGAACCGTACGGGAACCTGCCGTCCGCCCTCGCGGACACGCTGGGCGGCACCGTGATCGAAGGACACGGCAGAGGTCGGGGCACCGGCAGCCTCAGGGGTCCGGGTTCCGGACGGGGAGGGGACGCCGGTGAGTGGTGAGCCGCCGCGCGGCCCCCGCTGGCTGACGGGCGCGGGCAACGCGATTCGCCGGGCGCCCCTGACCCGCCCCATGGACACCGTGCGCCGCGAACTTCCGTCACTGCTCCACCTGCGGCCTCCGCCGGACGCTCCGGTCGGCATGGGCAGTGTCGACGCCAGACTCAACGAGCGCCTGGAGGACGGGTACGCGGTACTGCGGGTCATCCGTGCCGCGGGCGCGGACGGACGGGACGGCTACCGGTTCCGCGGCTGGTGCGGAGACCTCTCGGTCACCTGTGACCCCGGACCGACCCGGCTCACCGCTCCGGCCGTCGGCCTGGGCAACCTGACACAGCGCGGCCTGTATCCCTCCGAGATCCTGCGGGGCATCCGGCACTGGTCGGGGAACCAGGGCGAGCTGGCCTCCTGGGTCAACAGTGTCCGTGCCAGGCACGGCGACACGCTGCGCCTCATCGTGTGGGACGACACCGGCTACGAGCTGCCGTGGGAGGCGTTCTGGGTGCCACCGGACCAGGAACGCGGCCTGCCGGGCGGCCTGCTGGGCGCCCTGCTCGTCCTGACCCGCTGGACCACCGTGCACGACGGCAGTCAGGGCCTGCCACGTCCCTCCGGCGAGTGCCACGGCAGTGTCCTGTCCTACCTCCATCGGGACATGGCCGGTGACTCGGACGTCTTCGCGCCGTACCTGCACCGGACGCATCCGGAGATGACCTCTTTCCTGCACGCGCTCGACGCCACGGAGCAGAAGGATCCCACCGGCCTGGTCTACCTGGGCTGCCACGGCACCTACGGCGACGCCGTCATGAGCCTCACGCTCGCGGAGCGCACCTGGGCGGAGTACAACAGCGAGGACATGCGGGTACTGGGCAGGGACCGGTCCCTGGTCTGCCTGAACGCCTGCCACTCGGGGCGCTTCGTCAACAACGTGGGACAGGGCGAGAACGCGTTGCGCGGATTCGCCGAACTCTTCCTGCGCAAGGGGGCGGGCGGCTGCATCGTCACCGCCGGGGAGGTCGGGGACCACGACGCGCGCGTGCTGATCCAGCGTCTGATGCGCCAGGTCGCCGGGCGGCCGGACCTCCCCGTCCCGGAGAGCCTACGGTCCTTCAGAGCCGGGGCCCTGGGGGACTTCGGCAGCCTGGCGGCCATCCCCAGGACGCGCAACGATGACGGTCGCGTGGACGCGGTCGGTCAAAAACGGGTCATGAGGCTGCTGTATGCCTTCACTTTCCAGTACTACGGTCATCCGCTCACCACATTGCGACTCGTCACCGAGAAAGGGCACAGCGCCTGGGGAGAGGGTTCGTGATGAACCTCGACGACCACACCCTCCTGATCGAACCCGTCGTGGCCTGGCCGCGGGAGGCCGAGACACAGTGCGAGTACCTGGTCACCGTCGACCTGCGGGGCCCGCTGACCGAGGACGGGGGCACGGCCGGCCGCTGGCCCTACCCCGACGAGGAGTTCACCTTCACCGTCGCCCTGGACGGTTCGCCGTACTTCGTCTGCACCGCCCTCGACGAGCCGAGCGTCGTCCTGCACCGGTTCGGCGGTACGTACGGACCGGTTCGCTTCCGGGTTTCGACCGGGCGCGCCGTCGGACACGCGTCGCTGTGGCTGACGGTCAACAATCAGTGGGGCGTACCGGTCCGCAAGGCCGAGCTGCTGTCGGAGATCCGGGAACGCGTGCCCGGCAGCGCACCGGCCGCCCGGCTGGCCGAGGTCATGCGGGAACGGACGTCCGCGGCCGGCCTCATGCCCTCCCCCCGGACGCCGGAGCGGTCCGGGGACTTCTTCGGGGCCGGGTACGGCCCGGCCGACGACCGCCGCCCGGCCGACCGGCCATCCGTCCCCGACCCGCTGCCGGAGCTCGTGCCGCCGGGCAGGCCGCGGCGGCTGCGCACCGGACGGCAGACCGTCACGCTCAGCTTCTCGGACGTCCACCGGAGCTGGGCCGACTGGATCGGGCACCGCCTGGAGCGGCGCGGCCACCGGGTCGTGCACCAGCGGTGGGGTCCGCCGCCCGGTGTCTCCGTCAAGGAGTCCCTGCGGGACCTCCTGCTGGCGCCGGGGCCCGTCCTGCTGCTCCTGAGCGACCAGTTCTTTCGGCTCGCCACCCGCACGGCCCAGGAGTGGGACGCGGCCCTGCGTGAAGTCGTCGTACCGAACGCGCAACGCATCGCGGCGGTGACCGTGGCGCCCTCGGCCCCGCCCACCGGGGCGGCCGTGCTCGACGCGGTCACCCTCCACGACGTGGGTGCCGAGGAAGCCGAACGACGCCTCCTGGACCGTCTCGACCTGCCGTCCGACCTGCTCTCCGAGTCGGCCGAGGACACGCGTTCCGGGCCGCCGTTCCCCGTGCACACACTCCGTGTCTGGGGCCGTGTCCCCGAGCGCAACGACCGCTTCACCGGCCGGCTTCCGCTGCTCAACACGGTGTACGAAGCGCTCCAGCGGGAGAGCCGGGTCACTCTGCACGGCTTGTCGGGCGTGGGCAAGACCCAGCTGGCAGCCGAGTACGCCTACCGCTTCTCCTCCGGCTACCACGTGGTGTGGTGGGTGCACGCGGGCAACCGGGCCGCGTTCCGGCAGGGGCTGGCCGATCTGGCCCCTGAGCTGGGACTGCCTACCGGGACCGACTACGGGGAGCGACTGCGGGTGATACGGGACGCGCTGGGCCGCGGTGACCCGTACCCGCGGTGGCTGCTCGTCCTGGACGGCGCCGACGAGCCGGACGAGATCAGGGACCTCGTGCCGACCGGTACCGGACATGTGCTCATCACCTCCTGCAACCCGGACTGGGGCACACGCCCCGGCGCCATGGTGGAGGTCTCCGGCTACGACCGCGACGAGTCGGTGGCGTTCATCCGGCGGCGGGCGCCCCGCCTGACGGAGCCGGACTCCCACCAGCTGGCCGAGGCGCTGGGAGACCTGCCCCTGGTCCTCGACCAGACCGCGGGCTGGCTGGAGGAGTCCGGCATGCCGGTCGCGGAGTACCTTGAGCAACTCCTGGCGGGCGACACCGACCGGGACACCCTGATACAGGTGTCCGCCGACTTCCCGATGACCTTCCGTGCCGCCTGGACGTTCCTGCTCGACAAGTTCCGCGAGACCTCACCTGATTCCGTGCAACTGCTGAGGCTCTGCACGCTCTTCGCCCCCGACGCGGTGCCCGTGAGGCTGCTGCGCGGTGCCCCGGCCGACGGACTGCCGCCGGCCGTGGCGCGGCTGCTGACGAACGATGCCTGCTGGGACGCCGCCGTCGGACAACTGCGGAAGTACTCGGTGGTCCGGGTGGAGCACCCGCCGCAGGATCCGTCGGACGAGTTCCTCACCGTGCACCGGATGGTCCACCGGACCGTCCGGCACGACATGTCCCCGCAGGAGTACGGGGACTGCGCCGAGGTGGCCCGGCGCGTGCTGGTCGGATCGGACCCGGGCAACCCGGACACGGCCGAACTGTGGCAGCGGTACGCCGCACTCGTCCCCCATCTGGAACACGCGGACCTGCTGTCGCGGACCGATCAGGACGTCCAGGAGTTCGTCCTGCACTGCCTCCGCTACCTGTACGTCTCGGGCGAGTACGACACGGGTACCCGTTTCGCCGAACAGGCGCTTGAGGCCTGGCAGGAGCACCAGGACGAGCACTCCGAACAGCTGTGGGACCTCGGCCACCACTACGCCAATCTGCTCCGGGCCATGGGTGCGTACCAGGACAGCGAGATCGTGAACCGCGCGGCGGTGGAGGAACACCGGGCGGTCGGCGGGGTACGGGAGTACCGCTACCTGCGCGCGGTCAGCGGTCTCGCCGCCGACATGCGGGCGCTCGGACGGTACGAGGAGTCGCTGCACCTGTCGGACGAGGTCTGCGACGGCTATGCGGACCTGCGCGGGGAAGACCACCCCGCCACCCTCGGGGCCCAGAACAACAGGGCCGTCTCACTGCGTCTGCTCGGCCGTTACGAGGACGCCCTGGAGATCGGCCGACGGGTGTCCCGACTCCGGGGCGAGGCCCTGGGGGCGCACCATTTCCTGACGCTGTTCAGCGAACTCTGGTGCGCGATCGATCTTCGTCTGCTGGGCCGCCACCAGGAAGCCCTCGACCTTCAGCGGGAGAACACGGCTCTGCACCGGCAGCTCCTGGGCGAAGACAATCCGCAGACGCTGTGGGCCCTCTACAACCTGGCCCAGTGCCTGTACCGCACGGACGACCACGGAGCAGCGGAGGAGCATTTCGCCGTCGCGCACGCGAAGGGCGACCGGGTTCTCGGCAAGCGGCACTCGACCACCCTGGTCTTCGCGACCGCCCACAGCTGTTTCATGCGCGAACGCGGAGACATCGACCAGGCACGCACACTCAGCGAGCGCGTGGTCGACCGCTACGAGCGTCTGCTCGGCCCGGACCATCTGTTCGTCGCCGGCGCGCGGAGCAACCAGGCCCTCATTCTCCGAGCCGTCGGCGAACGGACGCAGGCCCGCGATGTCGCCGAGCAGGCACTGGCCAGCATGACACGAGCCGTTGGGCCGGACCACCCGTGGACCCTCGGCTGCGCGGTCAACGCCGCGCTGACGCTGCACCTCGTCGAACGCGTCGAAGCGGCCGGCGAGCTGAGCCAGGGCGTGGTGGAACGGGCTGACCGGATCCTGGGGCCGAATCATCCGCTGACCCGGGTCGCCCGGCGCGCACTCGACGCCGACCTGCGCGCCGTGCACGACCGGGAGACGGTCGAGGCCGAGGACCGTGCCCGCCTGTTCTGGAACTTCGAGCCGCTGACGATCTGAACGGCGACGTCCGCTTCGTACGCCGTGAAGGTCACGCCGAAGGGCCCGCCCCCGAGCCGAAGCTCAGGACCGGGCCCTCCGTTCGTACCGTCAGTGCATACCGTGACCGGTCAGGCGTCGAACACCTCGCGGACCAGCTGTTCCTGCTCCGCCTGGTGGCGCTTCGCCGAGCCGACCGCCGGGGACGAGCCCGCCGGGCGGGAGATGCGGCGGAGGCGCTCCCCGTGGGGGACGTCCGCGCCGACCGCCAGGTCCAGGTGGTCGATGAGGTTCAGGGCGATGAACGGCCATGCGCCCTGGTTCGCCGGCTCCTCCTGGGCCCACAGGTACTTCTCGGCGTTCGGGTACTTGGCGATCTCCGCCTGGAGCTCGGCACCCGGGAGGGGGTACAGGCGCTCGATGCGGATGACGGCCGTGTCCATGATGCCGCGCTTCTTACGCTCGGCGTCGAGGTCGTAGTACACCTTGCCCGCGGTGAAGACGACCTTCTTGACGGCCGCCGGGTCCACCGACGAGTCGCCGATGACGGGGCGGAAGCCGCCCGTCGTGAACTCCTCCGCCTTCGACGCGGCGGCCTTGAGGCGCAGCATCGACTTCGGGGTGAAGACCACCAGCGGCTTGTGGTGCGGGTTGTGCACCTGCCACCGCAGGAGGTGGAAGTAGTTCGACGGGAGCGTCGGCATGGCGACCGTCATGTTGTTCTGCGCGCACATCTGGAGGAAGCGCTCGGGGCGCGCGGACGAGTGGTCCGGGCCCTGGCCCTCGTAGCCGTGCGGGAGGAGCAGGGTGACGCCGGACGTCTGGCCCCACTTCTGCTCCGCCGACGAGATGAACTCGTCCACGACCGTCTGGGCGCCGTTGACGAAGTCGCCGAACTGGGCCTCCCACATCACGAGGGACTCGGGACGGGCCAGCGAGTAGCCGTACTCGAAGCCCATCGCCGCGTACTCGGAGAGGAGCGAGTCGTAGCAGTTGTAGCGGGCCTGGTCCTCGGAGAGGTACTGGAGCGGAGTGAAGTCCTCCGCCGTCTCCCGGTCGATCAGGACCGCGTGGCGCTGGCCGAACGTGCCGCGGCGGGAGTCCTGGCCCGAGAGGCGCACCGGAGTGCCCTCCAGGAGCAGGGAGCCGATCGCGAGCGTCTCGCCCATGCCCCAGTCGATCGTGCCGTCCTCGACCATCGCCGCGCGGCGCTGCAGCTGGGGCAGCAGACGCGGGTGGACGGTGACGCGCTCGGGGATGTTGACCTGGGACTCGGCGATCCGCTTGACGACCTCCTGGGAGACGGCCGTGGTGACCGCCACCGGGAACTCGGGCTTCACGTCGGGGGCGTGCGCCTCGCCGGGCGCCGAAGCGGCCTCACGGACCTCCGTGAAGACCTTCTCCAGCTGGCCCTGGTAGTCCTGCAGCGCCTGCTCGGCCTCTTCCAGGGTGATGTCGCCCCGGCCGATCAGAGACTCGGTGTAGAGCTTGCGCACCGAGCGCTTCTTGTCGATCAGGTCGTACATCAGCGGCTGCGTGAACGCCGGGTTGTCCGACTCGTTGTGACCGCGGCGGCGGTAGCAGATGAGGTCGATGACGACGTCCTTGTTGAACGCCTGCCGGAACTCGAAGGCCAGCCGCGCGACGCGGACGACGGCCTCGGGGTCGTCGCCGTTCACGTGGAAGATCGGCGCCTCGATCATGCGGGCCACGTCCGTGGCGTACATCGAGGAGCGCGAGGACTCCGGGGCGGCGGTGAAGCCGACCTGGTTGTTGATGACCACGTGGACCGTGCCGCCGGTGCGGTAGCCGCGCAGCTGCGACATGTTCAGGGTCTCGGCCACGACACCCTGGCCCGCGAAGGCCGCGTCACCGTGCAGGGCGACGGGGAGGACGGTGAAGTCCGTGCCGCCCTTGTTGATGATGTCCTGCTTGGCGCGGGCGATGCCCTCCAGGATCGGGTCGACCGCCTCCAGGTGCGAGGGGTTGGCGGCCAGCGAGACCCTGATCTGCTCGCCGTCGAGGCCCGTGAAGACCCCTTCGGCGCCCAGGTGGTACTTGACGTCGCCGGAGCCGTGCATCGACTTCGGGTCGAGGTTGCCCTCGAACTCCCGGAAGATCTGCGCGTACGACTTGCCGACGATGTTCGCCAGGACGTTCAGGCGGCCGCGGTGGGCCATGCCGATGACGACCTCGTCAAGACGCGACTCGGCGGCGGAGTCGAGCACCGCGTCGAGCAGCGGGATGACGGACTCGCCGCCCTCCAGGGAGAAGCGCTTCTGGCCGACGTACTTCGTCTGCAGGAAGGTCTCGAACGCTTCCGCCGCGTTCAGGCGGCGCAGGATGCGCAGCTGCTCCTCGCGCTCCGGCTTGGAGTGCGGGCGCTCGATACGGTCCTGGATCCACCGGCGCTGCTTCGGGTCCTGGATGTGCATGAACTCGACGCCCGTGGTGCGGCAGTACGAGTCGCGCAGCACGCCGAGGATGTCGCGCAGCTTCATCAGGGACTTGCCCGCGAAACCGCCGACCGCGAACTCGCGCTCCAGGTCCCACAGGGTGAGCCCGTGCTCGGTGATGTCCAGGTCGGGGTGCTTGCGCTGGCGGTACTCCAGCGGGTCGGTGTCGGCCATGACGTGGCCGCGGACCCGGTAGGAGTGGATCAGCTCGAAGACGCGGGCGGCCTTCGTGACGTCGTCGTCGTGCGAGGCGTCGATGTCCTTGAGCCAGCGGACCGGCTCGTACGGAATGCGCAGGGCCTCGAAGATCTCGTCGTAGAAGCCCTGCTCGCCGAGCAGGTAGTTCGCGACGACGCGCAGGAACTCGCCGGACGCGGCGCCCTGGATGACCCGGTGGTCGTAGGTCGACGTGAGCGTCATGACCTTGGCGATGCCGAGCTTGTTCAGGGTGTCCTGGGACGTGCCCTGGAACTCCGCCGGGTAGTCCATCGAGCCGACGCCCATGATGACCGACTGTCCGGGCATCAGACGCGGGACCGAGTGGACGGTGCCGAGGCCGCCGGGGTTGGTCAGCGAGACCGTGACACCGGTGAAGTCGTCCATCGTCAGCTTGCCGTCACGCGCCCGGCGGACGATGTCCTCGTAGGCCTGCCAGAACTCGAAGAAGTTCAGCGTCTCGGCCTTCTTGATGCCCGCGACGACCAGCTGGCGGTCGCCGTTGGGCTTCACCAGGTCGATGGCGAGGCCGAAGTTCACGTGCTCCGGCTTGACCAGGGTCGGCTTGCCGTCCTTCTCCGTGAAGGAGTAGTTCATCGACGGCATGGCCTTGATGGCCTGCACCATCGCGTAGCCGATGAGGTGGGTGAAGGAGATCTTCCCGCCCCGGGCACGCTTCAGGTGGTTGTTGATGACGATGCGGTTGTCGAAGAGCAGCTTCACCGGGACCGCGCGCACGGACGTCGCCGTGGGGACCTCGACGGAAGCGTTCATGTTCTTCGCGACCGCGGCGCTCGGGCCGCGCAGCGTCACGTACTCCGGCCCGCCCGTGGAGGCGGTGGCCTCCGCGGCGGGCGCCGCCTTGGCAGCGGCCGGCTTCGCCGCCGCGGGCTTCGCCGGGGCGGCGGCCGGAGTCGCTGCCTGGGCAGGAGCGGCAGCCGCGGGCTTCGCGGCGGCCGGTGCGGCCTGCGCCGGGGCCGCGGCCTTGGCCGGAGCGGCCTGAGCCGGAGCCTGTGCCTGGGCCGGAGCGGCCTGGGCCTGGGGTGCGGCAGGAGCGGCCGGAGCCGCCTTGGGCGCGGTGGTGGTTCCCGCGGCCCCCGCGGCCGCGGTACCCGCCGGAGCCGAGGCGGCCACGCCGCCGGGCTTGTAGTCGGCGAAGAAGTCCCACCAGGCTCGGTCTACCGAATTCGGGTCCTGGAGGTACTGCTGATAGATCTCGTCGACGAGCCACTCGTTCGGGCCGAAGGCGGCAGCAGGGTTCTTCCCGGCTTGGTCCTCGGTCGAGACGCTCGATGAGTTACTGGGGGACTGTGGCGACACGGCGGCAACCGCCCTCTTCCGCTTCACAAGGTGATGGACAGCGGGAATAAAGGCTACGCCCCCCGGACCGGCTAGGTCAGTCCGGGCCTGGTCATCGTCGCGTAAGTCACATCGAAAAGCGTGTTTCGGCGTTCGAAATGGCGGGAAACAAGCGAGGTTCTGATGTGAAATGGACGCGCCGGCTCAAGGCTGCGGCCCCGAAAGGCCGAACCTCCGTGCCAGGAACGCACGATGACACGTGTCCTGCTGCCCCATCACGTGGATCTTGGGCTCTCGCTTCGAACCCTACGTCAACCTGTCCGGCGAGGGCACTCCCGGAAGAGTGACCTGGATCCGGCAACCGCGCTGGGATTCGGCCACGCCGATCCGGCCACCGTGCAGATCGACCGCCCAGCGGGCGATCGCCAGCCCCAGCCCCGTACCGCCGTCGCTGCCCGGGCCGTGCGGCGCGACGACCCCGCCGCGGTTGAACCGCTCGAAGACCCGGTGCCACTCCGAGCGCGGGATGCCGGGGCCCTCGTCCAGGACTTCGAGGTCCAGGGACTCGGGGCCGTCGCCGCGCCGGGCCTTCACCGTGACGCGGCCGTGCGGCGGGCTGTGCTTGACCGCGTTGTCGATGAGGTTGGCGACGACCTGGTGGATCCGCTCCGGGTCCGCGTGCGCGGTCAGCTCGGGCGGCGACACGTCGAGGTGCAGATGGACGTCCGTACGCGTGTGACTGCCGGAGCCGGAGGCGATGCCCGCGCGCGCGGAGGCCACCATGTTGGCCTCCTTCAGTACGCCCGACAGGTACGGCCACACCTCGAAGCGGCGCTTGCGCAGCGGTACGACGCCGTTGTCCAGGCGGGAGAGGTCGAGCAGCGTCTCCACCAGCCGGCCGAGCCGCTCCGTCTGCTTCAGGGCGGTGCGCATCGTCTCGGGGTCGGCCGCGGAGACGCCGTCCACCACGTTCTCCAGGACCGCCCGCAGGCCCGCGATGGGCGTACGCAGCTCGTGCGAGACGTTCGCCACGAGCTCCTTGCGCTGCCGCTCCTGGGCCTCCAGGTCGTCGGCCATGCGGTTGATCGTCTGGGCCAGGTCGCCCAGCTCGTCGCGGCGGTCGGCGCCCCTGACCCGGCGGGTGTAGTCGCCGTGCGAGATGCCTCGCGCGACGGTGCTCATCTCGTCCAGCGGAGCGGTGATCGAGTGCGCCACGAACTGGGTGATCAGCAGGGTCGCGATCATCGAGAAGACCGTGATGAAGCGCAGTTCCGTCTCCGTGCGGACCGCGATCATCAGCAGGCCGGTGGTGATGAAGACGGCGACGACCACCAGCGTGCCGAGCTTGGTCTTGATGGAGAAGGGGCGCATGTCTCCCCAGGATCCCGATCCGGAGCCGGAACCGATACCCGGGCCGGCATGCGCGCTCGCGCCGGACGTGGTGACGGAGGCGGCGCCGGTCGTGGTGCCGGATGTCGTGCCGGACGTTCTGTCGGCGCCCGGGGCCGAACCCGGCGGCGGGCGCGTCGCTGAGAAGCCGCCCGCGCCCTCGCCGACGGCCGGACCGCGGCCCAGCGCCGGACTCGCACCGGAAACGGCGTCGGCAAGGGGACCGGTGCCGGTGCCTGTGCCGGACGAGCCGCCGAACGCGGTACCGGACGGCGTGCCGGAAACAGGCCCCGCAGCAGGCTGCGCGCCAGGCCCGGCGTCAGACGCCGCACCGGGACCCGCACCGGCGGCCGGGCCGGAATCCGCGCCGGAACCAGTACCGGAACCCGTGCCGGAGATCAGCCCCGCGCCCGCCTTGACGCGCTTGCGCAGTACGCCGAGACCCCTCATCACATACGCCCCCTCGGTCAGGGTGCCCGACTCTAGGGTGTCGGGGTCTCCAGCGCGTAGCCCACGCCGTGCACCGTACGGATCCGCTCCGCGCCGATCTTCCGGCGCAGCGCCTTGATGTGGCTGTCCACGGTCCGGGTGCCGGAGGCGTCCGCCCAGTCCCAGACCTCGGCCAGCAGCTGCTCGCGCGAAAGGACCGCGCGGGGCGTGTTCGCCAGGCAGACCAGCAGGTCGAACTCGGTGGGCGTGAGGTGTACGTCGTCGGCGCGCACCCGGACCCGCCGCTGGGCGTGGTCGATCTCCAGCTCGCCGAGGCGCAGGATGCCGGAGCGCGGAGTGGACGCGGCCAGTGCGGCCCGCTCCACGCGGCGCAACAGAACGTGCACGCGCGCGGCCAGCTCCCGCATCGAGAACGGCTTCGTCATGTAGTCGTCGGCGCCCACGCCGAGGCCGACCAGCATGTCCGTCTCGTCGTCGCGGGCGGTGAGCATCATCACCGGTACCGGACGGGCCGCCTGGACCCGGCGGCAGACCTCCAGGCCGTCGAAGCCCGGCAGCATGATGTCGAGAATCAGCAGGTCGGGCTGCCATGCCTCGGCCGTGTCGACGGCGGCCGGTCCGTCACCCGCTGTTTGCACGAGGAATCCCTCGGCGCGAAGCCGGGCGGCGATGGCGTCGACGATCGTCGGATCGTCCTCGACCACCAGCACCCGGCGCTGAGCGCCCGGCGTGGCCGCCGTGCCGTTGTGCGAGGTGTGTGTCTGCTCCATCGCCCGCCCCTGAGTGTGCTTTCCGGAACCAGTGGGGTGATTCCATGACTGCGCTTGACGCTTGAATGATCGGCGTCAGAGCAGCAGGGTACGGGCAGTGACCACCCCTCGGCTATCCAGGCCTTACCGCGAGATGCACCACGTCCGGAACGCCCCGGGCAACGGGGATCTCTTCGGTACGCACCCCCTGGAACCCGGCATTCCGCAAGGTTCTTGCGAAATCAGGCGAAGGTTTGGCCGACCAAACAGCGAGTACCCCGCCTTCCCTCAACACCCGTGCGCACGCGGCGAGTCCGGCCCGTGAGTACAGGCTCTCGTTGCCCTCCGTGACGGTCCACTCGGGCCCGTTGTCGATGTCGAGGCACAGTACGTCGTACGTGTCGGATGTCTCATGGACGTGGGCGACGAGATCGACCTCGATGATCTCGGTGCGCGGATCCGCGAGCGCGGGGGCGGACAACTCCGCGAGCGGCCCGGCGCGGTGCCAGTCGACGATGGCCCGTTCCCGTTCGGCGACGGCGATACGGCCCCAGCGGGGGTGGGCCGCCGCGTGGGCGAGGGAGAAGCCGACGCCCAAGCCGCCGATCAGGATCTCCGGCGCGGGGCGCCCGTCCAGCGCGCCGAGCGCGGCGTCGACCAGCAGCCTCTCCGACCGGCCGTCGGAGGTGTCCATGAGGAAGCAGCCGTTGGCGATGATCTGCAGCAGCTCGCCGTGGCGGCGCAGCACGACCTCGCCGTACGGTCCCTCGCGGCGGTCGATGACTTCGGGGCTGCCGTGCGGGGTGGCGTACGCGGTCATGACCTCATCCTGGCAACCCGCGCCCGGCCGGGCAGCCGGTTTTCGCCGCGCCACCCGACTCCGGCCCGCGGTGGCGGTGCCGGGTCCCCTGGAGGACGCTGGGACCCGGACATGGACGGCCTGTGCGTGGCATCCGTCATAGACAGCGCGATCAAGCACGCCGAGGGTGGGGGAGAACGGAAGGAGCCCCCGACGGTGGAACGGAGCGAGAGGGACGCGTCCCCGAACCCGAACGCTCCGAAGCCCCCACCGAACCGGCACTCGAATCCGGCACAGGCAGAGGGCCCTTCCCGACCGCCCGCACCCTCCAGCCCCCGTAAGGGGCGCGGGGAACTGTGCGACAAGCCCCCACCGGGCCCGCACCCGAATCCGATACCGTCCGAAACCCGTCTCCGACGGCCGAGGCGCGTGCGCAACCCGTTCCCCACCCCCACCGCAACCCCCTTCACCTTCGGGTACGCCGTCGTCCTCCTCCTGACCTCGCTCTTCACCGAGTACGCCGACCCCTACCTGGTGAGCCGCGTGCTCCAGGGGTCCAGCACGGACGTGGTGCACCTGGCGCAGGCACCGGTCCCCGTACTGATCGCCAGCGCGCTGTGGATCGCCGGCGGAATCTCCTCCGTGTTCGCGATCGCCTTCCTCTTGGTGCTCACCGCGCTGGAGCGGCGCATCGGCGGCCGGCGCACGGCGGGTGTCTTCCTGCTGGGGCACGTCGTGGCGACGCTGGCCACCGAGATACCCGTCGGCCTCTCGGTCCTCGCCGGGCACCTCCCCGACAGCTCCCTCCACCGCTACGACTACGGCATCAGCTTCGGTGTCGCGGCGAGCGCCGGCGCACTGGCCGGGCTCCTGACGCTCTGGCCCCGCCTGCTCCTCCTGGCGGTGTCCGCCTGGCTGGTCGGCGAGGGCCTGGTGGCCTACACCGACCCCCTGACGAACTGGGGCCACCTGCTGGCCCTGGCCATCGGGGTCGCCACGTGGCCGTGGGTGCGGCGGGTGCAACGGGCCCGCCGCACCAAGAGGCCCGCCCCGGACGCTCAGCTCCAGGACGGCGCCGGAGAGCCCACGGGCGCGTCGTAGGGCACGGGCCTGCCCGTGACCGCGTCGAGGAGCATGCGGTCGCCGACCGGACGGTCGAGCCGCACCCTCACCTTCTTGGACCGCATATCGGCGGTGCACGGACCGTCCGACGGATCACGGACCCCGGCCGAGAACACCACGTTGTCCGCGGTCTCCAGGACGGCCACCTGCGGACCCTTGTCGCAGGAACCGTGCTGGGCCCGAACGGTGACGGTGCGCTCCTCCCGCGACACCGACCCGATCCCGGAGAGCGGAAGCAGCAAGTCCGAGGTCTCCCGGAAGGGCCCGACGGGCGGCCGGGGGAGCTTCGAGGGCGCGACCGCGACCCGCTTGAGCGGGGTGTCGTACCCCTTGACGGTGAAGAGCCACGCGGGCACGGTCGCCGGCCCCCGGCTGGTGGACTGGGTCATCGTCCCGAGCCGCGCACCGGTCACGACGAGGGAGGGGCCGGAGTTCCGGCCGCGGGCGAGCTTCTCGTAGGCGGCCCGCGCGGAGGAGACGGGGAGGGCGAGCGTGCCGCCACCGCGCCAGCGGACCTGCCCCTCCGCGGGCGTACCGGAGGGGAGTTCCCCGTCCAGTTCGAAGTTCTGGGTGGCGTACGCACGCTCGTCGGCCCGGCTGCGGAAGGCGCCCTTCGGAAGCTGGACGGCGGCGTCCATCGGGAAGTACCGCTCGCGCCAGATCCGTGCGGCCTTCGAGCCGGCCCAGGCCTCGGAGACGTCACGGGCGCGTTGCGTGCTCCCCTCCGGGCCGTGCGCCGAGCCGCCCCCGACGTCGGCACCGCCGCCCCCGGCACTTTCTTGGCCGCACGCGGCGGCTCCGGTGAACAGGCCCCCCGCGACGAGCAGCCGCAACAACAAGGTGATCCGCATGACGCTCCCAGGACAGCCGGCCGGATGAAGTCGACGAGGTACCGACGGGGTACCGACGACGTTCCTGAGACGCGGTAACCCGCCCTGACGTTCGCTCCGAGGGCGGAAATGAGCCCGTCCTCAAGCGGTCGCGCCAGGCGATCGCTCACAGCGAACACCCCTAGGGGAACAATCGGAGGCTCACGTGCATTGAGTCGGCATAGCTCAACTTGAATGCCGAAGGGGAGATCATGACTTTGACGTCCGAACCGCTCACTCTGCCCGTGCTGCCGCTCGACGACGAGGTCGTGCTGCCCGGCATGGTGGTGCCCCTGGACCTGAACGACGCCGATGTACGCGCCGCGGTGGAAGCCGCGCAGGCAGCAGCCCGTTCCACCGGTGCCAGCAAGCCGAGGGTGCTTCTTGTTCCGCGGATCGACGGCACGTACGCCAACACGGGGGTGCTCGGCACGATCGAGCAGGTCGGGCGCCTCGCCGACGGTGACCCCGGTGCCCTGATCCGCGGTCGCGGACGGGTGCGTGTCGGCGCCGGTACGACCGGCCCTGGCGCGGCCCTGTGGGTGGAGGGCACGCAGGTCGAGGAGACCGTGCCGGACCCGCTGCCCGGCTCCGTGACCGAGCTGGTCAAGGAGTACAAGGCGCTGGCCACGAACTGGCTGAAGAAGCGGGCCGCCTGGCAGGTCGTGGACCGCGTCCAGCAGATCGACGACGTGTCCACGCTCGCCGACAACTCCGGTTACTCGCCGTTCCTGACGACCGCCCAGAAGGTCGAGCTCCTTGAGACCTCCGACCCGGTGGCCCGGCTGAAGCTGGCCACCGAGCACCTGCGCGAGCACCTCGCCGAGCAGGATGTCGCCGAGTCCATCGCCAAGGACGTACAGGAGGGTGTGGACAAGCAGCAGCGGGAGTTCCTGCTGCGGCGGCAGCTGGAGGCCGTGCGCAAGGAGCTGCGCGAGCTGAACGGCGAGGCCGAGGGCGAGGAGTCCGACGACTACCGGGCCCGCGTCGAGGCCGCCGACCTCCCCGAGAAGGTCCGTGAGGCCGCTCTCAAGGAGGTCGAGAAGCTGGAGCGCTCCAGCGACCAGTCGCCCGAGGGCTCCTGGATCCGCACCTGGCTCGACACCGTGCTCGAACTCCCGTGGAACGAGCGCACGGAGGACGAGTACGACATCCAGGGTGCCAAGACCGTCCTGGACGCCGAGCACGCGGGCCTGGACGACGTGAAGGAGCGGATCACCGAGTACCTGGCGGTCCGCAAGCGGCGCAACGACCGGGGTCTCGGTGTCGTGGGCGGCCGGCGCGGTGGCGCGGTGCTCGCGCTCGTCGGCCCTCCCGGCGTCGGAAAGACCTCGCTCGGCGAGTCAGTCGCGCACGCCATGGGCCGCAAGTTCGTCCGGGTCGCCCTCGGTGGCGTACGGGACGAGGCGGAGATCCGCGGCCACCGGCGTACGTACGTCGGCGCGCTGCCCGGCCGGATCGTGCGGGCGATCAAGGAGGCCGGGTCCATGAACCCGGTGGTCCTGCTCGACGAGATCGACAAGGTGGGCTCCGACTTCCGGGGCGACCCGGCAGCGGCCCTCCTCGAAGTCCTCGACCCGGCCCAGAACCACACCTTCCGGGACCACTACCTGGAGGTCGAGCTCGACCTGAGCGACGTCGTCTTCCTGGCCACGGCGAACGTGCTGGAGGCCATCCCGGAGGCGCTGCTCGACCGGATGGAACTGGTGCGGCTCGACGGGTACACCGAGGACGAGAAGGTCGTCATCGCCCGCGACCACCTGCTCCCGCGCCAGCTGGAGCGGGCCGGTCTCGAGACCGCCGAGGTCACCCTCGACGAGAGCGCGCTGCGCAGGCTGGCCGGGGAGTACACCCGCGAGGCGGGCGTACGGAACCTGGAGCGGTCCGTCGCACGGCTGCTCCGCAAGATCGCGGCGCAGCACGAACTCGGCGAGCGGAAGCTGCCGTTCACGGTCGGCGCGGACGATCTGCGCGCGCTGATCGGCAGGCCGCACCACGTGCCGGAGTCCGCCCAGGACCCGGCCGAGCGCCGCACGGCGGTGCCCGGCGTGGCGACCGGGCTCGCGGTCACCGGCGCCGGTGGTGACGTCCTCTTCGTCGAGGCGTCGCTCGCCGACCCGGAGACGGGCGCGGCGGGGCTGACCCTCACCGGTCAGCTGGGCGACGTGATGAAGGAGTCGGCGCAGATCGCGCTCTCCTTCCTCCGCTCGCACGGCGCCGAACTGGAACTGCCCGTCGCCGACCTCAAGGACCGGGGCGTGCACATCCACTTCCCGGCGGGCGCGGTGCCGAAGGACGGTCCGAGCGCGGGTGTCACGATGACGACGGCACTGGCCTCGCTGCTGTCCGGCCGCCAGGTCCGTACCGACGTGGCCATGACCGGTGAGGTCTCGCTCACCGGCCGGGTGCTGCCGATCGGCGGCGTCAAGCAGAAGCTGCTCGCCGCGCACCGGGCGGGTGTCACCACGGTGATCATCCCGAAGCGCAACGAGGCCGACCTGGACGACGTACCGGCGGAGGTGCTGGAGAAGCTCGACGTCCACGCGGTGACGGACGTCCGCCAGGTCCTGGAACTGGCGCTGGCGCCGGCGACGAACGGCGCGGCGACGGAGGTTCCGCTGGCCGCGTGAGTGGCGGGCTCGCGCGAGTCGTGTGACGACTCGTGCGAGCCGCGTGGCGCAGACTCCGGTGGCGCAGTGACGGACGTCATCGGGCGGGCAGGGCCCGGCCCCCTCTTCGTGAGGGGTCCGGGCCTTCCGCGTACGACGTGTGCCGTGGGTACGGGGGCGGGGTCAGCCGTTGGCCAGTGCCACCACGCGGTCGAGGGCGCCGTTGAACTTGTCGTGGTCGCCGACCGTGGGGCCCGAGGACGTGTACTGCCACATCGTGTAGTAGTCCCAGCCCGCCGGGAGCGTGCCCACCGCCGAGGCGTAGCGGGCGATCCAGAGCGGGTTGGCGGAGGCGAAACCGGCGTAGTCGCCGGTGCACTGGGTCCACCAGCTGGTGGCGGAGTAGATGACGGCGTCACGGCCGGTGCGGGCCTTGTACTGGTTCAGGAAGTCGCGGATCCAGGTGACCATCGCACTCTGCGTCTTGCCGTAGCAGGCCGCCCCGTACGGGTTCCACTCGATGTCGAGCGCGCCCGGGAGCGTCCTGCCGTCCTTCGACCAGCCGCCGCCGTTGTTCACGAAGTAGTTGGCCTGCGCGGCGCCGCCCGTCGTGTCGGGGGTCGCGAAGTGGTACGCGCCGCGGATCATGCCGACGTTGTACGAGCCGTTGTACTGCTGGGTGAAGTAGGGGTTCGTGTAGTACGTCCCCTCGGTGCCTTTCACATAGGCCCATTTGACCCCGCTGGTCCACAGGGTGGACCAGGCGACGTTGCCCTGGTGGCTGCTGACGTCCACCCCCTCCGTCTGGGTGGCGTCGCCCGGGGTCGGCAGGCCGTCCTGGCCGTCGTGCGGGATGACGCCCATACCCATGTACGCGGAGCCGCGGGCCGGGACGTCGGCCGCGTGGGCGGGACCGGGGATGAGGACGGAGAGGGACAGGGAGAGGGACAGGAGCAGGATGCCCATCGCGCCGAAGCGCGTTCTGAGGTGGTCGCGCGCGTGCGAGGGGTGGGCCGTTCCGGATGTGTGCACGGACATGTTCGTGCCTCCGAAGGCTCGGTGGTGCCCGGGTGATGGTGGGGTCCATAAAATGGCGTGGGCATGCCATGCGGGTGCGTGGTGAAGAAGCTACGCACGCGGGCGGGCGGCGGAAAGAGGGCTCGGCGGCTGCCGTTGGTCTATTCCTGCGAAATACTGGCCGAGCTGCGGCAATGGCGGTCTTTGGCGGAAACTTTCAGGATCGGGAAACCGGGTCATGGGTGCTGACGTGCACGAGGGCGGTATGGGTGAGGGGCATCGGGCGGGATCCGGCGTTCCGGGCAGTGGTGTGGACCACGGTCCTGTCGACCAGGAGTTCCTGGCGCTGGAGCGTGAGCTGACCGTTCTGCTGAGGCGGGCGCGGGCGTCCTCCGGGGAGATGGTGCGCGAGGTGCACCCCGATCTGGAGTCCTCGGCCTACGGGCTGCTCGTACGGCTGGAGGAGCGTGGGCGGCAGCGGGCGACGGAGCTTGCCGCGTACATCGGGGTCGGCAAGGCCACGATGTCCCGGCAGCTGCGGGCGCTGGAGGAGATCGGGCTTGTCGCGCGGGAGCCCGATCCCGCGGACGGGCGGGCCTGGCTCGTGCATCTCACCGACGTGGGGCGGGAGCGGTTCGGGACCGTGCGGGATGCCCGGCGGGCTCGGTATGTTCGCGAACTCGCCAGTTGGGACCGGGGGGAAGTGGCTGAGCTGGCGCGGTTGTTGCACCGGCTCAACCGGGGGGTCGAACGGGGCTGAGCGGCTCCGGCCGCGGGTCGTCGCCTTGTGGCTGACGGTCCGTCGTGGCTGGTCGCGCAGTTCCCCGCGCCCCTTAAGGGCGAAAGGACTGCGCCGTTCCCCGCGCCCCTGAAGACGAAGGCATAAGACTGCGCCGTTCCCCGCGCCCCTGGGTGGGACGGGGCGCAGCCCCTCCCCGAGGGGCGCGGGGAACGGCGCGACCAGCCACGGCGCACCCGGGCCCGACCACGCGGCTTCGGGCCACTGCGCGCGGCTCCGAGCCCCTCCACGCGGCTCCGAGCCACTCCGCGGCGGGCGGGGGATCACAGCTCCGCGTGGACCACCGTCGCGTCGTCGTGGGTCTTGGAGCGGCCCAGATAGGTGGCGGCCGTTTCGGAGCGTTCCAGGGTGCGGACCCGGTCGATCAGGGACCGGCCGCCCTCCTTGCGGATCAGGGTGAACAGGTCCGTCCAGTCGCCCTCGCCGAACTTCTCCACCCAGCGCGTCGCGCCGTCCGTGAGGGCCGTGAGGGCGCGGACCTCGGAGCGGGGGAGCGTGCCCGTGACGGCGCGGGACGCCACAGACGGGTCCGCCGCGGCCGTGAAGAAGCCGCCCTCCTTGTTGCGCAGGATCGCGTCCGTCGCCGCTGCCGACCTCAGCGTGGCGTGCGGGACCCGCGAGAGGCGGTCGTCCAGCACGGGGATGACCGCGCCCGCCGGTGACTCGATGAGCAGCGCCGAGTCGGAGAGCACCAAGTACTCGACCAACGCCTCTGACCAGCGCGCCAGCACCACCGTCGCCTGCGGGGTGCGTGGGTGAGAAAGGTCACAGGTTGCCCGATGTGCGTCGGCGGTACGCGCGATGGCGTGGCCCAAGATCTCAGTGAGTGTCAGATCTCGCCGTGAAACGGACAGTTCATGCAACGCGCCACCGAGTCGGGCGGTGAACCAGGGGACGGAATGCAGACAGCCCTGGTCGGTCGCGGGAGGCGTCACGCCGTCCAGGACGACGATCGAACCCCCTTGTCCGGAGGCGGGAAGCCCGACCGATGCGTAGTCCTCGTCGGGGCGGGTGGGGTCACCGGGTACCGAGATCAGTTCCGAGCGCATCCGGCCAGTCTGCACGACCCCTTCACGAGCTTCACCAAAGGCTGGCAACCGTCGGTCAAATGGTCCGGACAAGCAGGTCAGGCGCCTGTTTTGCGACGGATTCGCCGACTCGGGCGAAGCGTGGCGGCGCATCCTGCCATCGGTTGCCGTGGACGTCCAACCGGCCTGTCCCGCAGGGGTGTCGCACGCGCCAGGGGAACTTGCCGGGCCGCTCCCCGGCGATGTTCACTCCTTCGTGTGGCGGGTCAGGCGATGCGCGACCACTGCCCACCGGCACTGGGAAGGTCGGGAGCCGAACCGGGACGACACGCGAGTTGACGGATCGTCACCCGGGCCCATGGGGACACGAGTCAAGAATGCGAGCACCGGTGCAGAAAATGCGGCCTCGGCGCAAAGGCAGGCAGCCGGCCTCGGGTGGAGCCTCAGGGCACACCCCGAACTCACCGGCACCGCAGGACACTCCGGACCCCGCGGGACGAGGCCGGCCCGCTCACGTACGCAGTCGGCTGATCGTCGCCGTGGCCGTGGTGGCCGCCGCGATCGCCGGAGCGGGCGCTCCGTCCGTGATCGCCGCCTCCGGACAGCTGAACGATTCCCAGAATCTGGTGACGTCGGCCGAGCGGACCCAGGACGCCCTGGCCCTCGCCCACTCACTGGCCGACGAACGCGACGAGGTCACCTCGTACCTCGCGGCCGGCCGGCCCAAGGGCCAGGCACCCTCGGAGCGCCGCAGCACCCGCGTGGACCGCCAGGTCGACGAACTGCGCGTCGCCGCCGTCGAGGCGGACGCCCCCGCGTCCTTCCTCAAGACGCTCGACGCGATCGCCGCCGTCCGTAGGTCGGCGCTCACCGGGGAGAGCAGCGCCCTCGAAGCGCACCAGGCGTACTCGACGGCCCTCACGGAACTCCACGGGCTCGCCGAGGACCTGGCCGAGAAGATTCCGCCCCGCGCGGGCTCCGGCGCGCACGCCCTCGCCGACCTCGACACCGCCGTCCAGCAGGCGGCCTCGACCCGTGGTCTGCTGCTCGCCGCGCTGAGCGTGCCCACCAGCAGTCAGACCACCACCGACCCGATCACGGGCCTGCCCACCACGACCACCACGTCGTCGGCCGCCGCGACGAAGCAGCGCGACGCGCTCACCGCCGCGGCCCAGCAGGCCAACGTCCGTGAGCAGGCCGCCCTCGCCGACTTCGCCGGCACGGCACCCAAGGCGGACCGGACCTCGTACGACTCCACGGTCAACGGACCGGATGTCGCGTCCGCAGAGAAGTACCTGGCGAGCCTGGCGGACCAGCCCACCCTCTCCGACGACGAACTGGCCACCAGCACCAAGAAGCTGGACGCGGCGCTCTCCTCCCGCGTCGAGCTGATGCGCGGGGTCGAGGCGTCCCTCAACACCCAGCGCGCCGAGGAACTCGCCCAGCTGCGCGACGACGACGTCACCGCGCTGGAGATCCGCGTCGCGATCCTCGGTGCGCTCATGCTGCTCGCCGTCGGCGTCTCCACCGGCATGGCCCGGTCGCTCACGCGCCCGCTGTCCGTCCTGCGCCGCGGTTCGGCACGGCTGGCCGCCGAGCCCGGCACCGGCGACCCGGTCAAGTTCACCGGCCGCAACGACGAGTTCGCGCAGGTCGTGCGCTCCGTCAACACACTCCACACGCACGCCGTCGCGCTCCAGGAGCGCCTCGGCACACTGGAGGGCGACCGCAAGCACCTCATCGGCCAGCGCCAGAAGATGGCCGACGAACGCGACACGTTCCGTACCGAACTCGCCGAGGCCACCGCCCACCTGGAGCAGGTCCGGCAGAACATCCACGGCACCTACGTCAGCCTCGCCCTGCGCACCCTGGGCCTGGTCGAGCGGCAGCTCGGTGTCATCGAGGGCCTCGAAGAGCGCGAGCAGGACCCCGAGCGCCTCGCCACCCTCTTCAAGCTCGACCACTTCGCCACCGTCATGCGCCGCCACAGCGAGAACCTGCTGGTCCTCGCGGGCGCGGAGCACGGCCACCAGCACCCCGGCCCCGTCCCGCTGGTCGACGTCGTCCGCGCGGCCGTCAGCGAGGTCGAACGCTACGAGCGCGTCCGCATCTCCGCGCTGCCGCCGCACGCGCACCTCGCCGGGTTCGCGGCGGACGACATCAGCCACCTGGTGGCCGAACTCCTGGAGAACGCCTCCTCGTTCTCGCCGCCCGACATCCCCGTCGAGGTCTCCGGCTGGCTCCTGGAGAGCGGCGAGGTCATGCTCTCCGTCCAGGACGAGGGCATCGGCATGACCGGCGAGCGCCTGGAGCGGCTCAACACCCGCCTCGCGGCCTTCGACCCGGAGGACCCGTACGACGAGGAGAGCGGCGAGGGCCTCGGGCTCGGCCTGTACGTGGTGGCCCGGCTCGCCCACCGGCACGGTGTACGGGCGCAGTTGCGCGAGCAGAAGCAGGGCGGCATCACGGCCGTCGTGGTCCTGCCCAAGGCGCTGCTCGCCGCCGCGCCGACCGTGGCGGTCCCGCAGGCGACCACCGCCCGCACGCCCGGGGGCGCCGCCGCGATGTCCCTGCCGGGCGCGGACGCCGAGGTCAACTCCAACGTCCTGTACGGCCGTCAGGGCCGCGACCCGCTGATCGCGGCGGCGGAGGACACCCTGCGCGAGACGGACGGCGCGGGTACGGCTCTCGCCCCGCCGGAGCCGACTGCCCCGCCGGAGCCGACTGCCGCGACCGAGCCGGCTGCCGCCGACGAGTCCGCGGTCACCACCTCGCCTGCGGCCCCCGTCGAGCCCGCCGCCCCGGAGCCGGATCAGCCCACCGGTCCCGAGACCACCATGGTCCTCATGGCCCCGGTGCCTCCCGCGTCACCGAAGGACGAGCCCGCCGAGCCCGCCGCACCTGCCGAGCCCGCCGGGCCCGCCGAACCCGGCGCCGCGTCCCCGTCGGACGCATCGGACGCATCGGCGATCCGGGTCCCGGCCCAGGCCACCAAGGACCACCGCACCGAGCCGCACCGCGCCCCCGACCCGTACGCCATCGGCCCCGACGCCCACGAGCGCGCCCGGGACGACGTACAGACGTCACAGGGGACCGAGGGGACCCAGGGGTCGCCGGAGCCGGCGGAGCGGATCACCGACAAGGGGCTGCCCAAGCGGACCCCGAGGATCGCCGCGCCCGCGCCCGCCGCCGGCCCGCGCCAGACGCCCGTCGACGCCGAGGCACTGCGCCGCCGTCTCGGCGGGTTCCACCGGGGCGCCAGCGAGGGCCGGCGCGATGTCGAGGCGGAGATCTCCGAACAGACGTCGGATCTGCAGACGCCCGCCGCACATGCCGTAGAAACCAGGGGGGACACAGTCGAGGAGGCAAGCAGTTGACCGCGTCCAGTACCTTCGGACTGAGCCACGAAGCCCGCAATCTGCACTGGCTGCTGACGAACCTCGTCGAGGAGGTGCCGGGCCTCCTGTCGGTCGCGGTGGTCTCCTCCGACGGCCTGTTGCTCCTCTCCTCCGACCCCGGGAGAAACGCGCAGGCGCGGCAGGACGAGGGGAGACCCTCCGGTCCCCGCGGGTCCGCGGCGGACCTGGCCACCATCGTCTCCGGCATCGGCAGCCTCGCCATCGGCGCCGCGAAGCTGATGGACGGCGGGACCGTCAAGCAGACGATGGTCGCGATGGAGGAGGGCGGGCTCTTCGTCATGTCGATCAGCGACGGTTCGCTGCTCGGTGTGCACGGCGCCCCCGACTGCGACATGAGCGTCGTCGCGTACCACATGGCGCTCTTCGTGGGCCGTGCCGGACACGTCCTGACTCCCGAACTCCGCAGCGAGCTGCGCCAGTCGCTTGAGTCCACGACGATGGAGACGGCCAAGTGAGCGACGCGAACGTGAACGGCACGCCCAGGCTGCCGGTCCGCGGCGGCGACCGCAAACCCGCCCGCGTACGCCCTTATTCGCTCACCGGCGGACGTACGCGATTCGGGCACGTGCTGCTCGTCGAGACGTTCGTGGCCGCACTTGAGGCCCCGGATGAACGGCGTGAACTGGAGAATGGTTCACTCTCCACCCGGGTGATGCCGGAGATGAGGGCCATCGTCGAACTCTGCCGCCGGATGCGTACGGTGGCCGAGGTCGCGGCCCTTCTGAAGATGCCGCTCGGTGTGGTCCGAGTGCTCCTCAGCGACCTGGCGGACCAGGGCAAGATCCGTGTGTACGGAACAGGTCACGGCCCGGGACAGCCGGACCGTGCTCTGCTGGAAAGGGTGCTGAGTGGACTCCGTCGTCTCTGACGTCTCCCGCGTCTCGGATGTCTCCCGATCGTCCGGCCTCCCCGAAGTCGTGGAGCCCGACGAGGAGTTGAAAGCCTGGCAGAAGGATCGGACCCGCGCGCCGATCGCCACGAAGATCGTGGTGGCGGGTGGCTTCGGGGTGGGCAAGACCACCCTCGTCACCGCCGTCTCCGAGATCACGCCTCTCCAGACGGAGGCGCTGATGACACAGGCGAGCGAGGGCACCGACGACCTCAGCTCGACCCCGGAGAAGACCACCACGACCGTGGCCATGGACTTCGGCCGCATCACGCTCGACGACGACCTGGTGCTGTACCTGTTCGGTACGCCCGGGCAGCAGCGGTTCTGGTTCATGTGGGACGACCTGGTGCGCGGGGCGATAGGCGCCGTGGTCCTCGCCGACACCCGCCGTCTCAAGGACTGCTGGCCGGCGCTGGACTACTTCGAGAGCTGCGGGCTGCCGTACGTCGTCGCCGTCAACCACTTCGACGGCAGCGAGCGGTTCGATGCCGACGACGTGCGGGAGGCGCTCACGATCTCCCGGCACATACCTGTCATGATCATGGACGCGCGCCGCAGGATCTCCGTCATCGAGAGCCTGCTGGCACTGGTGGGCCACGCGCTCGACGTCAGCCCCGAATAGTTCGCCCCGAATAGTTCGCCCCGAACAGTTCGCACCGGACAGTTCGCACCGGACAGTTCGCGCAGACGTCAGCCCCGAACAAGGCGTAACAAGGCGTACGCGTACGCAGAGTGCACAGTGAGGACCCGCATGCGGAAGATACTCGTCGTCGGAGCCGGCCAGTCCGGACTCCAGCTCGCCCTCGGACTCCAGACGAACGGGTACGAGGTCACCCTGATGTCCAACCGGACGGCGGACGAGATCCGTACCGGGCGCGTCATGTCCACCCAGTGCATGTTCCACACGGCACTGGAGAACGAGCGCGATCTCCAGCTGAACTTCTGGGAGTCCCAGGCCCCGAAGATCGAAGGACTCGGCGTCTCCGTCGCGGCCCCCGGCTCCTTCGACCCGGGCCCCTCGCAGCGCGCCATCGACTGGGTCGGCAGGCTCGACGGGTACGCGCAGTCGGTCGACCAGCGCGTGAAGATGGCCGGCTGGATGGAGACGTTCGCGCAGCGCGGCGGCCAGCTCGTCATCCACGGCGCCGCGGTCTCCGACCTCGACTACTTCGCCCGTACGTACGACCTGGTCCTCGTCTCGGCGGGCAAGGGCGAACTGGTGTCGATGTTCGGCCGCGACGCCTCCCGCTCCCCGTACGCGGAGCCGCAGCGCGCGCTGGCCGTCGCGTACGTGCACGGGCTCGGCCCGCGACCCGAGCACCCCGAGTTCGACGCGGTCCGCTGCAACCTCGTGCCCGGTGTCGGCGAGCTCTTCGTCATGCCGACGTTCACCACCTCCGGCCGGGCGGACATCCTCTTCTGGGAGGGCATACCCGGCGGCCCGCTGGATGCCTTCCAGGGTGTGAAGGACCCGGCCGAACACCTCTCCCTGACCCTGGAACTCATGGAGCGGTTCACGCCGTGGGAGTACGCCAGGGCCACCAAGGTCGAACTCACCGACGCGGGCGGCACGCTGGCCGGCCGTTACACGCCGACCGTCCGCAACCCGGTCGGCCGGCTGCCCGGCGGCGGCCTGGTCCTCGGCGTGGCGGACGTGGTCGTGGCGAACGACCCGATCACCGGCCAGGGCTCCAACTCGGCCTCCAAGTGCGCCGCCTCGTACCTCGACTCGATCCTCGGCCACGGGGAGGAGGAGTTCGACGAGGAGTGGATGCGCGCCACGTTCGAGCGCTACTGGGACACGGCCCAGCACGTCACGAAGTGGACGAACGCGATGCTCGGCCCGCCCCCGGAGCACGTCCTGAACCTGATCGGCGCGGCGGGCCAACTCCCCCCGGTCGCCAACCGCTTCGCGAACGGCTTCAACGACCCGTCCGACTTCGAGAACTTCTTCTACGAGCCGGAGAAGACGGGGGCTTACCTGGCTTCTGTGACCGGTGGCTGAGGGCTGCTTGTGCCTGCCGCGCCGTCGTGGCCGGCCGCGCAGTTCCCCGCGCCCCTTCGGGGGCGCTGCCCTCGGGGCGACCTAAGGGGTGTTCGCGCTGTAGCCCTCGTCCGAGCCGTTCGTCGCGCCCTCCGGAAGCCTCGGCGGGGTGTACTGCCGCAGAGGCATCCCCGACGGGTCCGGGCGGACCGCGCCCAGGATCGGGTTCGCCGCGATCGGGGACACCTTGATCCTCGCTCCCGGTCTCGGGGCCTGGATCACCAGGCCGTCGCCCAGGTACATCGCCACGTGGGTGGCCTCGGGGAAGTAGACCACCAGGTCGCCGGGGCGCAGGTCGGTCAGGGGGATGCGGGGGAGTTCGGCCCACTGTTCCTGGCTGGTGCGGGGGACGGGGCGGCCCGCGTCGGTCCAGGCCTGTGAGGTGAGGCCCGAGCAGTCGTACGAGTCCGGGCCCTCGGCGCCCCACTCGTACGGCTTGCCGATCTGGGCCACGGCGTAGCGCAGCGCCGCGCCCCCCTCGGAGGTGGGCCGGCGGGTGCTGCTGAGCGCGCCCGACGCCACCAGCTCGTCCTGGGCCTTCGCCACCCCGGACCTCTCCAGCTCGGCCACCCGCGAGAGCTGCTCCTCGGTGAGCGAGGCCAGCAGCTCCTCGACGTCCTTCAGCCGCTCGCGCACCAGGTCGCGGTCCTTCTTCTGCCGCTCGGCGAGGGTGAGCCGGCCGTCGAGGGCGGTACGGGCCCGGCGCGCCAGCTCGTCGGTCCGCTGCTCGTCCCCCGCCAGCCGCTCCATCGTCCCGGCCCGCTCCTGCGAGACCTGCCGGATGACGTGCCCCTGGTCGAGCGCGTGCTGCGGGTCGCGGGCGAGCAGCAGCTGTACGTACGAGGAGAGCTCGCTCCTGCCCTGGTACTGCTGCCGGGCGAGCCGTCCCGCCGCGCCGCGGCTGCCGTGGAGCGCGAGGCGGGCCGCGGTGAGCCGGCCGTTGAGCCGGGTGACCTCGGTCCGCTGCCGCTTCAGCTGCTCCTCGGTCGCGTTGTACGTCTCGGTGGCCTTCTCCGCCTCCCGGTACAGCCGCTGAAGGTCCGTCAGCAGCTCGGCCACCGGCCGCTCGGCCGCGGGGGCGCCGCTGTCCCGCGGGCCGGGTGCCGCCGAGGCCTGTACGGGGACGGGTGCGGGGACCAGTACCGCGCCGGCCGCGATCGCCGCCGTGCAGACCAGTCGCAGAAGCCTTCCTGACACGTCGTCACCTCCGGTGCGGGGCGGTATTTCCGCTCCTCCGCACCGTGAGCATCAGACGCCCGCGCGAGCCGCGCGCGCCGACCGTGGGCGGACCGGCCCAACGAGGTCACCCGTGGGTGTCCTCCGGCTTGCCGTCCGGCGTGGCGTCTGGCGTGGCGTCCGGCTTCGACCACGGCCACTTGAGTCCGCCGGCGCGGCCCGTGGGGTCGTACTCGTACTTCCATCCCTGGTGCAGGCCGAGACGGCTGCTCGCGGCCGCCTGTACGCGGCGGTAGACCAGGAGGGTGGGCGGGCCGCCGTCGTTCGACGGCACCGGGACGCGGTACACCTTCGGCGGGTGGCCGGTCGGGCCGAGCAGGACCGGCAGCACACGGCCGTCCAGGGGGCCGCCCTCGAAGGGGGTGTCTTCGCTCTTCACCGGGCCAGTGTCACAGCAGGTGCGCCGCGTCGCCCACCACGGGCAGCACGCGGCGGGCCAGCGAGCCCATCGGTCCGTCCGCGGACTCCAGCGTCAGCGCGGCCCGGACGACCGCGGCGGTCTGCTCGTCGCGGGCCGCCGTCGCCACCAGGCAGGCCACGAACTGCTCGACCAGCCAGTCCCGCAGTTCGTCCAGCGGGGGTTCCTTCTCCTCGTCCAGCCAGATCAGTGAGGCCGCCTCGACGGCCGTGATCCACATCCGGACGGTCATCCGCAGCCGGTTGCCCGGCTCCTCGACGGCCAGGTGGCTGAGGATGTGCTCGGCGGCGGCCCGTCGTACGCCGTCCACGATGGCCGTCGTCCGCGACGTCTCGACCACGCTGCCGCCCTGCAGCAGGGCGCTGAAACCGGCGTCGTGCTGGTCGACGAAGGCGAGGTAGCGGTCCAGGGCGTTGGCGAGGCGGCGGGTGAGGGGGCCGTCCGGCGGTTCGGCGAAGCAGTGCTCCAGCTCTTCCGCGGCGGAGCGGAGGGCCGCCTCGTACAACTGCTGCTTGCCGCCGGGGAAGTAGCGGTAGACCAGCGGGCGGGAGACGCCCGCGGCCTCCGCCACGTCGTCCAGGGAGATGTCCTCCGGGGCCCGCGTCGCGAACAGGGACAGCGCGGCGTCGAGGAGCTGGCTGCGGCGTTCCTCGACGCTCAGGCGTCGGTATGCGCGGGTGGGGGCCTGCGAGGTCATGTCTCGCAGGGTAGCCCGTCCCGGGGGGTGCGGAGTGGGGTGGGAGGTGGGTGGGGATTCGTGGGTGGGTGCGGGCCGGTGGGGGCTTGCCGCGCAGTTCCCCGCGCCCCTGTAAAGCGGGGCCGCCCCCCTGCCCCCGCCGGAGAGCCCGCGCCGTTCAGGCCAGCAGACCCGACGATTTCCACAGGCGGCGGCCCGTGCCGCGCAGGACTCCTATGTCGTCCAGGAAGTCCGTGAGGCGTTTGCTGCCCGTCTGCATGATGTCGCGGCGGTGGCCGCTCGCCTTCACCTCGGCCTGGGCCTTCCGGCTGTCGAGGCCGACGTTCGTGTAGACCTCCGGATTGACGAAGGCGACGGAGAAGACGCGGGCGAACTCGCCCGAGGTGATCCGGGTGAACTCCTGTGACCAGCGCGGCGCGGTCATCATCTGGCGGCGCAGTTCCTCACGGGCGTACCGGACGTGGCGCGACTCCTCCACCACGTGGATCCGCGTCACCCCGCGCACCAGCGGCTGCACCCGTTCGTCCGGGAACGTCAGCCGCTGCATCCAGTCGAGGACCTCCTCGCCCAGCAGCGTGGCCGTGAACGAACCGGGGGTCGTGGACACCGTCTTGAAGAGCCGGCCCAGGTTCTGGTGCGCGCGGCTCACCGGGTAGTGCGGTGTCCCGCCCCGGGTGATCAGCCGCGCGAACATCTTCGAGTGGCGGCACTCGTCCTCGATCTCGGTCAGCGCGTACCGCACGTGCGCGCTCGTCGCCGCCTTGTCGTAGATGTGCCGCACCAGCAGCTGCATGAGGATGATCTCGAACCAGATCCCCAGCGAGGCGAGCGCCGCGGCCTCGTGACGGGAGAGCAGGATGCGCTGCTCCTGGCTCATCCGCTTCCACATCGGGGTGCCGTAGAGCGACACCAGCTCCGGCGGCCAGAACCACTTGCCGTCCTCGAAGGGCGCGTCCCAGTCCAGTTCCTCGTCCGGGTCGAAGGAGTGCTTCGCGGAGGCTTCGAGCAGCCGCTCGGCCACCTGTTCGCGGTCCTTGAGCAGGCCGAGCGCGTCGCGCAGACCCGCGATCCCGGTGTCCTCGGGGTCGTCCGTCGTCACGGTCGTCATGGCTGTGCCCACCTCGCCGTACGTCGTCGTATCTCGTCGTGCGTGCGTCGCGCTTGCGTCGTCGTGCCGGAAGCCGGTCGGGTTACCGTCGGTCACGTCTTATGAGACTGCCTGTCAGCAAGCCCGTCAATCCCCCCTGCGCAACTTGTTGACCCGCCGTCTACCACGTGTGAGCCTGCGAGACATGCCGACCTACGACCTGTACGCCAAGGACCCCGGAGCTCCCCTCTGGCAGGTGCCCGCGACCGGCGCGGCACGGTTCAGCTGGGAGTACGACGAAGGGCGCGACCGACTGCTGGCCCTCTACCAGAAGGGCAAGGACAAACAGTGGGACGGGCAGAAGCGGATCGACTGGGACCTGGAGGTCGATCCGCACGACCCCATCGGCACCCCCGACGAGTCGATCTCCATCTACGGCACGCCGTACTGGGAGAAGATGAACGACCGGGACCGGGGTGAACTCCGCAAGCACATCGCCTCATGGCAGTTCAGCCAGTTCCTGCACGGCGAGCAGGGCGCCATGGTCTGCGCGGCCCGCATCGTCGAGTCCGTGCCCGACCTGGACGCCAAGTTCTACTCGGCCACCCAGACGATGGACGAGGCGCGGCACGCGGAGATCTACTCCCGTTTCCTCCACGAGAAGATCGGGATGCTCTACCCGGTCGACGACAACCTTCAGTCGCTGCTCGGCGACACCCTGCGCGACTCCCGCTGGGACATGCCCTACCTCGGGATGCAGGTCCTCATCGAAGGGCTCGCCCTCGCCGCGTTCGGCCTGATCAGGGACACCACCGACAAGCCGCTGCCCAAGCAGATCCTCGCGTACGTCATGCAGGACGAGGCCCGTCACGTCGCCTTCGGCCGGATGGCGCTGCGCGACTACTACCAGCAGCTCTCCGACGCCGAACTGCGCGAACGCGAGGAGTTCGTCATCGAGGGCTGCTACCTGATGCGCGACCGGCTGCGCGGCACGGAGGTCCTGGAGAACTTCGGCGTGCCCCGTGCGGAGGCCGAGGAGTACACCGAGCAGTCGGAGTTCCTGGCACTCTTCCGCCAACTGCTGTTCTCCCGCATCGTGCCCTGCGTCCGCGACATCGGCCTGTGGGGCAAACGCCTCCAGCAGGCCTACGTCGACATGGGCGTCTTCGACATGGGCAACTCCAACCTCGACCTCCTCATGTCCCAGGACGAGGAACTGGCGGAGAAACTCGACGCGGACCGCTTCGCCGCGGAGGAACAGGCGCGGGTGACGGAGGTGAGCGCCGCGATCCGGTCGGGCGAGGAAGCCCCCTGACAACTCAGGAGGCCCCACGGGGCTCAGGGCTCAGGAAGCCCCCTGGGGCTCAAGGAGGGGCCGGGCCTCCCCGGGCGGGAACGACGTCCGCAGGGTGAACGCGTACGCCGTGGCCCCGTGCGCCCGCAGATGCAGCAGGCGCTCCTCGGCCTCGGCCACCGTCGGCCGATGCCCGGCCGGCACCCACCACAGGGCGGTCATCGCCTCCCGGATCCGCTCGAACCATTCGTTCCGCCGGGCGAGAAGCTCGCGATGCCGCCCCTGATACATGAAGGCGGTGAGGGCGTCGGTGTCCCGCCACACGGTCAGATTGACGATCAGCCGGTCGTCGCCGAAGACGGACACGTCCGTCGCGTTGCCCTCGTCGCTCTGCAGCCGCCAGACGAATCCGTCGGCGGCGTCGGCGACCGCGTTCACCGGATCGAGGGCGTCCACGAAGTCCTTCAACTGCGGTGAGTCCAGCGGGGCTTGGAGCCGGGAGATGTTCACCTGGGCGAGTTCGTACGCGGCTGCGGGCTGAGTCATGACCGAACGTTAGGTCGGGCCGCGACCGTGACACCACCCCCGTCTCACCGGTCGAGCACCGCCTCCATCACCGCCCGGGCGATCGGTGCCGCGTCCCCGCCGCCGCTGATGTCGCCCCGGTCGGCCGCCGCGTCCTCGACAACGACCGCGACGGCCACCGCCGGTTCCATGGTGTCGTCGGCCTGCGCCCAGGAGATGAACCAGGCGTACGGCGTACCGGAGTTGTGGATGCCGTGCTGGGCCGTGCCGGACTTGCCGCCGACCGTGGCGCCGGGGATCGCCGCGTTCGTGCCGGTGCCCTTCTCCACCACGTCCGTCATCAGCTCGCGCAGCCGTACGGCCGTGGCCGGGTTCATGGCCCGGCGCAGGGTGTGCTGCGGGGTGGCGGACACCGTGTCGCCGTCGGCCGTCGTCGTCCGCTCCACCAGATGCGGGGTGCGCACCGAGCCGTAGTTGGCGACGGCCGCGGCCACCATCGCCATCTGCAGCGGTGTGGCACGGGTGTTGTACTGGCCGATGGACGACAGCGCGAGCTGCGCCTTGTCCACCCGGGTGTCGAAGGTGCTGGGGGAGACCCGGAAGGGAATGCCGAGCTTTCGGTCGTTGAAGCCGAAGCCGGCCGCCGTCGTGCCCATCGCGTGCCGGCCCACCTCCACCCCGAGCCCGGCGAAGACCGTGTTGCACGACCACTGGAAGGCGTACCGCAGCGACGCGTCCGCGCACCCCTCGACCTCGTTCGTCAGCCGGGCCGTACTGCCCGGCAGCCGGTACGGGTCCGGGGAGTCGGTGGGCGCGTCCACATCGCGCACCACACCCGAGTCCAGTGCCGCCGCCGCGGTGACCACCTTGAAGGTCGAACCCGGCGGATACGTCTGCCGGACCGCCCGGTTGAGCATCGGCCTGTCCGCCGCCCCGTTCAGCCGCGCCCACGCCCTGGCCACGTCGGCATCCGTGCCGGACAGCTCCCCGGGGTCGTAGGAGGGGGTGGAGACCAGGGCCAGGACGCGGCCGGTGGACGGTTCCAGCGCGGCCACCGCGCCCCGCCGCGCACCGAGCCCGGCGTACGCCGCCCGCTGCGCCGCCGCGTCGAGGGTCGTGACCACCCGACCGCCGGGGTTACGGGCCCGTGCGAGGTCGTTCCACAGCGGGAGCATCGAGAGCGCCGGGTCGGTGCCCGCCAGTACGCCGTCCGCGGCACCCTCCAGCAGGGACGTCCCGTACACCTGGGAGGCGAAGCCGGTGACCGGCGCGTACAACGGGCCGTTCTTGTAGGTCCGTTCGTAGCGGAACTGCTCGCCGGAGTCTTGGGAGCCGGTGACCGCCCGCCCGCCGACGAGGATGTCGCCGCGCGGCTGCCCGTAGCGGGCGATCGTGTGGCGGCGGTTGGCCGGGTTCTCGTCGTACGCGCGGGCCTGGACGAGCTGCACCCGGGTGGCGTTGACGAGGAGGGCGAGCAGCAGGAGCGCGCAGAAGGCGGCGGCGTGCCGGATGTACCGGGTCATGGGCCGGCCGTTGCCCGTCACGGCGCGACCTCCTCTGCCTGCTGCTTCTCCTCGGACCTGCCGCGCGCCGAGTCGCTGAGGCGCATCAGCAGGGCCACGATGATCCAGTTGGTGACGACCGACGAACCGCCCTGCGCGAGGAACGGCATCGCCATCCCGGTCAGCGGGATCAGCCCCGTCACCCCGCCCGCGATCACGAAGACCTGCAGCGCCACGATCGAGGCGAGCCCGACCGCGAGCAGCCGGCCGAAGGGGTCGCGCAGGGTGAGGCCCGCCCGGATACCGCGCTCGACCAGCAGCCCGTACAGGATGAAGATGGCGGAGAGGCCGGCCAGGCCCAGTTCCTCGCCCGCCGTGGCCAGGATGAAGTCCGACTTCACGGCGAAGCCGATGAGGATCGAGTGGCCGGAGCCGAGGCCCGTGCCGAGGAACCCGCCGGCGGCGAACGCGAAGAGGGACTGGGCGAGTTGGTTCGGTCCCAGTCCCGCCTCGATCGACGCGAAGGGGTGCAGCCAGTCCTCGACCCTGCTGTGCACATGCGGCTCCAGCCAGCCGACGGCGAACGCCCCGCACGCCGCGAGCAGCAGCCCCACCGCGATCCAGCCGGTGCGGCCCGTGGCCACGTACAGCAGGATCACGAAGAGGCCGAAGAAGAGCAGCGAGGTGCCGAGGTCGCGTTCGAGGACCAGTACGCCCACGCTCAGCACCCAGACCGCGAGGATCGGGCCCAGTACGCGTCCGGTGGGCAGTTGGAGCAGCCAGATCCGACGGCCGGTGTACGCGAGGGCGTTGCGGTTGGCGGCGAGGTAGCCCGCGAAGAACAGCGCGAGCATGACCTTCGCGAACTCGCCCGGCTGGATGGAGAACCCGGCGATCCTGATCCAGATCCGGGCGCCGTTCACGGAGGGGAAGAAGATCGGCAGGACGAGCAGGGCCAGTGCGGTGACGACGGACACGTACGTGTAGCGCTGGAGCACCCGGTGGTCGCGCAGGAGCACGATCACCGCGATGAACAGGCCCACGCCCAGTGTCGACCAGACGAGTTGCGTGGGCGCCGCCCGGTCGGCCGGGGTCTCCAGGTCGAGCCGGTAGATCAGGACCAGGCCCAGGCCGTTGAGGAGGACGGCGATCGGCAGCAGCAGCGGGTCGGCGCAGGGGGCGCGCAGGCGCACCGCGAGATGGGCGAGGAGCGCGAGCACGCCCAGCCCGGCGCCGTATCCGGCGGCGCCGGGCGGGACGGATCCGGTCCGTGCGAGACCGACGTCGCAGTAGCCGTACACGGAGAGCAGGACGGCTATGACGAGGAGGGTGAACTCGATGCCACGGCGCCGGGGGAGGCGTACAACGGGAGCCGGCGGGTCCGCCTGCACTGTCGTTCCGGGCGAGAGCATGTCCGGAAGTTAGCAAGCCGGTCCCCCGATGTCCTGTTATGTCGCGACAGCGGGGTTGTTCCGGCGCGCCTCGGGATGTACGGGGGACGCGCTCAGCACCAGCGGGGCGAGGCGCCGATGTTGTCGATGTAGCGGGCGGATCCCCAGGCCCAGGTGCCGTCGGCGAGGAGGTACCAGAGGGGGTTGCCCTGGACGCTCTGACCGGGCGTCTTGCAGAAGATGGAGACGACCTCGCCGTACTCAGCGAAGCCGATGACGGAACTGCTGCGGGTCGGCTTGTCCCGCAGGTTCAGCCCGCCGGGCGCGCTGATGCGGCCCTTGTAGTACCGGGGGTGGCTGCTGTCGTGGTCGCCCCAGTCGTCACCGGCGAGGGCGGGGCTCGCGGCGGCCCCGACGGCGAGAGCGCCCCCGGCGACGGCTATGCCGAGACGGATGAAAGCGGTGCGCAGAGACATGGCGGGCTCCTCAGAAATGGGGACCAAGGCTGACTAACCGCCACATTAGAATCCGTTCCCTGCCACCGCCCGCCACACTGAGCCATCGGGGCGCAACGCTCCAGGGACGCGCCCCCGAGGGGCGCGGGGAACGGCGCAGTCTTTTGCTTTCAGGGGCGCGGGGAACGGCGCAGTCTTTTGCTTTCAGGGGCGCGGGGAACGGCGCAGTCTTTTGCTTTCAGGGGCGCGGGGAACGGCGCAATCCTTTGCTTTCAGGGGCGCGGGGAACGGCGCAATCCTTTGCCTTTAGGGGCGCGAGGAACGGCGCGACCAGCCACAACGGACCCGCACCCGACAACGGCCCGCCCCCGGCAACTACGCCCCGGCCAACGTCAACACGGCAACCGCACCCCCACCCACCCCGTTGGCAAACACAAGCCGAGCCCCCAACACCTCCGCCTGCCCCACGGCAATGGTCAACCCCAGCCCGTGCCCCCGAGCACCCCCCTCCGTCCGGAACCGCTGCGGCCCATGCCCCAGCAGATACTCCGGATACCCGTCCCCGTGATCCCGCACGGTGATGACACCCCCGTCGACCGTCAACGTCACGGGCCCCCGCCCATGCCGGTGGGCGTTGGCCACAAGATTCCCCAGCACCCGCTCCAACCGCCGCTGATCGGTCTCCACAACGGCATCCCGCAGAATCCTGATCTCCGTACCGATGCCCGTACCGACACCGGTACCGGCGCCCGTACCCGCGTCCGCGGCCCGAACCACCCGCTCGGCCACGGCCCCCAACCGCACCGCGTCCACCTCCGCCCGCTCGCTGCGCGCGTCCAGCCGGGAGATCTCCAGCAGATCCTCGGTGAGCGTACGCAGCGCGGCGACCCGGTCCCGGACGAGTTCGGTCGGACGGCCGGGCGGCAGCAGTTCGGCCGCCGCGTGCAGCCCCGTCAGCGGCGTCCGCAACTCGTGCGCCACATCCGCGGTGAAGCGCTGCTCGCTCAGCAGTTTGTTCTGCAGCGAGGACGCCATCGTGTCCAGCGCGCCCGCCACCGCGGCCACCTCGTCCTGAGGGCTCACCCGGCGCCCGGCCCGCGCATCCCCCGCCCGCGGATCCCCCACCCGCGCGTCCAGATCGCCGGCGCTGATCCGCCGCGCCACCTGGGCCGTCGACTGCAGCCGTCGCGTCACGCGTGTCACCGCGAACGCGCCCACCAGCAGGGTCACGCCGATCGCCAGCGCCGAGGAGCCGAGGATCGCCCGGTCGAGCCCGTCGATCGTGCGGACGCCCTGCGCGTAGTCGACCTGTACGGCCAGCGTCCGTCCGCCGTTCACGGGCCCGGCCGCCCACATCGTGGGGTACGGGTCGCCGGTCCCGACCATCGTGCCGCGCCGCCCGCCCGCCGCGAGCGTACGCAACTCGGCGGGCAGCCCCGCCGGATCCACGCCCGCGCCCGGTGGCAGCCGGTCGCCCGCCTCGTACGCCTCCGTGGTCTCCGTCAGCCGGTCGAGTGCGTGGTCGCGGGCCTCGCCGACGGTCTGGTCGGTCACCGAGACGTGCACGAGGATGCCGAGGAGCGCGGCGAGGCCGCAGCACATCACCGTGATGAAGACGGCGGCCTTCCAGGTGAGACTGGCGGTCCGCCGCCGCAGCCGCCCGATGCGGCCGGTCCCGGGGGGCGGGCCTGAGGGCGGCCCGGGGAACGGTCCGGGAAGCGGCCCCTCCGGTGGACGGCTCACCGGGTCGCGGCCGAGGCCGGGGGCGTGCGGACGGGCGTGCGGGCGGGCGCGCGTCCGGAGGGCGGGGCCGTGGCGCCGACCCGCAGGATCTCGTCCTTGGCCGCGAGCATCGCCCGCTGCCGCCGGTCCCACGACCAGACCGTGCGGTACTCGTAGCCCGCAAGTTTCGACGGCGAGCGGATGATCACGTCCCGGCCCGCGATCTCGACGCCGAGCGTGCTGTCGGTCGTCGCCATGACCTCGGTGAGCCGATGCCCGATGACGGTGTACGCGCGCACGCCCAACTGGTGGTCGGGCATCCGCACTCCGAGCACCATGTCGTCGCGGCCGTCGCCGGTGAGATCGCGGTAGTACGCCCGCAGGACCGGGCACGTCCGGCCGCGCGCACTCTGCCCGCCGCACTCCGCGACCTGCCGGGCCGTCTCCGCGTAACGCCCCTTGCCGGTGTAGAGGTCCGGGTGGGCGGCGATCTCCGCGCGGAAGACGGCGACCGGGTCGGCCTTGCGGATGTCGTCACCCGGGACCGGGACGCCCTTGACCGTCTCGGTGTCCGCCTCGCCGTAGTCGACGGCGGGCGAGGCGGCGGGCGGGACCTGGGGCCACAGCCGGGTCGGCCCCACGGCGGTGGACGTCGGACCCGCGCCGCGCAGGTCGCCCGGGTCGCCGCAGCCCGCCAGCAGCGGACCGGCGAGCGCCAGCGCGACGAGCAGGGCGGCGGCGGGCCGCGCGAGGGCCGCGGGGCGTTTGTGGATCACTGCGCACTGCGCTCCTGCGTCGGGGCCGGACGGGGTCAGGGAGCATGGCTGATCGACCCTGCTGTCCGGGACACCTTATTCGTACGGAAGTCCCTTTTGTTCGCCGAGTGGACCGAGTGGGCCGAGTGGACCGATTCGACTCGGCGGACCGGGCGGGCGGTCCTGTCGGCGCCGCCGGCCGGCTACTCAGTGAGCTCCTCCAGGAGGCGGGCCGTGGCAAGACCGGTCCGCAGGTACTCCACGAAGAGTTCGTTGTGCAGGGCCCACGGGGAGCGGCGGGAGCGGATCAGCCGGATCGCCTCGTCCGACGTACGGCCCGTGAGGACCAGGGCGTGGGCGACGACGAGCCCCGAACGGTTGTAGCCGTGGAAGCAGCGGACCAGGACACGCCTGCCCTCCTCCAGCGCCTCGGTCGCGGTCCGGGCGAGCCGCATCACACCGGCCAGCTGGGTGCCGTCGAGCGGCCCGTCCGGGATGGCCCACACATGGTGCTCCACGCCCGGGTCGGGGCCGTGGCCGGGCAGTCGCAACAGGGTCAGCACCAGGTCGAACTCGTCGTGCACGACGGCGAACTCCGGTTCTCCCGACCGGCCCGCGTACTGGTGCCCGCCCATCCACAGACCGGGCACGACCTCGTTCCACGGGCTGTCCGGGACCGGCACATCGGGTTGCCTCCTGCGAGCCCGCAACGGCGCCTCCCCCTCCAACTGCTTCCAAAGGTAACCGCCTTCTTGCCCCTGGAGCACCCCGCCTGTTCCCATGGTCGAGGGGTGATGATGCATGAACGCACTGCGCGTCATACCGACTTGGCGGCACGGTCAGGAACGGCTCTACGTCTGCCGCACGGACGGCAGGAACGTCGCCTGGTACGACAGGGAGGCCGCCCGGGTCAATCTGCTCAGCGAGGAGCGGCGCGAGGACGTGCTCGATGTACTGGGACCGTTCCTGACCGGAACGGTGACGGTCGGACCGCCACCGGTGCCGACCCCCGCCGAACTCGCCCGGCTGTCCCTGCACCCGGACGACGACCTCGCGCCGAACCGGCCCGGCGAAGCCCTGCAGACCGTGCTCGACCACGAGCCGGGCCCGCAGCGGCGGCTGCGAGCGGATCCCCGGCGGCACGCCCTCGCGGCGGAGCTCGCGGTGGGCGAGGCGCTGGACCGGCTGGAGGGGGCCGGGTGGCGGACCCTGCACTCGGTGCCGCTGCCCGGCAGGGACCGCCTGCATCACCTGGTGATCGGGCCGGGAGGCCTGTTCGCCGTGCACACGCTGTACGCCCGCAAGCAGCGCGTCCTCGTCGCCGATCCCATGGTCACGGTGGGGCGCCGGGAGGCCCGGCCGCTGCTGCGCGAGGTCCGCGCCGACGCGGACCGCGCCTCGTACGCCCTCACGGCCGAGGTGCGCCCCGTACTGGCCCTCTTCGCCCCCAAGGACGTCCCGGTGACGGCCCCGCTGCGCGAGATGCGCATCCTGCTGGACACGGACGTGACATCCCTGGCCCGATCAGGAGGCATCCTCAAACCGGCGGACGTAGAAGCCCTGCACGCGATGGCCCGAGACCGGGGGACATGGTCACGCCTCTGAGACCGACGCCCCGAGGGGGCACGGTCGAGTGCGCAGGCCGGTGACCCTGGGCTCGGGGCGCCCCGAAGGGGCGCGGGGAACTGCGCGGCCCACCCCCACCGGCCTGCGGTCGAGTGTCGGGGCGGTGTTTCCGGTGCTGAGTTCCGACCGCGCCGGATGGGTGCCCCGAAGGGGCGCGGGGAACTGCGCGGCCAACCCCCACCGGCCCGCAGATTGTGTGTCAGGGTCATGACCCCGGGCCTGAGGGGGCGCGGGGAACGGCGCGGCCGACCCCCACCGGCCCGCAGCTGAACGTCACGGCAGTGATCCCGCCCGGCCCGCGGAAAGCAACGGCGCCAGCAGATCGCCGTGGCGATCGAGACGGCGCCCGATGTCCGCGGCCACGAAGGCCAGTTCGGACGGAGTGCCGCAGGACTCCACCTCGTCCCAGGTCACGGGGGTGGAGACCGTGGGAACCGCCCGGGCCCGCAGCGTGTACGGGGCCGCGGTCGTCTTACGGGCCGCGTTCTGGCTGAAGTCGACGAAGACCTTCGCAGGCCGCAGACTCCGGGTCATCCGGTGGACCACCAGCCCGGGCAGATCGGCCTGCGCCTCCACCGCGAGCGCCTTGGCGTAGGCGGAGACGTCGGCGGACGGAGTGGGCTCCAGGGCGGCCAGCAGATGCAGCCCCTTGGAGCCGGACGTCTTCGCGTACGCCGTCAGACCGTCCGCCGCCAACCGGTCGCGCAGCCACACGCCGACCCGGCAGCACTCCACGATCGTGGCCGGTGCGCCGGGGTCCAGGTCGAGGACCAGCCGGTCGGCGACATCGGGGGTCCGCGCCCGCCACTGCGGGGTGTGGAACTCGGTGACCAGGTTCGCCGCCCACATCAGGGAGGGCAGATCCTGCACCAGGACCATCCGGGCCGGACCTTCCGAACGGGGGACCTCCGTGGTGGCGACCCAGTCGGGCGTACCGGGCGGGACGTTCTTGGTGAAGAAGACCTGGCCGTCCGGGCCGTCCGGGTAGCGCAGCAGGGAGACCGGGCGGTCGCGGAGGTGAGGGAGGAACGCCTCCGCCGCGGTCGCGTAGTAGTGCAGCAGTTCGCCCTTGGTGAAGCCCGTCGCCGGGTGGAGCACCTTGTCCAGGTTGCTCAGGGTCACCTTTCGCCCGGCCACCTCAGTGATTGGCGTCATAGGATGACAATCCCACGTATTCGTACGAAAACGGGTGGGTGGGTTGGGGCGGGGACGGGTGACAGCGACCTGAAGGGTGTCGAACGTGAGATCCATATGGAACGGTGCCATCTCCTTCGGCCTGGTCAGCATCCCGATCAAGCTGGTGAACGCCACGGAGAACCACTCGATCTCCTTCCGCCAGATCCACACCGAGGACGGCGGCCGTATCCGCTACCGCAAGGTGTGCGAGATGGAGGACCGGGAGGTGGCGTCGTCGGAGATCGGCAAGGCGTACGAGGACGCGGACGGCACGATGATCCCCATCACGGACGAGGATCTGGCCGCCCTGCCGCTCCCGACCGCCCGGACGATCGAGATCGTGGCCTTCGTGCCGGCCGACCGGATCGACCCGCTCCAGATGGACACGGCGTACTACCTGTCGGCGAACGGGGTGCCGGCGGCCAAGCCGTACACCTTGCTGCGGGAGGCGTTGAAGCGCAGCCAGAAGGTCGCCATCGCGAAGTTCGCGCTGCGCGGGCGGGAGCGGCTGGGCATGCTGCGGGTCGTCGACGACGTCATCGCCATGCACGGGCTGCTGTGGCCGGACGAGATCCGGGCGCCCGAGAGCGTCGCGCCGGACGCGAGTGTCACCGTCCGGGACAAGGAACTGGACCTGGCCGACGCGCTGATGGACACGCTCGGGGAGGTCGATCTCGCGGAGCTGCACGACGACTACCGCGAGGCGGTGGAGGAACTGATCGCGGCGAAGGCGTCCGGGGAGGCGGCGCCGTCGGCTCCCGCCGCCTCGAAGTCCGGCGGCAAGGTCATCGACCTGATGTCCGCGCTGGAGAACAGTGTGCGGCAGGCGCGGGTTGCGCGGGGCGGGGACGCCGGTTCTGGCGGGGCCGAGGTGAAGCCCCTGCGCAAGGGGGCGGCGAGGAAGACGGCCGCGAGTTCTTCGAAGCCGGCGTCGGGCAAGAAGACGCCGGCGAAGTCTGCGGCGGGCTCGAAGAAGACCGCGACGAAAAAAACGTCGGAAGCCGCGGCTGCGAAGAAGCCCTCCCCCCGCAAGAGGGCATCGGCCTGATCCCTGCCTCGCGATTCGGCTGCGGGTCGTCTGTGGCTGGCCGCGCAGTTCCCCGCGCCCCTGAAAGACGCGCCTGACGCCGCGTGTGGGGGCGGGGGCGCTCCGGGATATCCGGTCGTCGCTCTCGGGCCTACAAGTGAACGCACCTTGCCGCAACGCCCGCACATCCCGAACCACCCCCTCGACTCACATCAGCGCCCGCCCGAGGGGAGGGGTAACCGACGTACACACACAAATCACCGAACCCACCCCGCCCCCGAGGGGCGCGAGGAACGCCGCACCCAGCCACAAACGACGGCGACGTACAAACCCGGGCCCACCCCCACCCCCTAAGGGGCGCGAGGAACGGCGCGATCAGCCACACACGACGGTGACGTACGCACCCGGGCCCACCCCCACCCCCTAAGGGGCGCGGGGAACGGCGCACCCAGCCACGTACGACGTTCACGTACAAACACCGGCCCGCCCCCACCCCCCAGGGGCGCGGGGAACGGCGCACTCAGCCACAAGCGACCCGCACCCGCAGACATCTGGTCCCACGATCTTGACGGGTAGAGTTACCGGTAACATCATGGTTCCCGTAGCGCCAGCGCCGACGCCCGGTCGGCCCGTCAACCGCTGACTGGAGTCCACGTGAGTGACCGCGTGAGTGACGACGTGACCGGGCATCCGACCCGGCGGCCGGTCATGGACGCAGTGCAGACCGCGCCCGTGTTCAGCCCCGCAGCCGTCGCCGCCTCCTGCGGAGGCTTCGTGCTCATCGGCGCGCTCCAAGCCCTGTACGGCCCCTCGATCCCCGCCCTCCGCGAGGAGTTCCGGCTGTCGCCCTCGGCCGCCGGACTCGCGCTGAGCGCGCATTTCGTCGGCGGCGTAGCCGGAGTGCTGCTCTTCGACCGGCTGTACGGCCGTCTCGGCAACCGGCAGATCCTCGGAGCCTCGTACCTGCTGATGGCCCTCGGCGCGGCAGGCTTCGCACTCGCGCCGAGCTGGCCCGTGGCCCTGGCCTCGGCCCTGCTCGCCGGGCTCGGTTTCGGCGGGATCGACTACGGGCTCAACCAGCTGTTCGCCGTCGGCTTCGGTCACCGTTCGACCGCCATGCTCAACATCCTGAACGCCCATTTCGGCGTGGGCGCGATCCTCGGACCGGCTGTGATCGGCCTGGTCGGCGCCGAGCACTATCCGGTGGTCTTCCTCGTCTTCGCCGTGGTCAATCTGCCGCTGCTGCTGTTCCTCAGGGGTGTGCGCGAGCATGCGCCGCCGCCGGGGGAGCGGGCGGCCGGCGGTACGTCCGTTCTCGGCCGCAGTCTGGGGTCGGTGCTCGCCATGTTCGTGACCCTGTACGTGCTGCACGTGGGCATCGAGGCGGGCGTCGGCGGCTGGGAGCCCACCCATCTGGAGGCGGTCGGCTACGGAGCGGGCGCCGCGGCCACCGCCACCTCCGTGTACTGGCTGATGATGACCGTCGGCCGCTTCCTCGCGGCACCGCTCGCGCTGCGCCACTCCGCCCAGGCGATCATCACCGTGTCGTGCGCGGGCATGACGGTCTGCCTGCTGCTGGCCACGATCCCGGGCCTCGCCCCCTACGCGTACGCGGGAGTCGGCCTGTTCATCGCGCCGATCTTCCCCACCGGCCTGCCCTGGCTCAACCGGGCCGCCCCGAAGGCCCGCAGAGCGGGCGCGGTGGTCATCGCCGCGTCGATGGCCGGCGGAGTCGTCGCCGGGCCCGCGCTCGGCAAGGCCATCGAGTGGTCCGGGGTGCGTGCCGTCCCGCTCCTGCTGGGCGCGGTCTCGGCGGTGTGCCTGGCCGCCACGCTCTGGCTGGTCCGTGCCACGCGCCCGGCGACGGCCGCCCGCTGAAGCCCCCCTCACTGCATCGACGGCTGAAGCTCCCATCGCATCAGCCGCTGATGCGATCCCCCGGTACCGATCCCCTGTCCGAGCTGAAGGGAAGCAGCATCCTGATGACTGTTCTGAGTACGTCCTCCGACGGATTCCGGCTGCATGGCGAGCCGTTCCGGATCATCTCCGGTGCGATGCACTACTTCCGCATCCACCCCGACCAGTGGGCCGACCGGCTCCGCAAGGCCCGGCTGATGGGCCTCAACACGGTGGAGACGTACGTCCCCTGGAACCTCCACCAGCCCGAACCCGGCACGCTGGTCCTGGACGGCATCCTCGATCTGCCCCGTTATCTGCGGCTGGCCCAGGCCGAGGGCCTGCATGTGCTGCTGCGTCCGGGCCCGTACATCTGCGCCGAGTGGGACGGCGGCGGCCTGCCCTCCTGGCTCACCACGGACACCGACATCCGGCTGCGCACCAGCGACCCCCGTTTCACCGACGCGCTCGACCGCTATCTCGACCTGCTGATTCCCCCGCTCCTGCCCCAACTGGCCGCGAACGGCGGTCCGGTGATCGCCGTCCAGGTGGAGAACGAGTACGGGGCGTACGGCGACGACCGCGCGTATCTGGAAAACCTCGCCGAGTCCTTTCGCGCCCGGGGTGTGGACGAGCTCCTGTTCACCTGTGACCAGGCCAACCCGGCGCACCTTGCGGCCGGCAGTCTTCCCGGCGTCCTCACGACCGGCACGTTCGGCAGCCGGATCACCGAGTCGCTCGATCAGTTGCGGGCCCATCAGCCCGAAGGGCCGCTGATGTGCGCGGAGTTCTGGATCGGCTGGTTCGACCACTGGGGCGAACCGCACCACGTGCGCGACGCGGCCGACGCCGCCGCCGACCTCGACCGGCTGCTCTCCGCGGGCGCCTCGGTCAACATCTACATGTTCCACGGCGGCACCAACTTCGGTTTCACGAACGGCGCCAACCACGACCACGCGTACGAGCCGATCGTGACCTCGTACGACTACGACGCGGCCCTCACCGAGTCCGGCGACCCGGGTCCGAAGTACCACGCCTTCCGCGAGGTCATCGCCCGCCACGCCCCGGTCCCCGATGAGCCCGCCCCGGCGCCGAGTCCCAAACTGCCGCACACCGTCGTCGAGTTGGGTGATCGCGCGTCGCTGCTTCCGCACGCGAGCGTTCTCGCCAAGCCGGTACGCGTCGACGCCGGTCCGGTGACCATGGAGGAGCTGGGCCTGCGGGCCGGGTACGTCCTCTACCGCACCACGGTTCCCGTGGCCGGTGACGGTGTCCTGCACTTCGCGGGCGGGGTCGGCGACCGCGCCCAGGTCTTCGTGGACGGCGCCCCCGTCGGCGTACTGGAACGGGAACGGCACGAGGAAGCCCTGTCCGTGCGTGTGCCGCGGGCCGGTGTCACGCTGGACGTGCTCGTCGAGAACATGGGCGGGGTCAACTACGGGCCGCGTATCGGCGCACCCAAGGGACTGCTCGGACCCGTCACCTTCGACGGCACCGCCCTGCACGGCTGGGACTGCCACCCCCTGGCCCTGGACGCGGCGGGCGCGATTCCCTTCGCTCCGGCCGCAGACTCGCCGCCCGACGCCGGGCCCGCCTTCCACCGCGGCACGTTCGAGGTCCGCACGCCCGCCGACACCTTCCTCTCCCTGCCCGGCTGGACCAAGGGCCAGGCCTGGATCAACGGCTTCCACCTCGGCCGTTACTGGAACCGCGGCCCGCAGCGCACGCTGTACGTGCCCGCGCCCGTCCTGCGGCCCGGCACCAACGACGTCGTCCTGCTGGAGCTGCAGGCCACGACCGAACCGCGCGTCCACCTCACCGACACCCCCGACCTCGGCCCGGTGAAGCCCTGATGCCGCCGCTTCGCCTGAAGGTGTCCACGCCGGCCGCGCCACCCCTCACCGGCCATCTCCCCTTCTCCGACGCCCCCGGAGTGCCCGACCCGATCGAGGTCACCAGCCGTTGCCTCACCCGCGGCGGGCGCCCCTGGTTCCCGGTCTCCGGCGAGTTCCACTACACCCGCTACCCGGCGGGGGAGTGGGAGGAGGAGCTGCTGAAGATGAAGGCGGGCGGGGTGACGGCCGTCGCGAGTTACGTCATCTGGATCCACCACGAGGAGGTCGAGGGCCGGATCCGCTTCGACGGCGACCGGGACCTGCGGCGCTTCGCCGGGCTCTGCGCCCGCCACGGCCTGGACTTCGTCCCGCGCATCGGCCCCTGGTCCCACGCGGAGGTCCGCAACGGCGGCTTACCCGACTGGCTGCTGACCCGCGCCCGCGCCCCGCGCACCGACGATCCGGCGTACCTGGCACCCGTACGCACCTGGTTCGAGGCCATCGCGGCGCAACTGAGCGGGCTCGACCGCGCGCACGGCGGCCCGATCGTCGCGATCCAGATCGAGAACGAGCTGTACGACCAGCCGGGCCACCTGCTGACGCTGAAACGCATGGCCCAGGCGGCCGGACTGAGCGCCCCGCTGTGGACGTCGACGGCGTGGGGAGGTGTCGAACTCCCGCCCGACGAACTGCTTCCGCTGTACGGCGGCTACCCCGAGACCTTCTGGACCGAGGCCGACGGCGGCTGGCCCGACACCTGCCGCACACACTTCTTCTTCACCCACCAGCGCGACGACGAGGGCATCGGCGCCGACCTGCGCCCGACGACGGTACGCGGCGCCGACCCGACGGCCACCCAGGGCCGATTCCCCTGGGCCACCTGCGAGTTGGGCGGCGGCATGGCGGTCTCGTACCACCGCCGCCCCCGCGTCGACGCGGCCGACGTCGGCGCGCTCGGCCTCACGAAGATCGGCTGCGGTTCCGTGTGGCAGGGCTACTACATGTTCCACGGCGGTACGAATCCGGTGGGCGAGCGGACGACCCTCCAGGAGTCCCACGCGACGGGCTACCCCAACGACCTCCCCGTCCGCACGTACGACTTCCAGGCCCCGCTGGGCGAGTACGGCCAGTACCGCCCCTCGTACGACGAACTGCGCCTGCAGCACCTGCTGTTGGCGGACTTCGGCCGGCTGCTCGCGCCGATGGAGTCCTTCCTGCCGGTACGGCAGCCGACCGGGCGGGGCGACCGGGACACCCTGCGCTGGGCGGTCCGGGCCTCGGAGGACTCCGGCTTCCTCTTCGTCAACAACCACCAGCCGCACGAGGAGTTGCCGGACCACCCGGACACCTCGTTCACGGTCGAGTTCCCGGCAGGTCCCGCGCTCACCTTCCCGAGCACACCGGTCACGGTCCCGACGGGCGCGTACTTCTGCTGGCCGCTGCGTCTGGAGGTCGGGGGCCTGCGCCTGGACTGGGCGACCGCCCAGCCCGTCTGCACGGTCGACGCCGACGGCCGTACGGTCCTGGTGATGGCGGCGACGGACGGCATCCCGGTCGAACTCGCCCTGGACGCCGTCACGTTGGCGTCCGTGCAGGTGCCCTCGGGGCAGTGCGTCACGCTCGACGGCCGTGTCCTGGTCACGGGGGTGCGGCCCGGCACCGACGCCCTGGTCGAGGTGGACACGGCGGACGGCGAACGGGTCGGCCTCCTGGTCCTGGACGCGAAGACGGCCCGTACCGCCTACCGGGGTGTGGCGTGGGGAGCGGAGCGGCTGGTGCTCGCCGGCTCCGGCTCCGGCTCCGGCTCCGGTGGCGGTGCCGGTGTCGTCTTCGACGAGTACGCGCGGGGTGGGCAGGGGGAGGTACGGCTGCACAGCCCGGCCGGCGCGACCTCGTTCGCCGTGCTGCCCGCACCCCGACGGCCTCCGGTGGTGACGGGCGGGAGCGTGCGGGAGTCGGGGGACGGGGTGTTCACGCGGTATCACCTGACGGGGGACGCCCTGGACCCGCGGTCCGGGAGAGGGAGAGGCGGAGGGGGAGGGGGCGATGTCGGCGTCGGGGCCGGGGGAGCGGCAGCGGGATTCGGATTCGGATTCGGAGGGGCTGAGCTGGTGCGGGCCGCCGGGCCTGCGCCCTTGCCCGTGACCGGCGTGCTGGGCCGGGCGAGCGCCCCCGCCGACGAGCACTACGACACGACCGCCGCCGAGTACGCCATCGCCGTCCCCGACGGACTTCCGCTCACCGGAACCCTGCTGCGTGTCCACTGGTCCGGGGACGTGGCACGCGCGTACGTGGGCGACAGGCTCGTGGCGGACCAGTTCCACACGGGGCGGCCCTGGGACATCGCCCTGGACCGGCTCCCGGCCTTCGCCCTCCGGGGAGAGGGACTGCGGCTGCGGGTGCTGCCGAGGGCGGCGGACGCGCGGGTGTACGTGGCGGACGTGGCTCCTGACGAGGGGGCTGTGGCGACGGTCGGGCGGATCGAGTGGGTGACGACCCGTACGTGGGTGATCGGGGAGGCGGGGGAGGTGAGGTAGGCAGGGCGGGGCCGGGCTGCCGCGCCGCCTTCCCGCCCGGCGGCCTATTCTGGGCCGACCGGGCGGGCTCCGCCCGACGGACGAACCCGCACCCCCGTCCCCGTACCTCGAAGGGCATCACCCGCAATGACCCGAAGTGCCGGTGACGATGTGCCGCCCGATCTCCCCAAGGGACGCAGCCGGCGCAACTTCGCGGGCGCGCGGCCGGTGATGGGCGACGTGGCGCAACTGGCCGGTGTCTCCAAACAGACGGTGTCCCGGGTACTGAACGACAATCCGGCCGTCCGCCCTGAGACCCGTGAGGTGGTCCTGACGGCCATGCGGACCCTCGGCTACCGCCCGAGCCGCAGCGCGCGCTCGCTGGCCAGCGGCCGGACCCGCATGCTGGGCGTGATCTCCTTCGACGCGGCCCGGTACGGCCCGGCCTCCATACTGACCGCGATCAACAGCGCGGCCCAGGACGCCGGTTACCTGGTCAGCTCCATCGCGCTCGACACGGCGGACCGGGCCACCGTCGTACGGGCCGTGGACACCCTGTCGGCCGAGGGCGCGGACGGTGTGATCGCCATCGCCCCGCAGCGCTGGGTGGGCAAGGCGCTGGCGGAGGCGCGGCTCGACACCCCGCTGATGGTCCTGGAGAACGACCTAGGCAAGGACGCGTCGTTCGTCACGGCGGACAACTGGGCGGGCGCCCGCAAGGCGACCGAGCACCTGCTGGACTTCGGGCACGTGACGGTCGAGCACATCGCGGGCCCCACGGGCTGGCTGTCGGCGGACCGCAGGGTGGAGGCCTGGCGGGCCACGCTGAAGGCGGCGGGGGCCGCGGTCCACGAGCCCCTCGTCGGCGACTGGAGCGCCGACTCGGGCTACGAACTGGGCCGCAGACTGGCCGAGGACCCCGATGTCACCGCGATCTTCGCGTCCAACGACCAGATGGCGCTCGGCGTGCTCCGCGCCCTGCACGAGTCGGGCCGCCGGGTGCCGGACGACGTCAGCGTGGTCGGCTACGACGACATCCCCGAGGCCGCGCACCTGCTTCCCCCGCTGACCACGGTCCGTACCGACTTCCCCGAGATCGGTACGCGGTCCCTGCGGCTGCTCCTGTCCCAGCTGGACGGTCCGCCGGAACCGGAACTGGACCGGGTGGTGCCGGTCGAACTGATCGTGCGCCGAAGTACGGGCCCGGCGCCGGCCCGTTGAGCCGTTCAGTCGTGGAGTCTTTGCGTGCTTACACGGGTCACGGACGAGGAAAATCTGTGTGGATCAGGTGAGTGGGCAGGCACTTCGGCGAGATAGAAAGGACACATGCCGGAGCACGAGACCCCTGTCGGAGCCACAGATGACGTCGATGTCACGGAGGACCTGGACGTCATGAACGACGTAGACGCAAGTGAAGTGGCAGTGGAAGACGCGGCCGTTGCCGGCGCCGGCGTGGAAGACGCGGGCGTCGCCGGCGTGGGCGTCGATGACGACGTCGACGCGGTGACCCGGGCGGTGCTGACCGCGTCGCGCGTACTGGTCGCGGTCTCGGCCCGTTCGCTCGCGGAGGTCGAGGAGCGGGTGACCCTGCCGCAGGTCCGCATGCTGGTCGTGCTGTCCACGCGCGGCGCCACCAAGCTGGTCACGCTCGCGGAGCTGCTCCAGGTCGCGCCGTCCACGGCCATGCGCATGGTCGACCGGCTCATCACCGCCGGTCTCGCCGACCGGCAGACCAACCCCGGCAACCGCCGCGAGACCCTGCTCCGGCTCACGGAGGAGGGCCGTCGCACGGTCGAGGACGTGACGGCCCGCCGGCGCGCGGAGATCGCCACGATCGTGGAACGCCTCACGCCCGGCCAACGGACCGCGATAGTCGAGGCGTTGACCGCCTTCAACGAGGCGGGCGGCGAGCCCCCGGTCCCGGACGTGGACGACGCGGACGACGGGGTGCCGCACCCGCTGGGCTGGGTGGACCCGCCGACGGGCCACGACGGATAGCGGGCTGTCGCTCATCCCACGGCGGGGGTCGGAGTCGGGGTGGGCGTCGGCGAGGTCGTGTTCACATCCAGCCCTTCCGGCCTGTTGAGGACGAGGACGGGCGAACCGGGCTGCGGGGCGGGCGGGGTCAACTCGGCCTTGGGGAGCTTGGGCGGGCTGGTCTGCTGGAAGTTGACCTGGTCGTAGTTGACGAGGTCGGTCTTCTCCAACACCGTGATGTGGTCGAGGACGGTGTCGTTGGCCAGGTCGGCGAGTTCACGGACCATGGTGTTCTTGGTGTTGGCGCGGATCTTCGCGATGACGGGGAAGATCTGCCCGTGCGTGACGCGCATGATGTTGACGGCGGTCGTGTCGAACTGCTGCCCGGTGCTCCCGTCCACGGTGGCCACGAACTGCTGTTGCTGCGGGCTGGCCTGGTTGGGCAGCGTGATGCCCAGCTCGGGCGCTATCTTCCGGCACATCTCGTCGAGCCCGGAGTGCCCGGCGACGAGATGCTTCCCGGCCTCCTTCATGGCAGGGGTCGTCCCACGCTCCATGGCCATCAGCCCCAGCGGATGCTCCCAGAGCCCCGCGGCCCGCACCTTGACGACGAAATCCCGGTCGGCCTCGGTCAGGGGCCCGTACCGGGTGTTGGCGATGATCCGGTCCTGACTGGTCGTGGTGGTCTCCACCCCGACGAGAGCGGGATAGGCGAGCGCGGCAACCGTCACGCCCAGCCCACCGATCACAAATACGGTCCCTGCGGTGCGTTGCGTGACACGCATGCTGCCTCCTGAGCTGTACGACCCGGTCCACAGGGGGTACGTACGAGAAGCACAAGGCAATCATTGCGCTAGGTAAATTTTGCACTCGGGGGGATTTGGTCCGTCGAGGGTGACCTCGTGTCCCGGGTCAAACCTTGATGACGGTGACCCGTCCACCGCACAGCGCGGTGAGATCTTCCGGATCGGACGTGAGCACGGTGACCGGCGAGGGGGCGGCGAGCGCGGTGGCGCTCAGCATGGCGTCGATGGCGTACTTGTGACCGTGTCGACCGGTGTCGGCGAGGAGTGCGGCCGCGTGGCGGGCGATGGGCTCGGTCACCGGTTCGACGACGAGACGGGACAGGATCCACTCCAGGGCCGGTCGGTTGATCCGAGGGTGGACCACCTCGACAAGAGTGGCCGCGGAGGTGATCACTCGCAGGTCGTCGGCACGGGCGAGCGCCAGCCAACCGGTGACGGCCCGGTCTCGCAGAACGGCTTTGGCCAGCCCTTCACTGTCGAGGACCAGAGTGCCGCCGGGGACGGCGGGGGAGCGGGTCACGCGGCGCTCGCCCCACCCTGGGTCTGCTGCCGGCGGGCCTGCTGGAGCTGATCGCGCAGAGCCTGGATCTCCCCGTCCGTGACGGGTCCGTGCTCCGCCTCGGCGACCTGGATGACCTCGTTGAGGTTGTCCCGCTCGATCTGCCGGGCCACGGCGCCGGCCACATAGGCGGACAGCCCGGAGGGCCCGCTGCGGGCCTTGGCCGCTTCCGCGATGTCGCGAGGCATGGTGATCGAATACTTACCGGTACTCTCGGTCATGCCACCTATCCTACCTGCCGTCCTACCGGCCGCTGGGGTCAGTAAGCCGCGGGAGGCCTAAATTACGGCTGTGCATCCCCTTCACTTCCAGAGTTCGAAGGAGCAGGGCATCAATGTCCACCGCTACCTTCCAGGCACGCAGACAGCGGTGACCCGCCACTGGCCGGGTCTGTTCCAGGACTGGCCGCCCGGGCCGACGCCCTTCACCGAGTACGCGGTGAACAACAACAACATGGAAGAGGTGGCCGTCTACACCGGCCTGGTCTGGCGCATGACCGCGGGGCTGGCCCGATACGCGATTCCTGCTTACTACCGAGACGAGGCGGCGCAGGCTCTGGGACGCGAGCCGGTACTCGTCGACTGGGAGTACGACATCGAAGCAGAGAGTCCGCACGAGGTGCGGGACAACGGCTTCGTCCCAGGACACTCAACTGCCGGTACCAGCGCCACCAGCCGCGCTGGACTGTTCGACCTCTCAACACCCCGGGATCTGGTTCGCCTGCTGCATGCGGTCCTGTTGGACGCGACCTCCGAGATCACCGTCTTCGCGGTAGCCCCCGGCGAAGCCCGACTGAAGGACCTCGTCGCTTCCCTGAACGGCTCGTCCAGACCCAGCCTGCCCTCGGTCATCAGGAACGAGGATGTGTTCGTAGACCTGACGATCGGCAGCGACATCGACTACTACGACGCAATCACGATCGCCTCCCACACGGACCTCCAGCCCCGACTGGACGCACTGACGACCGACTTCGCCGGACGGATCGAGACCTACGAAACCGGCGCGGACAGCCTGCCCGACGTAGAGGCCTTCCTCGGCGCCCTCCCCGCCCTGTCAGGAATCGACCTGGACACCAAGTAGACGTACGCACCGGGTCCGAACAACCTCCACCCGCACATACGCCAAGACCCCGTCTTCAGCGAACGCGCTGATGGCGGGGTCTTTGGGCACCTAATCCAAGGTGCCCCCGGCAGGATTCGAACCTGCGCACACGGCTCCGGAGGCCGTTGCTCTATCCCCTGAGCTACGGGGGCGTGTCGGACGCTGTGGTTGCGGCGACGGGTTGAACACTACCAGCTCTCTCCGGGTGTTCATGAACGGATTTGGAGGGGTGGGGAAGGGGTGTCCGGGGTTCGTTGGATCTTGGTTGGGGCTGGGGCGGGGCTGATCCCGGGGCACGGGCCGGCATCCCCCGCGTGGGGTGGAAGTAGGGAAAAGCCGGACGCGAACCCGCGCGCCGACCTACTCTCAAGTTGTGCCAGGCGCGTCGGGTCGGGTGCTTGTTGTGGACGACAACAAGGTCATCCGGCAACTGATCAGGGTCAACCTCGAACTGGAGGGTTTCGAGGTCGTGACCGCGGCTGACGGTGTCGAGTGCCTGGACGTCATCCACCAGGTGCGCCCCGATGTCGTCACCCTCGACGTGGTCATGCCCCGGCTCGACGGGCTGCGTACCGCCGCCCGGCTCCGGGCCGATCCGCGTACCCGCGCCCTCCCCCTCGCCATCATCAGCGCCTGTACGCAGTACGAGGTCGAGAGCGGCCTCGACGTCGGCGTCGACGCCTTCCTCTCCAAGCCCTTCGAGCCCGCGGACCTGGTCCGGCTCGTACGCCAGTTGCGGGAGCGGCGGGAGACCGCCGACACCGGTGTCGGCAGTGCCTCCGGCCCCGGTTCCGGCGGCGGCTCCGGTTCGTCGTTCGACAGTGCCGAGAGTCTGTACGGGCCCGGCGGACCCGAGCGCGCCGGCCGTACCGGTAGCTGAGCAGCACGCGAAGAAGGCAAGCGTCCATATGCCGGACCATCGCCCAAACCCATTCGCCTACCCACCCCCCTCCTCCCCTACGCTTGTCCCGTGACCCCAGTCGAGCTCTCCAGCACCGTTCTGCGCGCCGTGCGCCGTGCCGTGGACGAGGGTGAGCTGGTCGTGGCCGTGCCGGAGCGTGCGCAGGTCGTGCCGCCCGGGCCCGGCGGGCGCGGGGACTACGCCACCAACGTCGCTCTCCAGCTGGCCCGTCCCGCCGGTCGGCCGCCGAAGGAGGTCGCCGAGATCCTGCGGCCCCACCTCAGTGGAGTGGCGGGCGTTGAGCGCGTCGACATCTCCGGGCCCGGGTTCCTCAACATCACCCTCGCCGGCCGCGGGCCCGCCCTCGTCGCGGAGATCCTGCGGCGCCGCGAGCGGTACGGGTACGTCGACGGGCCGACCGGGCAGGTCGTCCAGCTGCGTCACCCCCGCGAAGTGCGCGCCGCCGTCATCGGGCAGGTCCTCACCCGGATTCTGCGTTCCCAGGGCGTCCTCGTCCGTAACGGCCATGCCGTCCCTGCCCCCTCCGCGGGCGCGGAGGCCGCGCTCGAACCCGCCTGGGCCCGCCCCCTCGGCGTCACCGTCGACGCCGCCCAAGGCCCGCCCGAAACGCCCACGCCCACGCCCGCGCCAGCGCCCGCGCCCCTCGAAGTCGACCTCCGGCCCGTCCCCGCAGGTCAGGACCCCACCCCCCTCGGTCGCGACGCCGCGCGCTGGGCACTCCTCTACCCCGCGGCCCGCGACCACCCCCGCATCACCGACGAGCACCTCGTCCAGCGGGAGGGCAACCCCCTCTTCCGCGTCCAGTACGCGTACGCCCGCACGACGGCCCTCGGCCGCAACGCCGCCGCCCTCGGATTCGCCGCCGTTCCCGGGGAGTGCGTGAGCGGCTCCGGCCCTCTTCTCGACGCCCTCGACAGCTATCCCCACGTCCTGGCCGCCGCAGCGCGCCACCGCGCGCCCGACCGGGTCGCGCGGCATCTCGTCACCGTCGCCGACGCGCTGCTCGCCTTCCAGCACACCGTGCTCCCGCTGGGGGACGAGAAACCCTCGGCCGCCCACCGTTCCCGGCTCGCGCTCGCCGAAGCCGCCGGGACGGTGCTGGCCGGCGGCCTGTCCCTGCTCGGCATCGACGCACCGACCCATCTCTGAGCCGAGCTGAACAGACCTGAGCTGAACAGACCTGATCCGATCCGATCTGATTGATTTGATCCTGTCTGATGTGAAGTGAACTGAGAAGCGAACTGAGATCTTCTAGGAAGCCCAAAAAGACATGAGCCGATCCGCACACCCCGCCGGGCCCCGTCACGCCGATGTCCTGCCCGAGGGTCACTACACCGCCCCGGCGGCCGACCTCAACGTCCTCGACCCCAAGGTCTGGGCGCAGACCGTGACGCGTACCGCGAGCGGTTCGGTCAGCGTCGGCGGCATCGATGTGGCGACGCTCGCCGAGGAGTTCGGCACGCCCGCCTACTTCGTCGACGAGACCGACTTCCGGGCGCGGGCGCGCGCCTGGCGCACCGCCTTCGGGCACGACGCCGACGTGTTCTACGCCGGGAAGGCGTTCCTCTCGCGTGCCGTCGTGCGCTGGCTGCACGAGGAGGGCCTCAATCTCGACGTGTGTTCCGGGGGTGAGCTGACCACCGCCCTGTCCGCCGGGATGCCCGCCGACCGCATCGCCTTCCACGGCAACAACAAGTCCGTGGCGGAGATCACCAAGGCCATCGAGGTCGGCGTCGGGCGTATCGTCCTCGACTCCTTCCAGGAGATCGTGCGCGTCGCGCACATCGCGCAGAGCCTCGGCAAGCGGCAGCGCGTGCAGATCCGCGTCACCGTCGGCGTCGAGGCCCACACGCACGAGTTCATCGCGACCGCGCACGAGGACCAGAAGTTCGGGATCGCGCTCGCGGACGGACAGGCCGCCGAGGCCGTCCGGCGTGCGCTCACCCTCGACGGGCTCGAACTGATCGGCATCCACTCCCACATCGGGTCGCAGATCTTCGACATGGCCGGGTTCGAGGTGGCCGCCCGTCGTGTCGTGTCGCTGCTCGCCCAGGTCCGCGACGAGCACGGTGTCGAACTGCCCGAGATCGACCTCGGCGGCGGCCTCGGCATCGCCTACACCAGCGACGACGACCCCCGCGAGCCCCATGAGATCGCCAAGGCGCTCGGTGAGATCGTGACCCGGGAGTGCGAGGCCGCGAAGCTGCGGACCCCCCGGATCTCCGTCGAGCCCGGCCGCGCCATCGTCGGGCCGACCGCCTTCACCCTCTACGAGGTCGGCACCGTCAAGCCCCTCGAAGGACTGCGTACGTACGTCTCCGTCGACGGCGGCATGTCCGACAACATCCGTACCGCGTTGTACGACGCCGAGTACAGCGTCGCCCTCGTCTCCCGTACGAGCGATGCCGAGCCCATGCTCGTCCGTGTGGTCGGCAAGCACTGTGAGAGCGGGGACATCGTGGTCAAGGACGCTTTCCTGCCGTCCGACCTCGCGCCCGGCGACCTCATCGCGGTGCCGGCCACCGGTGCGTACTGCCGCTCGATGGCGAGCAACTACAACCACGCCCTGCGTCCGCCCGTCGTCGCGGTCCGCGACGGCGAGGCCAGGGTCGTCGTCCGCCGCGAGACCGAGGAGGATCTACTGCGTCTCGATGTCGGCTGACTCGATGTCCGCTGACATGGACGGACGAGCAAGGACGGAAGATCTCCTGTTTTCCGGCCTCGCATAAATGAAATCGACATCTCACGATCCGGACGAAGGGTAGAAACTCCCGTCCGGTGAGTGAGACTGGTCCCACCGTGACGGTATGAGGAAACGAGGTCGGATGATGCGTACGCGTCCGCTGAAGGTGGCGCTGCTGGGCTGCGGGGTAGTCGGCTCAGAGGTGGCGCGCATCATGACGACGCACGCCGACGACCTCGCCGCGCGCATCGGAGCCCCCGTCGAGCTGGCGGGCGTGGCCGTGCGCCGGCCCTCCAAGGTGCGTGAGGGCATCGACCCCGCCCTGGTCACCACCGACGCGACCGCCCTGGTCAAACGGGGTGACATCGACGTGGTCGTCGAGGTCATCGGCGGTATCGAACCGGCCCGCACCCTCATCACCACCGCCTTCGAGCACGGCGCGTCCGTGGTCTCCGCCAACAAGGCGCTCCTCGCGCAGGACGGCGCCGCACTGCACGCGGCGGCCGACGACCACGACGCGGACCTCTATTACGAGGCCGCCGTCGCCGGTGCCATCCCGCTGATCCGGCCGCTGCGCGAGTCCCTCGCGGGGGACAAGGTCAACCGCGTGCTCGGCATCGTCAACGGCACCACCAACTTCATCCTCGACAAGATGGACTCGACGGGCGCCGGCTACCAGGAAGCACTCGACGAGGCCACCGCCCTCGGGTACGCGGAAGCCGACCCCACCGCCGACGTCGAGGGGTTCGACGCCGCCGCCAAGGCCGCCATCCTCGCCGGGATCGCCTTCCACACGCGCGTACGCCTCGACGACGTGTACCGCGAGGGCATGATCGAGGTCACCGCCGCCGACTTCGCCTCCGCGAAGGCGATGGGCTGCACCATCAAACTGCTCGCCATCTGCGAGCGGGCCGCCGACGGGGGATCGGTCACCGCGCGGGTGCACCCCGCCATGATCCCGCTGAGCCACCCGCTGGCCTCCGTGCGCGGCGCCTACAACGCCGTGTTCGTCGAGTCCGACGCCGCCGGGCAGCTCATGTTCTACGGGCCGGGCGCCGGTGGTGCGCCGACCGCGTCCGCCGTCCTCGGGGACCTCGTCGCCGTCTGTCGCAACAAGCTCAGCGGCGCGACCGGGCCCGGCGACTCGGCGTACACCCAGCTGCCGGTGTCGCCCATGGGCGAGGTCGTGACCCGCTACCACATCAGTCTCGATGTGGCCGACAAACCGGGCGTTCTCGCCCAGGTGGCGACCGTGTTCGCCGAACACGGAGTGTCGATCGATACGGTTCGCCAGCAGGGGCGGCAGGACGGAGGCGGCGATGCCTCCCTCGTGGTCGTCACCCATCGCGCGTCCGACGCGTCCCTCACCGGGACCGTGGAGGCGCTGCGCAACCTCGACACCGTGCGTGGTGTCGCCAGCATCATGCGGGTTGAAGGAGAGTAACGAGCAATGACCCACCAGTGGCGCGGAATCATCGAGGAGTACCGGGACCGGCTGCCGGTGTCCGACACCACGCAGGTCGTCTCCCTGCGTGAGGGCGGTACGCCGCTCGTGCCCGCGCAGGTGCTCTCCGAGCGCACGGGCTGCGAGGTCCACCTCAAGGTCGAGGGTGCCAACCCCACCGGGTCCTTCAAGGACCGCGGCATGACCATGGCCATCACCCGGGCCAAGGAGGAAGGCGCGAAGGCCGTCATCTGTGCCTCCACGGGCAACACGTCTGCCTCGGCGGCCGCCTACGCCGTACGCGCCGGGATGGTGTGCGCCGTCCTCGTGCCGCAGGGCAAGATCGCGCTCGGCAAGATGGGCCAGGCCCTCGTGCACGGCGCGAAGATCCTCCAGGTCGACGGCAACTTCGACGACTGCCTCACCCTGGCGCGCAACCTCTCCGACAACTACCCGGTGGCACTGGTCAATTCGGTGAACCCGGTGCGTATCGAGGGGCAGAAGACCGCGGCGTTCGAGATCGTGGACATGCTCGGCGACGCCCCCGACATCCACGTCCTCCCGGTGGGCAACGCGGGCAACATCACCGCGTACTGGAAGGGGTACGCCGAGTACGCCGCCGACAAGATCGCCGCACGGACCCCGCGCATGTGGGGCTTCCAGGCGTCCGGGTCCGCGCCCATCGTGCGCGGCGAGATCGTCAAGGACCCCTCGACGATCGCCACCGCGATCCGCATCGGCAACCCCGCCTCGTGGCAGTACGCGCTCGCCGCGCGGGACGAGTCGGGCGGCTTCATCGACGAGGTGACGGACCGTGAGATCCTGCGCGCCTACCGGCTGTTGGCCGCACAGGAGGGTGTTTTCGTCGAGCCGGCCTCCGCGGCTTCCGTCGCCGGTCTGCTCAAGGCGGCCGAGCAGGGCAAGGTCGACCCGGGACAGCGCATCGTCTGCACGGTGACCGGAAACGGCCTCAAGGACCCCGACTGGGCCGTCGCGGGCGCCCCGCAACCCGTCACCGTCCCGGTCGACGCCGCCACGGCCGCCGAGCGTCTGGGCCTGGCGTAGCCGCACCACACGGCACACCCGCCCGGCAGGGCACGGGAAGAGGCATCCGTCAGGGGGTGCACATGCGGGCTTACGACACGCATCGTGCGCCTCCTGTGCGCCCTATGTCGCCACTGAACCTTCCTTCGATAAGCTGTACCGAACCCGCCCGCCGCATATGCCGCGGTGCCGCGCCGCCCCTGCGGCCTCCGGGTCTTCCGCATTCTCCGTACGTCTCGCAGGATTTCGAAAATCTCGCAGCTCAAGCTCAAGGAGAGTCATCGAGCGATGGCCGGTCCAGCGTTCCGCGCCGCCGCCGTCCGGGTGCGCGTCCCCGCCACCAGTGCCAACCTCGGCCCGGGCTTCGACGCCCTCGGCCTGTCACTGGGGCTGTACGACGACGTGGTCGTCCGCGTGGCCGATTCCGGCCTGCACATCGACATCGCGGGTGAGGGAAGCGAGACGCTGCCGCGCGACGAGCGCCACCTCCTCGTACGGTCCCTGCGCACCGCCTTCGACCTGCTGGGCGGACAGCCCCGCGGTCTTGAGATCGTGTGTGCCAACCGCATCCCGCACGGCCGGGGCCTCGGCTCCTCGTCGGCCGCGATCTGCGCCGGCATCGTCGCCGCACGCGCGGTGACCATAGGCGGCGACAGCAAGCTCGACGACACCGCGCTCCTTGAGCTCGCCACCGAGATCGAGGGTCATCCCGACAACGTCGCGGCCTGTCTGCTCGGCGGATTCACCTTGTCCTGGCTGGAGAACGGGGCGGCGCGCGCCATCAGGATGGAACCCGCCGATTCCATCGTTCCGGTGGTTTTCGTACCCGGCAAGGCAGTACTGACGGAGACCGCCCGCGGACTCCTTCCGCGTACGGTCCCGCACGTCGACGCCGCCACCAACGCGGGCCGCGCCGCACTGCTCGTCGAGGCCCTCACCAGGCGCCCCGAGCTGCTGCTGCCCGCCACCGAGGACCGACTGCACCAGGAGTACCGCGCGCCGGCCATGCCGGAGAGCGCCGCGCTGGTGGAGCGGCTGCGGGCGGACGGGATTCCCGCGGTCATCTCGGGTGCCGGGCCCACCGTGCTCGCGCTCGCCGACGAGGCCGCGGCCGACAAGGTCGCACAACTGGCGGGAGAGGGCTGGGCGGCCAACCGGCTGGGCCTCGACGCCACCGGAGCGAGCGTGCTGCCGCTTGCTCCGTGACACTCGGTTGCCGGATTTCGAGAGGGGGAATGTTTGTTGGATCCGGTAGTGTTAACCTCAAGTCTGCACCCGACCCCACCATGGCGAGGTGCTTCACGTCCCCGTCCGGGACAATCATTCTTCCGGGAGCCCCCCAAATCGCTTTGTGCCATGCATTGGGTGCTAGGCGCTGAGCGGTGCTGAGTACGCTCCGGAACCGGCGTGAACGAGCCGATGGACACAGAACCTCAAGTCCGCGGCCCCGGGAAACGTCATCCCAGAAATTCCCTCCGCCTTTTGGCGGACCACCGCCCCGGCACGGTCCACACATGACGGACCACTGTCGGACAGCACAACCGGTCGCCGAGCCAGACAGGCCGACGTCCGCTCCAGGGAAGGACCCTTCGTGAGCGACACCACCGATCTGATGGGCGCACGTGTCGAGGAGACCGCTGCCGCGCCCGCCACGGACGCCTCCGCGCCTGCCACCGGTGCCGGCTCCCGTCGGCGCCGCGGTACCGGCCTTGAGGGCATGGTGCTGGCCGAGCTGCAGCAGGTCGCATCCGGCCTCGGCATCAGGGGCACGGCGCGGATGCGCAAGAGCCAGCTGATCGAGGTCATCAAGGAGGCGCAGGGCGGCGGGGGTGCTTCGGCCAAGGCCGCGCCCTCCGCCGGGGACGCCACCGAGACGAAGCCCAAGCGCCGGGCCACCTCGAAGGCTCGTACGGGGGACGAGGCCGTCTCTCCCGCCGACAAGAAGGCGGAGACCAAGGCCGAGAAGGCCGTGGCTCAGCAGCAGATCGAGATCCCCGGCCAGCCGGCCGGTGGCCCCGCCCGGGCGAGCGAGGGCGGCGAGCGCGGTGGGGACGACGCTCCGGCCGAGCGCCGCCGGCGTCGCGCCACCGCCGAGGCGGGCAGCCCCGAGACGATCACCGCCGAGGCGAAGACCGAGGTCAGGACCGACGAGTCCGCGCAGTCCCAGGGCGAGGCCAAGGGCGACGGCTCGGACGGCGGGACCGACGGCCGTCAGGGCCGCCGCGACCGTCGTGACCGCGCCGACCGTGGCGACCGCGGTGAGCGCGGCGACCGTGACCGCGGGGGCCGCGACCGCGACCGCCGTGGTGGCAAGGGCGACGAACAGCAGGGCGGCCAGGGCAACCAGGGTGGCCAGGGCGGTCAGGGCCAGGGCGGCGGCAACCAGCAGCGCCAGGACCGGCAGGACCGTCAGCAGGGCGGCGGCCGTCAGGACCGGCAGCGCGACAACGGCCCGCAGGACGACGACGACTTCGAGGGTGGCCGCCGTGGCCGCCGCGGTCGTTACCGCGACCGCCGTGGCCGCCGTGGCCGCGACGAGTTCGGCCCGAACGAGCCGCAGGTCGCCGACGACGACGTCCTGATCCCCGTCGCGGGCATCCTGGACATCCTCGACAACTACGCGTTCATCCGTACGTCGGGCTACCTTCCCGGTCCGAACGACGTGTACGTCTCCCTCGCCCAGGTCCGCAAGAACGGTCTGCGCAAGGGTGACCACGTCACCGGCGCCGTCCGTCAGCCCAAGGACGGCGAGCGCCGCGAGAAGTTCAACGCGCTCGTCCGCCTGGACTCGCAGAACGGCATGGCGCCCGAATCGGGGCGCGGACGCCCGGAGTTCAACAAGCTGACGCCGCTGTACCCGCAGGACCGGCTCCGTCTGGAGACCGACCCGGGTGTGCTGACGACCCGCATCATCGACCTCGTCGCGCCCATCGGCAAGGGCCAGCGTGGTCTGATCGTGGCTCCGCCGAAGACCGGCAAGACCATGATCCTGCAGGCGATCGCCAACGCGATCACCGTCAACAACCCCGAGTGCCACCTGATGGTCGTCCTCGTCGACGAGCGTCCGGAAGAAGTCACCGACATGCAGCGGTCGGTGAAGGGCGAGGTCATCTCCTCGACCTTCGACCGTCCCGCCGAGGACCACACCACGGTCGCCGAGCTCGCCATCGAGCGTGCCAAGCGGCTGGTGGAGCTGGGCCACGACGTCGTCGTGCTGCTCGACTCGATCACGCGTCTGGGCCGTGCGTACAACCTCGCCGCCCCGGCCTCCGGCCGCATCCTGTCCGGTGGTGTCGACTCGACCGCGCTGTACCCGCCGAAGCGCTTCTTCGGTGCCGCGCGCAACATCGAGGACGGCGGCTCGCTGACGATCCTGGCCACCGCGCTGGTCGACACCGGCTCGCGCATGGACGAGGTCATCTTCGAGGAGTTCAAGGGCACGGGCAACGCGGAGCTCAAGCTCGACCGCAAGCTCGCCGACAAGCGCATCTTCCCGGCGGTGGACGTCGACGCGTCCGGTACGCGTAAGGAAGAGATCCTGCTCGGCAGCGACGAACTCGCCATCACCTGGAAGCTGCGTCGCGTGCTGCACGCGCTCGACCAGCAGCAGGCGATCGAGCTGCTGCTCGACAAAATGAAGCAGACGAAGTCGAACGCCGAGTTCCTGCTGCAGATCCAGAAGACGACGCCGATGCCGGGCAACGGCAACGACTGAGGTCTCAGCCGGCGCAGCCGGTACCGCGGAGGGCCGTCCCCGTGCCATCGGGGGGCGGCCCTCCGCGTTGTCCCCGTACCGCGCCTCCGGAGATCTTCGCCACAGCTGTGAAGGTCGACACGGTGGCGCGGAGGCGGGGCTTCCGCCCACGTAAGCGCAGGTGAGCCGCCGACGGCGTGCACCACCTGTCACCCGTTGTGTCCGTGTTCGCACAGTACGGTCACAGTGCGTTGTGCAACCCTTTTTTCGGTTTCAACGTCTGAACAGACGGGTCCTGACAGAGACGTCACGGCACATGACCACGCCTGACCCTGACCGCAGGGGGTAATCGAGCCGACCAGCGAGAACTGAGGAGCACATGCCTGCCGAGAGCACACCTAAATCCGGCCATCGCCGTAAACCGCGGAGCACGCGTCACAAGGCGCTCGTCATCGCGGCCTGGTCCGCGGCGGGTGTCTTCGTTCTGGGCGGCACGGGTCTGGGGTACGTGTACTTCAACCTGAACGACAACATCAAGAGCGTCGACATCGACCAGGCACTCGGCACCGACCGGCCCCTCGACGTCGACAACGGCTCGCAGGACATCCTCGTACTCGGCTCCGACACCCGCTCCGGCAGCAACAAGGACCTGGGCGGCGGCACCGACGATGGCAGCGCCCGCTCGGACACCGCGATGGTCGTGCACGTCTACGAGGGCCACAAGAAGGCCAGCGTGGTCTCCATACCGCGCGACACACTCGTGCCCCGGCCCGCGTGCACCGACAGCGAGGGCGTCGAGCACGACGCCGCGTCCCTGGCGATGTTCAACTCGGCGTACTCGACGGGCGGCGCCGCCTGCGCGGTCAAGACCGTCGAGTCGATGACCGGGATCCGCATGGACCACTACGTCGAGGTCGACTTCAGCGGCTTCCAGAAGCTCATCGACGAACTCGGCGGTGTCGAGGTCACCACGACCAAGGACATCACCGACAAGGAGAGCCACCTCGACCTCAAGGCCGGCACGCACCGGCTGACCGGCAAGCAGTCCCTCGGCCTGGTGCGTACGCGGCACGGGGTGGGCGACGGCTCCGACCTCGGCCGGATCCAGCTCCAGCAGGCGTTCATCAAGGCGCTGGTCGAGCAGGTCAAGAGCGTCGGCGTACTGACCAGCCCGAAGAAGCTGTACGACCTCGCCGACACCGCGACGAAGACGGTCACCACCGACTCCGACCTGGCCTCGGTCAAGGACCTGGCGTCCTTCGCCAACGGGCTCAAGGGCATCAGCTCGTCGAAGATGAACATGGTCACGCTGCCGGTGCAGTACGACCCGGCTGACGGCAACCGTGTTCTCGTCGAGAAGGACAAGGCCGCGGTCGTGTGGGACGCGCTGAAGAACGATCGTGCGATTCCGAAGTCGGCGACGGAGGGTACGGCGAGTGGTGACGCCAAGGGCGTCGTGCAGTAATCGATCGTGCTCCGCCCCGGCCCCGCAAGGGGCGCGGGGAACTGCGCGCCCAGCCACGACGGTCCCGCACCCGCCCGCGGCGAGCTCCCGGCACCCCCGCAGGGGCCCTGGGGAATACCCCCGGCCGTCCCCCGGTTTGGGGAGATGGCACCAGTCCTGGCAGACTGGACAGTCGGCCCCGGTTCACGCCCCCGCAATCCGCGGCAGCGACCCGGCGCCCTCCCGAAACTAGGAGACACCTTGAAGCGCGACATCCACCCCGAGTACGTCGAGACGCAGGTCAGCTGCACCTGTGGCGCGTCGTTCACCACCCGCAGCACGATCTCCAGCGGCACCGTCCGTGCCGAGGTCTGCTCCGAGTGCCACCCGTTCTACACGGGCAAGCAGAAGATCCTCGACACCGGTGGCCGCGTGGCCCGCTTCGAGGCCCGCTTCGGCAAGGCCAAGGCTGCGGCCGACAGCAAGTAGCGAGCTCACAGCGCCGGTCTTCGGTGCCTCCGTCCGGGGGCGCTGGGACCGGCGCTTTGCGGTGCAGCCCCACCCCTCGCTCTCGAACGCGATCGAGCAGATCGACCGGGCAGTTCGATCGAGCAGGGAACCCCGTACGAACCCCCATGCCGTACCTACGTCCCCGAGCCCGTGATGGTGCCGGGGGGCAGTCCATTGGAGCCGGAGATGTTCGAGGCGGTCGAGGAACTCATCGGCGAGCACGCCGATCTTGAGAAGAAGCTCGCTGACCCGTCGGTCCACGCCGATCAGGCCAACGCGCGCAAGCTCAACAAGCGCTACGCCGAGCTGACCCCGATCATCGCGACGTACCGCTCCTGGAAGCAGACCGGGGACGACATCGAGACGGCGAAGGAGTTCGCCGCCGACGACCCCGACTTCGCCGCCGAGGTCAAGGACCTGGAGAAGCAGCGCGAGGAGCTCACCGAGAAGCTCCGGCTGCTGCTGGTCCCGCGCGACCCCAGCGACGACAAGGACGTCATCCTGGAGATCAAGGCGGGCGCGGGCGGCGACGAGTCGGCGCTGTTCGCCGGCGACCTGCTGCGCATGTACCTGCGGTACGCGGAGCGCGTCGGCTGGAAGACCGAGATCATCGACTCCACCGAGTCCGAGCTGGGCGGCTACAAGGACGTCCAGGTCGCCGTGAAGACCAAGGGCGGCAACGGTGCCACCGAGCCCGGCCAGGGCGTCTGGGCGCGGATGAAGTACGAGGGCGGGGTGCACCGCGTGCAGCGGGTGCCCTCGACCGAGTCCCAGGGCCGTATCCACACCTCCGCCGCCGGTGTGCTCGTCACGCCCGAGGCCGAGGAGGTCGACGTCGAGATCCACGCGAACGACCTGCGGATCGACGTCTACCGCTCCTCCGGGCCCGGCGGCCAGTCCGTCAACACCACCGACTCCGCGGTGCGCATCACGCACATTCCCACCGGAGTCGTCGCCTCCTGCCAGAACGAGAAGAGCCAGCTGCAGAACAAGGAGCAGGCGATGCGTATCCTGCGCTCCAGGCTCCTCGCCGCGGCCCAGGAGGAGGCGGAGCGCAACGCGGCGGACGTCCGCCGCAGCCAGGTGCGCACCGTGGACCGCTCCGAGAAGATCCGTACGTACAACTTCCCGGAGAACCGCATCTCGGACCACCGCGTCGGCTTCAAGGCGTACAACTTGGACCAGGTCCTCGACGGTGACCTCGACGCGATGATCCAGGCCTGCGTGGACGCCGACTCGGCGGCCAAGCTCGCCGCGGCCTAGGACGCGTACCCGCACGGCCGCAGTGGACAGTCGCAGTACACATCCGCACGAAGGACAACAGCTCAGCCCGGAGGACGCGTGAACCTGCTGCTCGCGGAAGTGGCCCAGGCCACCCAGCGGCTGGCCGACGCCGGCGTGCCCTCGCCGCGCAACGACGCCGAGGAGCTCGCCGCGTTCGTGCACGGTGTGAAGCGGGGCGAGCTGCACACCGTCAAGGACACGGACTTCGACGCCCGGTACTGGGAGGTGATCGCGCGCCGCGAGGCCCGCGAACCGCTCCAGCACATCACCGGGCGGGCCTACTTCCGCTATCTGGAACTCCAGGTCGGGCCGGGCGTGTTCGTGCCCCGGCCCGAGACCGAGTCCGTGGTCGGCTGGGCCATAGACGCCGTCCGCGCGATGGACGTCGTGGAGCCGCTGATCGTGGACCTGTGCACCGGTTCGGGCGCCATCGCGCTCGCCCTCGCACAGGAGGTCCCGCGCTCGCGCGTACACGCCGTCGAACTGTCCGAGGACGCCCTCCGGTGGACCCGTAAGAACGTCGAGGGGTCCAGGGTCGACCTGCGCCAGGGGAACGCCCTGGACGCCTTCCCCGACCTCGACGGCCAGGTCGACCTCGTCATCACCAACCCGCCGTACATCCCGCTCACGGAATGGGAGTACGTCGCTCCGGAGGCCCGGGACTACGATCCCGAACTCTCCCTGTTCTCGGGGGAGGACGGCCTCGACCTGATCCGCGGTCTGGAGCGCACCGCGCACCGGCTGCTGCGGCCGGGCGGTGTCGTCGTCGTCGAGCACGCCGACACCCAGGGCGGACAGGTGCCGTGGATCTTCACCGAGGAGCGGGGCTGGGCCGACGCGGCCGACCACCCGGACCTCAACAACCGGCCGCGGTTCGCGACCGCCCGCAGGGCGACGCCATGACCACGGCGATGTCCCGTGTGGACGACGTGGAAACCGTTAAGTGCGCGGCCACCGGGGTCCGCGTGTGCGAGGAGGCTTGCTGATGGCACGGCGATACGACACCAACGACGCGACCGACCGCTCGACGGGTCTGCGCGAGGCCGCGTCCGCCGTGCGCCGGGGCGAGCTCGTCGTGCTGCCGACCGACACCGTGTACGGGGTCGGCGCCGACGCGTTCAGCTCGGAGGCCGTGGCGGACCTGCTGGAGGCCAAGGGCCGCGGCCGGAACATGCCCACGCCCGTCCTCATCGGCTCCCCGAACACGCTGCACGGCCTGGTCACGGACTTCTCCGAGATGGCCTGGGAACTCGTCGACGCCTTCTGGCCGGGCGCGCTGACCCTGGTCGCCAAGCACCAGCCGTCCCTGCAGTGGGACCTCGGGGACACCCGCGGGACCGTCGCCGTACGCATGCCGCTGCACCCGGTCGCCATCGAGCTGCTGACCGAGACCGGCCCGATGGCCGTCTCGTCCGCCAACCTCACCGGCCACGCGTCCCCCGAGGACTGCGACGCCGCGCAGGAGATGCTCGGCGACTCCGTCTCCGTGTACCTGGACGGCGGTCCCACCCCCGGCATCGTCCCGTCGTCGATCGTCGACGTGACGGGCAAGGTGCCGGTGCTGCTGCGGGCCGGCGCGCTGTCGGCCGAGGAGCTGCGAAAGGTCGTACCCGACCTTGAGGTGGCGAATTGACAGCCCCTGACGCGGGGCGTGGCATAGGTACGGGGACGGGGTACGCGGGGGCTTACGGCGACGGGGCCTCGGGCGACTCCTCTTTTCGCATCCTCCACGTCAGCACCGGCAATGTGTGCCGCTCGCCGATCACCGAGCGGCTGACCCGGCATGCCCTGGCGGACCGGCTCGGCGACCCCCTGTGGGGCGGCCTGATCGTGGAGAGCGCCGGTACCTGGGGGCACGAGGGCGCGCCCATGGAGGCCAACGCGGAGGCGGTCCTCGCGGACTTCGGCGCGGACGCCTCCGGCTTCGTGGGCCGCGAACTGCTGGACGAGCACGTCATCCGGGCGGACCTGGTCCTCACCGCGACCCGTGACCACCGCGCCCAGGTCATCTCCATGGGCCACTCGGCGGGCCTGCGCACCTTCACGCTGAAGGAGTTCACCCGCCTGGTCCGCGCCATAGACCCGGCCACCCTGCCCCCGCTGGACGACGGCATGGTCGAACGCGCCCGTGCCCTGGTCCGCGCCGCGGCGGCTCTACGCGGGTGGCTCCTGGCCCCCACGGCGGAGGCGGACGAGGTCTACGACCCGTACGGCGCCCCCCTCCCGTTCTTCCGCTCGGTGGGCGACGAGATCAACCAAGCGCTGGATCCGGTGGTCACGGCCCTGACGGGGGCGCCTGCGCGGGCATGAGCGGGGCGGGCGCCATCTCCGACGGACGGCGTCCGGCGCAGCGGCTCGACGCCTGGGAGGCCCTTCGGGGCCGAGCAGTGCGAGGGGCGCGTGGGGGATCGGTCGAGATCAACCAGGCCTTGGATCCGGTGGTCACGGCTTTGACGGGAGCGCCTGCGCGGGCCTGAGTGGGGTGGGCCGCCAGGGCGGTGTGTGGGGGTCGTCGGGCGTAACGCCGGGCGCGGCAGGGGAGTCGGTCCTACATTGGACATAGCGATCCCCCCGCCGAGGTCCGGAGTCCGCCATGCCGGTCACACCCACGCTCGAAGGCCCGCCGTCCGTCGATGTGCTGGGCCGGCAGGATCCGGAGCTGGCCGAGATCCTCCTCGCGGAGCTGACGCGGCAGGCCACGACCCTGCAGCTGATCGCCGCCGAGAACTTCACCTCGCCCGCCGTGCTGGCCGCGCTGGGCTCGCCGCTCGCCAACAAGTACGCCGAGGGATACCCCGGCGCCCGGCACCACGGCGGCTGCGAGCTGGTCGACGTCGCCGAGCGGATCGCCGTACAGCGCGCCACGGCCCTCTTCGGCGCCGAACACGCCAACGTGCAGTCCCACTCCGGGAGTTCGGCCGTACTGGCCGCGTACGCCGCCCTGCTGCGCCCCGGTGACACCGTCCTGGCGATGGGCCTGCCGCACGGCGGGCACCTCACACACGGGTCGCCCGCGAACTTCTCGGGCCGCTGGTTCGACTTCGTCGGCTACGGCGTCGACCCGGAGAGCGGCCTCATCGACCACGAGGAGGTCCGGACGCTGGCCCGCGCCCACCGGCCGAAGGCCATCGTGTGCGGCTCCATCTCGTACCCCCGGCACATCGACTACGCGGCCTTCCGCGAGGTGGCGGACGAGGTCGGCGCGTACCTCATCGCCGACGCCGCCCACCCCATCGGCCTCGTCGCCGGGGGAGCGGCGCCCAGCCCGGTCCCGTACGCCGACGTCGTGTGCGCGACCACGCACAAGGTGCTGCGCGGGCCGCGCGGCGGCATGCTGCTGTGCGGCGGCGAGCTGGCCGACCGCGTCGACCGGGCCGTCTTCCCCTTCACGCAGGGCGGCGCGCAGATGCACACCGTCGCCGCGAAGGCCGTCGCGTTCGGCGAGGCGGCAACACCGGCGTTCACGGCGTACGCCCATCAGGTGGTCGCGAACGCGCGGGTGCTGGCGCAGGGCCTGGCCGCCGAGGGGCTCACGGTCGTCACGGGCGGTACCGACACCCATCTGCTGACCGTCGACCCGGCCCCGCTCGGCGTCGACGGCCGAACCGCCCGCGGCCGGCTCGCCGCCGCCGGAATGGTCCTCGACACCTGCGCGCTGCCCCGTCCCGACGTACGGGGTCTGCGCCTGGGCACGGCCGCCCTCACCACCCAGGGCATGGGTGAGGCGGAGGCGGCCCGGATCGCGGTGCTGTTCGGCGCGGCCCTGCGGGACGAGTCCGCAGGCCGGCGTGTACGTGAAGAAGTGCGGGATCTGACCGGGAGATTTCCCCCCTATCCCGGCTAGCGTGGGGTGGGTGGGCGTGGAGCCACAGCCACTCGTGCAACCATCGGCTCTACCCGGAAGTCCTCAACCGTATGCGCACGAAGCTATGGTGTGGGGCTGAGATGGCCAGCGAGACCTGTGGGGAATGCCCGTGCGTGAATACCTCCTGACGCTCTGCATCACGGCCGCGGTGACGTACCTGCTGACCGGGCCGGTGCGGAAGTTCGCGATCGTGGCCGGAGCGATGCCGGAGATCCGGGCACGTGACGTGCACCGAGAACCCACACCGCGCCTCGGCGGCATCGCGATGTTCTTCGGACTGTGCGCGGGCCTGCTGGTCGCGGACCATCTGACGAACCTCAGCGAGGTCTTCGAGAACTCGAACGAGCCGCGGGCCCTGCTGTCCGGCGCCGCCCTGATCTGGCTGATCGGCGTCCTGGACGACAAGTTCGAGATCGACGCCCTCATCAAGCTCGGCGGTCAGATGATCGCCGCCGGCGTCATGGTCATGCAGGGTCTGACGATCCTGTGGCTGCCCATCCCCGGCGTCGGCTCGGTCTCGCTGACGCAGTGGCAGGGCACGCTGCTGACGGTCGCGCTCGTCGTGATCACCATCAACGCCGTGAACTTCGCCGACGGCCTCGACGGCCTCGCCGCGGGCATGGTCTGCATCGCCGCCGCCGCGTTCTTCATGTACGGCTACCGCATCTGGTACGGGTACGGGCTGGAGTCCGCCGCCCCCGCCACGCTGTTCTCCGCGCTCCTGATGGGCATGTGCCTCGGCTTCCTGCCGCACAACATGCACCCCGCGCGGATCTTCATGGGCGACTCGGGCTCGATGCTCATCGGGCTCGTGCTCGCGGCCGGCGCCATCTCCATCACCGGGCAGGTCGACCCGGACGCGATGAACCTGTTCGCGGGGTCGGAGAAGGAGGCCGTGCACCAGACGGTGCCCGTCTACATCCCGCTGCTGCTGCCGCTGACGATCATCGCCGTCCCGGCGGCCGACCTGGTGCTCGCCATCGTGCGGCGCACCTGGCGCGGCCAGTCCCCGTTCGCGGCCGACCGCGGGCACCTGCACCACCGGCTGCTGGAGATCGGGCACTCGCACAGCAGGGCCGTGCTCATCATGTACTTCTGGTCGGCGCTGATCGCCTTCGGAGCACTCGCCTACTCGGTGAACTCGGGCGCCATGTGGATCGTGCTCGGCATCATGGCGCTCAGCGCGGTGGGCCTGCTGCTGCTCCTGCTGCCGCGGTTCACGCCGCGTGCCCCGCGCTGGGCCGAGAACTTCATCCCGCCGCGCTACCGCCGCCGCAGGGCCGTGGACGTGCCCGCGGAGGGCGGCCCGGCGGTCGCGTACGACGAAGCCGGCGCGGACCTCGCGCACGGCGGCGGACACGGCGGGGAGCACGGCGGCGGGGAGGACGGGGAACGCCGTACCCCGGTCGCTGTCGGTGTCTCAGGAGTCAACGGGGCGACCGCTGTCGGCGCCCGTCAGCGTCTGCTGGACGAGCGAGGGGCCGGAACGTCGCGCTGACGCCGGGTAAGAGTTGTGCAAGAGCCGTCCGCTGGGCGGCTCTCCAAAAGCGCCCCAATACCAGACAAGTTGGTCGCTCGAGTGCACAGACGTGCATGTTCACCCTCATGTGTGACACCGAGCACACCAACCAGGTAAAGACCTCATCAAATAGTTTGTGATACGGTTCACGAGAACCCAGGACAGAGCCGAAGGACCGCAGTGCGACGGTTCACCGGCGGTGAGGTTCTCTCGCTGTCCGGGACTACGCTCGTCCATGACGACACCTGCCCCCTTGAGCAAAGCGGAGTTGCCGCCATGCCCTCCAATGACGTCCGGATCCTTCTCCAGGCCGCTGTGCCCACAGCTGCCGTCGGCGCGATCGCCGCCGTCGTCAGTGGTGTGGTCGCGGGGGGCAAGGGGGCGGTCGGGGCGCTCGTGGCGACGCTGGTCGTGATCCTCTTCATGGGTGTCGGGCTGTACGTTCTGCAGCGCACCGCCAAATCGCTTCCGCACCTGTTCCAGGCGATGGGTCTGATGCTCTACACGGCACAGATTCTTCTGCTGTTCATCTTTGTCGCCGCGTTCAAGAACACGACGCTGTTCAACCCGAAGGCCTTCGCGATCTCGATCGTCGCCGCCACGCTCGCGTGGATCGGCGCACAGGCGCGTGCCCAGATGAAAGCCAAGATCCTCTACGTCGAACCCGAGTCCTCGAAGGGCGACAGGCCCGAAAAGACAGGGCACTCGTCGTGAGGGGTAGGGCCGGGATAAGTGCTCGTGGAAGACCCTGCTATCGTCCGGTGCCAACTGCGGCATCGCGGGCGCGGGCATCTGAGCTGACGCCTGCTCAATCGCGAGGCTTGATGCCCCCCAGCCGCCCTCACATCCGATACACCAGTCCAGTGCCGAACCGCGGCTGCGCGCCGCGCCGACACAACGAGGTTGCCGTACCTATGCGCCACGCTGAAGGAGCCCGCGGTGAGTGCTGACCCGACGCAGGTGCTCGCCTTCGAGACCGACTGCCACATCTTCGACGGCTGTGGATTCCCGGCTCCCGGCCTGCACTCGTTCCTGTTCGAGCCCCTCGTGGGCGATGCGGACAGCAGCGTCTATTTCAACAAGACGATGCTCCTGGCGCTGCTCGGCTCCGTCATCGTCATCGGCTTCTTCTGGGCCGCCTTCCGTAAGCCGAAGGTCGTCCCGGGCAAGCTGCAGATGGTCGCCGAGGCCGGATACGACTTCGTCCGGCGCGGCGTCGTCTACGAGACGATCGGAAAGAAGGAGGGCGAGAAGTACGTACCGCTGGTCGTCTCGCTGTTCTTCTTCATCTGGATGATGAACATCTGGTCGATCGTCCCGGTCGCCCAGTTCCCGGTCACGTCGATCATCTCGTACCCCGCGGTCCTCGCCGGGATCGTGTACGTCCTGTGGGTCTCGCTGACCTTCAAGCGGCACGGATTCGTCGGTGCGTTCAAGAACTTCTCCGGCTACGACAAGTCGCTGGGCCCGGTTCTTCCGCTGGCCATGGGCATCGAGCTCCTCTCGAACCTGATCGTCCGGCCGTTCACGCACGCGGTGCGACTGTTCGCGAACATGTTCGCGGGCCACACCCTGCTGCTGCTGTTCACGATCGCCAGCTGGTACCTGCTCAACGGCATCGGGATCGCCTACGCCGGTGTCTCGTTCATCATGGTGATCGTCATGACGGCGTTCGAGCTGTTCATCCAGGCCCTGCAGGCTTACGTCTTCGTGCTTCTGACCTGCACCTTCATCCAGGGCGCGCTCGCCGAGCACCACTGAGTCACCCCCGGTAAAACCCCCTAAACGTCCGGTGGTCAACCCCCGCCGGTCCGTACAGAGAAGGAAGAATCAGCATGGCTGCCACTGAGACCCTCGCCGCTGTCTCCGGCTCCCTCGGCTCCATCGGCTACGGCCTTGCCGCGATCGGCCCCGGCGTCGGCGTCGGCATCATCTTCGGTAACGGCACCCAGGCCCTTGCCCGTCAGCCCGAGGCTGCCGGCCTGATCCGTGCCAACCAGATTCTCGGCTTCGCCTTCTGTGAGGCGCTCGCCCTCATCGGTCTGGTCATGCCGTTCGTCTACGGCGTCTGACGTCGGATTCACGACAGACCGCCCACTAGACGAAAGGCACTGATATGAGCCAGCTGCTCACTGTCGCGGCCGAGGAGATGGAAAATCCCCTCATCCCGCCGATCCCCGAGCTGGTCATCGGCCTGATCGCCTTCGTCATCGTCTTCGGCTTCCTCGCCAAGAAGCTGCTCCCGAACATCAACAAGGTTCTGGAGCAGCGCCGCGAGGCCATCGAGGGCGGTATCGAGAAGGCCGAGGCCGCTCAGACCGAAGCCCAGAGCGTGCTGGAGCAGTACAAGGCCCAGCTCGCCGAGGCCCGGCACGAGGCCGCGCGTCTGCGCCAGGAGGCGCAGGAGCAGGGTGCCACGCTCATCGCCGAGATGCGCGCGGAAGGCCAGCGGCAGCGTGAGGAAATCATCGCCGCCGGTCACTCGCAGCTCGCCGCCGACCGCAAGGCCGCCGCGTCCGCGCTGCGCCAGGACGTGGGCCAGCTGGCCACCGAACTGGCCGGCAAGCTCGTCGGCGAGTCCCTTGAGGACCACGCCCGGCAGAGCCGCACGATCGACCGGTTCCTCGACGGTCTCGACGAGACCGCTTCGAAGGCCGAGGCCACGCGATGAACGGAGCGAGCCGCGACGCGCTGGCCACCGCACGTGAGCGTCTCGACGCGCTGACGGACTCCACGTCCGTCGACGCGGCGCAGCTCGCCGACGAGCTGGCCTCCGTCACCGCGCTGCTCGACCGTGAGGTGTCCCTGCGCCGGGTCCTCACCGACCCGGCGCAGGCCGGCGAGGCGAAGGCCGAACTGGCCGGGCGTCTCCTCAGCGGTCAGGTCAGCGGCACCACCGCCGACCTGGTGGCCGGTCTGGTGCGCTCCCGCTGGTCGCGTTCGCGCGACCTGGTCGACTCCGTCGAGGAGCTGGCCGACACCGCCGACCTCACGGCGGCGCAGCGGCTGGGCAGGCTCGACGACGTCGAGGACGAACTGTTCCGGTTCGGCCGGATCGTCGCCTCGGACACCGGTCTGCGTGCCGCGCTGACCGACCGCGGCGCCTCAGCCGCGGCCAAGAGCGAGCTGCTGCGCAGCCTGCTCGGCGGCCGGGCCGACGCCGTCACCGAGCGGCTGGTCACGCGCCTTGTGACCGCGCCCCGGGGACGTAGCCTGGAGTCGGGACTCGAATCCCTGTCCAAGCTCGCGGCCGACCGCCGAAGCCGCATGGTCGCCGTCGTCACCTCGGCGGTTCCGCTGAGCGACGTGCAGAAGCAGCGCCTCGGCGCCGCCCTCTCGAAGCTCTACGGCCACCCCATGCACCTCAACCTCGACGTGGACCCCGAGGTCCTCGGCGGGATCCGGGTGCAGGTCGGAGACGAGATCATCAACGGCTCCATCGCGGACCGGCTGGAAGCAGTCAGCCGCCGCATGGCGAGCTAGCAGCAATTCCATACGCGTACACAGAAGTACCCGGAAGTTCAGTACACCGCAGTCAGTACACCGCAGTACTTACGGCCCTGGTTGGGCCGTGCAGAGGATTCCTGGGGGCCCGCGGCGCAGCCGCTGAGGGAAAAAGCCCCAGACCCCCCAAGAAAACTTCGGGCCCAACAAGGAGAGCAGGGAACCCAGATGGCGGAGCTCACGATCCGGCCGGAGGAGATCCGGGATGCGCTGGAGAACTTTGTCCAGTCGTACAAGCCGGACGCGGCCTCGCGCGAGGAGGTCGGTACGGTCACCCTTGCCGGCGACGGCATCGCGAAGGTCGAGGGCCTGCCCTCGGCCATGGCCAACGAACTGCTGAAGTTCGAGAACGGCACCCTCGGTCTCGCGCTGAACCTGGAAGAGCGCGAGATCGGTGCGGTCGTCCTCGGTGAGTTCAGCGGTATCGAGGAGGGACAGCCGGTCACGCGTACCGGCGAGGTCCTGTCCGTGGCCGTCGGCGAGGGCTACCTCGGCCGCGTTGTCGACCCGCTCGGCGCCCCGATCGACGGTCTCGGCGAGATCGAGACGTCCGGACGCCGCGCGCTCGAACTGCAGGCACCGGGCGTCATGGCCCGTAAGTCGGTCCACGAGCCGATGGAGACCGGCTACAAGGCCGTCGACGCGATGACCCCGATCGGCCGTGGCCAGCGTCAGCTGGTCATCGGCGACCGTCAGACCGGCAAGACCGCGCTGGCCGTCGACACGATCATCAACCAGCGTGACAACTGGCGCACCGGCGACCCGAAGAAGCAGGTCCGCTGCGTCTACGTCGCCATCGGTCAGAAGGGCTCGACCATCGCCTCCGTGCGTGGCGCCCTCGAAGAGGCCGGCGCGCTGGAGTACACGACCATCGTCGCCGCCCCGGCGTCCGACCCGGCCGGCTTCAAGTACCTGGCGCCGTACACCGGCTCGGCCATCGGCCAGCAGTGGATGTACGAGGGCAAGCACGTCCTCATCATCTTCGACGACCTCTCGAAGCAGGCCGACGCCTACCGCGCCGTGTCCCTGCTGCTCCGCCGTCCGCCGGGGCGCGAGGCCTACCCCGGTGACGTCTTCTACCTGCACTCCCGTCTCCTCGAGCGTTGCGCGAAGCTCTCGGACGAGCTGGGCGCGGGCTCGATGACCGGTCTGCCGATCGTCGAGACGAAGGCCAACGACGTCTCGGCGTTCATCCCGACCAACGTCATCTCCATCACCGACGGCCAGTGCTTCCTGGAGTCGGACCTCTTCAACGCCGGTCAGCGCCCCGCGCTGAACGTCGGTATCTCCGTCTCCCGAGTCGGTGGTTCCGCGCAGCACAAGGCGATGAAGCAGGTCTCCGGCCGACTGCGCGTGGACCTCGCCCAGTTCCGTGAGCTGGAGGCGTTCGCCGCCTTCGGTTCCGACCTGGACGCCGCGTCGAAGTCGCAGCTGGACCGCGGTCAGCGGATGGTCGAGCTGCTCAAGCAGGCTCAGTACCAGCCGATGGCCACCGAGGACCAGGTCGTCTCCGTGTGGGCGGGCACCACCGGCAAGATGGACGAGGTTCCGGTCGCCGACATCCGCCGCTTCGAGAAGGAGCTCCTGGAGTACCTGCACCGCAAGGAGCAGGGCCTCATGACCTCCATCAAGGAGGGCGGCAAGATGTCGGACGACACCCTGCAGGCCATCGCCGACGCGATCGCGGACTTCAAGAAGCAGTTCGAGACGTCGGACGGCAAGCTGCTCGGCGAGGACACCCCTGCCGCTGCGGGCAAGTGACGACGGAAGGGACCTGACTCATGGGAGCCCAGCTCCGGGTCTACAAGCGTCGCATCAAATCCGTCACCGCGACCAAGAAGATCACCAAGGCGATGGAGATGATCGCCGCCTCGCGTGTCGTCAAGGCGCAGCGCAAGGTACGGGCCTCCACGCCGTACGCGACCGAGCTCACCCGCGCGGTCACGGCGGTCGGGACCGGTTCGAACACCAAGCACCCGCTGACCACGGAGGCTGAGACGGCGACCCGTGCCGCGGTGCTGCTCCTCACGAGCGACCGCGGACTGGCCGGCGCCTTCAACTCCAACGCCATCAAGGCGGCGGAGCAGCTGACCGCCCGTCTGGTGGCCGAGGGCAAGGAGGTCGACACGTACATCGTCGGCCGCCGCGGTCTCGCCCACTACAACTTCCGTGAGCGCAAGGTCTCGGAATCGTGGGCGGGCTTCACCGACGAGCCCTCGTACGCGGACGCGAAGAACGTCGCCGTTCCGCTGATCGAGGCCATCGAGAAGGAGACGGCGGAGGGCGGCGTGGACGAGATCCACATCGTCTACACCGAGTTCGTCTCGATGATGACGCAGACGGCGGTGGACAGCCGTCTGCTGCCGCTCAGCCTCGAAACTGTGACATCAGCGGCTACCGCCGCGGGCACGGAGGAGTCGTCCAGCAAGGACGAGATCCTCCCGCTCTACGACTTCGAGCCGTCGGCGGAGGACGTCCTGGACGCCCTTCTGCCGCGGTACGTCGAGAGCCGTATCTACAACGCGCTGCTCCAGTCGGCTGCTTCCAAGCACGCCGCCACCCGCCGCGCGATGAAGTCGGCGACCGACAACGCGGGAGACCTGATCACTTCACTCTCCCGACTTGCCAACGCGGCCCGCCAGGCCGAAATCACCCAGGAAATCAGCGAGATCGTCGGTGGCACCGCAGCGCTGGCCGACGCGACCGCGGGGAGTGACAGGTAATGACGACGACAGTTGAGACGGCCGTTGCCACGGGCCGCGTCGCCCGGGTCATCGGCCCGGTCGTCGACGTGGAATTCCCCGTCGACGCCATGCCGGAGATCTACAACGCCCTTCACGTCGAGGTGGCCGACCCGGCCAACGCCGGCGAGAAGAAGACGCTGACCCTTGAGGTCGCCCAGCACCTGGGTGACGGTCTGGTCCGCACCATCTCCATGCAGCCCACCGACGGTCTGGTCCGCCAGGCCGCGGTGACCGACACGGGCACGGGCATCTCCGTCCCCGTCGGTGACTTCACCAAGGGCAAGGTGTTCAACACCCTCGGCGAGGTTCTGAACTCCGACGAGGCCTACGAGGGCGACCGGTGGACCATCCACCGCAAGGCCCCCGCGTTCGACCAGCTCGAGTCGAAGACCGAGATGTTCGAGACGGGCCTGAAGGTCGTCGACCTGCTGACCCCGTACGTCAAGGGCGGCAAGATCGGTCTGTTCGGTGGTGCCGGTGTCGGCAAGACCGTGCTGATCCAGGAAATGATCATGCGTGTCGCCAACCTCCACGAGGGCGTCTCCGTCTTCGCGGGCGTCGGTGAGCGCACCCGTGAGGGCAACGACCTCATCGCGGAGATGGAAGAGAGCGGTGTTCTCGACAAGACCGCTCTCGTCTTCGGTCAGATGGACGAGCCCCCGGGCACCCGTCTGCGCGTGGCCCTGGCCGGTCTGACCATGGCGGAGTACTTCCGCGATGTGCAGAAGCAGGACGTGCTGTTCTTCATCGACAACATCTTCCGCTTCACGCAGGCCGGTTCCGAGGTCTCCACCCTGCTCGGCCGTATGCCGTCCGCGGTGGGTTACCAGCCGAACCTGGCCGACGAGATGGGTCAGCTGCAGGAGCGCATCACCTCGACGCGTGGTCACTCGATCACGTCGATGCAGGCGATCTACGTTCCCGCGGACGACCTGACCGACCCGGCCCCGGCGACCACGTTCGCCCACCTCGACGCGACGACGGTGCTCTCCCGTCCGATCTCCGAGAAGGGCATCTACCCGGCCGTGGACCCGCTGGACTCCACGTCCCGCATCCTGGACCCGCGCTACATCGCGCAGGACCACTACGACGCCGCCATGCGCGTCAAGACGGTCCTGCAGAAGTACAAGGACCTCCAGGACATCATCGCGATCCTCGGTATCGACGAACTGGGCGAGGAGGACAAGCTCGTCGTCCACCGTGCCCGTCGTGTGGAGCGCTTCCTGTCCCAGAACACCCACGCCGCCAAGCAGTTCACCGGTGTGGACGGGTCGGACGTTCCGCTGGAGGAGTCCATCGCGGCGTTCAACTCGATCATCGACGGGGAGTACGACCACTTCCCGGAGCAGGCGTTCTTCATGTGCGGTGGCATCGAGGACCTCAAGGCCAACGCCAAGGAACTCGGCGTCAGCTGAACCTCGCGTTCTGAGTGAGAGGGGCGGGGCCGTGCCTCGCGGGGCGGGTCCCGCCCCTCTCACTACGCCCATTAGACTTTGACCCAACACCCGGCAGCGAACGCCGGGTGGTGACCCGAGGAGCCCACCTTGGCTGCTGAGCTGCATGTCGAGCTCGTCGCCGCGGACCGCAGTGTCTGGTCCGGCGAGGCCACCCTGGTCGTCGCGCGTACCACGTCCGGCGACATCGGCGTCATGCCCGGTCACCAGCCGCTGCTCGGTGTGCTGGAGTCGGGCCCGGTGACCATCCGTACGAGTGATGGTGGAACGGTCGTCGCCGCGGTGCACGGCGGTTTCATCTCTTTCGCGGACAACAAGCTGTCCCTGCTGGCCGAGATCGCCGAACTGTCGGACGAGATCGACGTCCAGCGTGCGGAGCGGGCGTTCGAGCGTGCGAAGTCGGACGCCGACGCGTCCGCCGAGCGTCGCGCGGACGTACGACTGCGGGCGGTGTCTGCGCACTGAAACCAGCGCGCAGAAGGAAGTGACTCAGCCGCGGCCAGGACCGGAGCTTTTCCGGACCGGGTCGCGGCTGAGGCGATGCGGGTGCTTTTTTCCTTTCCGTTACCTAGGAGACGAGGAGGTCGGTGTCGATGGTCCTCGCTCTGACTGTGGTCGGGTCGGTAGTACTACTGGTGGCCCTCGGACTCTTCGTCTTCGGCCTGCGTCGCAGAGTGATCCAGCGTTCGGGCGGCACCTTCGACTGCAGCCTCCGGTGGGACGTCCCGGAGAAGACCGACACGAGCGGCAAGGGCTGGGGCTATGGCATCGCCCGCTACAGCGGTGACCGGATCGAGTGGTTCCGCGTCTTCTCGTACGCGCTTCGGCCGCGGCGGGTTCTTGAACGCTCGGCGATCGAGGTCGCGGGGCGGCGGGCGCCTGAGGGTGAGGAAGAGCTCGCGCTGCTGTCCGACGCGATCATCTTGACCTGCGTCCATCGGGGGACGCGGCTTGAACTCGCCATGAGCGAGGATGCGCTGACCGGGTTTTTGGCTTGGCTGGAAGCCGCGCCGCCCGGGCAGCGGGTGAATGTGGCTTAACCATTCACCCGCTGCCCGGGCGGTTTTGGCTTATGCCGCGGGGGTCGGGGGGTGTCTGCGGGCCGGTGGGGGCTGGCCGCGCAGTTCCCCGCGCCCCTTACGGGGCCTGCAGTTCCTGCGGCCCTTACGGGGGCGCGCAGTTTCCCGCGCCCCCTACGGGGCTGCTAGTTGAGGCCGTTGTTGATGGCCGTCACCAGTTCGCCGTTCGTGGTGTCGCCGCTGAACTCCCAGAAGAACGCGCCGCCCAGGCCCTGGTTCTTGGCCCAGGTCATCTTGGAGCCGATGGTGGCCGGGGTGTCGTAGCTCCACCAGTTGTTGCCGCAGTAGGCGTACGCCGTGCCGGCGATCGTGCCGGTGGCGGGGCAGGAGTTCTTGAGGATCTTGTAGTCCTCGATGCCCGCCTCGTACGTGCCGGGTGCCGCGCCGGTCGCCGAACCGCCGGGGGCGGCCTGGGTGACGCCGGTCCAGCCGCGTCCGTAGAAGCCGATACCGAGCAGCAGCTTCTTGGACGCCACGCCCTTGCTCTTGAGCTTGGCGATGGCGTCGGCCGAGTTGAAGCCGGCCGTCGGGATGCCGCTGTACGAGGTCAGCGGCGAGTGCGGGGCGGTCGGGCCCTGCGCGTTGAAGGCGCCGAAGTAGTCGTACGTCATCACGTTGTACCAGTCGAGGTACGTGCTGGCGCCGCCGTAGTCGGCCGCGTCGATCTTGCCGCCGGAGGAGCCGTCCGCCGTGATGGCGGCGGTGACCAGGTAGTTGGAGCCGAACTCGGTCCGCAGTGCCTGGGTGAGGGTCTTGAAGGAGCTGAAGCCGGACGCGTCGCAGCTCAGGCCGCAGGCGTTCGGGTACTCCCAGTCGATGTCGATGCCGTCGAAGACGTCGGCCCAGCGCGGGTCCTCGACGAGGGCCTTGCAGGACGCGGCGAACGCGGCCGGGTTGGCGGCGGCCTCACCGAAGCCGCCCGAGTAGGTCCAGCCGCCGAACGACCACAGCACCTTGATGTTCGGGTACTTGGCCTTCAGCTGGCGCAGCTGATTGAAGTTGCCGCGCAGGGGCTGGTCCCAGGTGTCGGCGGTGCCGCTGACGGACTGGTCGGCGGTGTACGCCTTGTCGGTGGCCGCGTAGGCGTCGTCGAGGGTGCACTTGCCGCCCTTGACGTTGCCGAACGCGTAGTTGATGTGGGTGATCTTCGACGCGGAGCCGGAGCTGACCAGGTTCTTCACGTGGTAGTTGCGCCCGTAGACGCCCCACTCGGTGAAGTAGCCGAGCTTGACCTTGTCGCCGGTGGGCGGCGGGTCGGTGGTGCCGCCCGTGGTGTGCACGGCGGTCGCGCCGCTGACCGGACCGGTCTGGTCGGCCGTGTCACGCGCCTGCACGGTGTAGGAGTAGTCGGTGCCGGCGGTCAGACCGGTGTCGCTGTACGAGGTCCCGGTCACCGTGGCGACCTTGGCGCCGTCGCGCAGGACGTCGTAGTTCTTGATGCCCTTGTCGTCGGTGGCGGCGCTCCAGGCGAGTTTCACCGAGGTGTTGGTGATGTCGGAGGCCGTCGGCTTGCCCGGGGCGGAGGGCGCGTTGTCGCCGGGGACGGTGGGTCCGCCGTCACAACTGCCGCCGTTGAGCTTGCAGTTGGCGGGGGAGCCGGCGCCCGCGCCGTTGAAGCCGAAGGAGAGGGAGGCGCCCGGAGCGAGGGTGCCGTTCCAGGACTTGTTCTTGGCGGTCCAGTGGGTGCCGGAGCTGGTGACGTCGGCGTCCCAGGCGGAGGTGACCGAGGTGCCCGAGGGGAAGTCCCACTCGACGGTCCAGGAGCTGAGGGCCGTGGTACCGGTGTTCTTGACGGTCCACTTGCCCTCGAAGCCCGTTCCCCAGTCCTGGGTCTTGGCGTAGGTGGCGGTCGCCGACGTGGCGGCGGAGGCGGGGCTCGCGAGCCCGACCAGGGCGGCGAACGGCAGCAGCAGGGTGGTGAACCCCGCTATGGCTCTGTGACCGAGTCTGCGTCTGAGGCGCATCCGCGTCTCCTTGGGGGAGTTTTATGAGGTGCGCAGGACAATAGAAAGGTCTGGACCATAGGTCAATAGGTCCAGACCACTGTTGGGGTGTGGTGCGACTACTTGTTACACGCCCAACTCCTGGGCCAGTACGGCCGCCTGCACCCGGCTGCGCAGTCCCAGCTTCCCCAGCAGGCGGCTGACGTGTGTCTTCACCGTCGCCTCCGCCATGTCGAGGCGCAGTCCGATCTCCGCGTTGGACAGGCCCTCGCCCAGGCGGGCGAGGACCTCCCGTTCGCGCCGGGTCAGCGCGTCCAGGACCGAGGGGTCCGCCGACGGTGCGCGGACGGGGCGTGCGGCGAACTCGGCGATCAGCCGGCGGGTGACCGCGGGGGAGATCAGGCCCTCGCCGCCCGCCACCGTGCGGACCGCCTCGATGAGTTGGCGGGCCTCGGTGTTCTTCAGCAGAAAGCCGGCGGCGCCCGCGCGCAGCGCGCCGAACACGTACTCGTCCAGGTCGAACGTGGTCAGTACGAGGACGTCGGCGAGGTTCTCCCCGACGACCTGGCGGGTGGCGGCGACGCCGTCCAGGCGGGGCATCTGGATGTCCATCAGGACCAGGTCGGGGCGTAGTTCCCGGGCCATGGCCACCGCCTGCTCGCCGTCCGCGGCCTCGCCGATCACCTCGATGTCGGGGGCGCTGCCCAGGATGAGGACGAGTCCGGCGCGTACGGCGGACTGGTCCTCGGCGACGAGCACACGGATCATGCGGTTTCTCCTTCGGCGATCGGGAGGGTGGCGCGGACCGTCCAGGTGCTGCCGCCCGGTGTGTTCCGCGGGGCGGTCGCCGTTCCCTCGGTCCCGGGTCCCGCCTCGAAGGTGCCCTGCAACAGGGCGACCCGTTCGCGCATGCCGATCAGGCCCGCGCCCGAACCGGGGGCGCGGGGGCCGTCGTGCCGGACCTCGCCGAAAGGGCTGGTCACCCGTACGTCCAGGGCGTGGTCGCGCTGCACGAGGGAGACGGTGACCCGGCCGGGGGAGGCGTGCTTGAGGGCGTTGGTCAGGGATTCCTGCACGATGCGGTAGGCGGCGAGTTCGACCGGGGCCGGGAGCACGGTGCGGGCGCAGTCGAGGGTGACGTCCAGGCCGTTGCCGCGGGCGTGTTCCACCAGGGAGGCGAGTCCGTCCAGGGTGGGCGCGGCGGCCGGCTCGGTGTCCCCGCTGCTGTCGCGCAGGATGCCGATGAGACGGCGCATCTCGGCGAGCCCCTCGACACTGTTCTCGCGGATCACCCCGAGCGCCTGTTTCGAGGTGTCCGGGTCGTCGAGGGAGAGCGCGGCCGTGGAGTGGATGGCGATCGCCGACAGGTGGTTGGCCACCATGTCGTGCAACTCCCTCGCCATCCGGGCGCGTTCGGCGGTGACGGCCTGGACGCGGTCGATCTCGGCGAGCAGGGCGGTCTGTTCGGCGCGCAGCCGGGCGGCCTCCGCGGCGTCGCGGTGGTTGCGGACCACCCAGCCGGTCGCGCCGGGCGTGAACGCCACGATGCCGACGACCACACCGATCAGCAGCGCTTCCGGGACCCGCCAGACGGCGAACGGCACCACCGTGCCGAGCACCGTGAGCACCCCGCTGATCCACAGGACGCGGCGGGCGGTGGCGGGCGGGCCGTACAGGACGGCCGCATACACGAGGTCCGTGAACATCACGACCGTGGCCAGGCTGCCCTGCGTGATCGTGTCGGCGGTCAGTGCGGCGACGCCGACCAGCAGGCCCGTGCGCGGACGGGTCCGGCGCAGCAGCTCGCAGCCCGCCGTCACGGCGAGCGGCAGCAGGATCGGCCAGCGGCCCGACCAGAGCACGATCGGGTCGGCGGCCGGGCGGGTGCCGAGGCCGACGGCCCAGAGGAGGAGCCCGCCGAGCAGTCCCGCCAGCGCGATGCGTACGTCGTCGCGGTGCGGGCGCGGGTGTCGGAGGGCCATGACTCCATCCAACACGGCGGGTCCGCCCGTCGCCTGATGCCGCAGGACGGTCTGCCGGTACATCGAAGGATGCAGTACGACTTCGTCACTGCCGACGACGATCGGGGGCGCGGCCCGCGGAAGTCTTGAAGGGTGACCGAGAGGAGTTCGTCGTGGTCGTCACGCTGATCGTCGTGTGCGAGGTCGGCTTCTGGGTGCTGCTGGCCGGGGGGCTCGCCTTCCGCTATCTGCTTCGGATGCCCCGCACCGGGCTGGCGCTGTTGCTGTGCGAGCCGCTGCTGGAGGTCGTGCTGCTGGTGGTCACCGCGCTGGACCTCAAGGCCGGGGCCGAGCCGAACTGGACGCACGGGCTGGCCGCGCTGTACATCGGGTACACCGTCGGACACGGGCACCGGACCGTGTCGTGGCTCGACGGGCATGCGGCGCATCGGCTCGGCGGGGGGCCTCGGCCGGCGGGGCCGCCGCGGTACGGGATGGCTCGGGCGCGGCACGAGGGGCGGGTGTGGGTCGGGACCGTGGTGGGGGCTGCCGTCGCCACGGCTCTGCTTCAGATCGCGATCTGGTACGTCGGTGACCCTGGGCGGGTGTCCTCGCTGGAGAGCTGGCGGTATGTGGCGTGGCGGGCTGCCGGGATTCACGGGGTGATCGCGTTGACGTATCTGGTGTTTCCGAAGAAGGTGCCGGAGTCTGTGGCGGGCCTGACGAAGGAGTGACTGGGGTGCGGTTCTCGGGTGCGGGCCCGGTGGGGGCCGGTCGCGCAGTTCCCCGCGCCCCTTAAAAGCGACAAGACTGCGCCGTTCCCCGCGCCCCTTGAGAGCGAAGGGATTGCGCCGTTGCCCGCGCTCCTGGGAGTTGGAGGCAACGGGATTGCGCCGTTGCCCGCGGCCCCTGGAGGCGGAAGACGGCAAGACTGCGTCGTTCCCCGCGCCCCCAGGGGACAAGCGTCAGCGTTCGCCGCCCGGGATCCACAGGACGTCGCCCACTTCCTTGTTCGCTGTCCTTGCCAGGATGAAGAGGAGGTCCGAGAGGCGGTTCAGGTAGGTCGCTGTGAGGGGGTTCATCACCTCCGCGTGGGATTCCAGGGCCGTCCAGGTCGAGCGTTCCGCCCGGCGGACCACCGTGCAGGCCTGGTGGAGCAGGGCCGCTCCGGGCGTGCCGCCGGGGAGGATGAAGGAGCGGAGCTTCTCCAGCTGTTCGTTGAAGCGGTCGCAGTCCGCCTCCAGCTTGTCGATGTAGAACTGCTCGACGCGCAGCGGCGGGAACTCGGGGTTCTCCACGACCGGCGTCGACAGGTCCGCCCCCACGTCGAACAGGTCGTTCTGGACGCGGGAGAGGACCTTCACGATCTCCTCGTCGAGGTTGCCGAGGGCGATCGCCGTGCCGAGGGCCGCGTTCGCCTCGTTGGCGTCGGCGTACGCCGAGATCCGCGGATCCGTCTTGGCGGTGCGGCTCATGTCGCCGAGGGCGGTGGTGCCCTGGTCGCCGGTCCTGGTGTAGATGCGCGTCAGATTGACCATGCGGCCAGCGTAGTTACGCCCCGGCCGTTCGGAACACGCGTGTGCCCACTGTCACGGCGAGTCCCGCGAGGCCGACGGCCACGAGGACCCCGTACGCCATGGAGGCGGTCGCGTACGAGCCGGTGTACGCGTCCCGCATCGCGTCCACGAGATAGCGCAGCGGCATGACGTGCGAGAGGGCGTCCAGCCAGCCCGGGGCCAGCGACATGGGCAGCATCAAGCCGGACAGGAGCATGGAGGGCATGGTCAGGGCGTTGATCGTCGGGCCGAACGCGTGGGGCGAGCTGATCCGCATGGCCAGCGCGTAGGAGAGCGAGGCCAGGGAGACCGTCAGGAGGGCGACGAAGGCGAAGCCGATCAGGATGCCCGCCACGGGCGCGCGCAGGCCCATCACCACGGCGGCCAGGACCAGCAGGACCGCTTGGAGGACGAAGACGGCCGTGTCGCGCAGTACCCGGCCGAGCAGGAGCGCGAGCCGGCTGACCGGGGTGACGCGCATCCGCTCGACGACCCCGTGGTTCTTCTCGACGATGATCATGAATCCGGCGAACGCGGCGCCGAACAGGCCGAGCTGGAGCAGCAGTCCCGGTACCAGGATCTGCCAGGAACTCCCGCCGCCGCCGCCCAGCGGCAGATCGGTGAGCAGGGGGCCGAAGAAGAGCAGGTACAGCAGCGGCATCAGTACGCCGAAGAGCATCGCGAATCTGGAGCGCAGGGTCTGGCGGAGATAGCGCCCGAAGATCAGCGCGGTGTCGTGGAGAAGCATGGGCAGGTCACTTCCTCGATGGCCGGCGGCCGATGGCTAGACGGTTGCGGGGGCGGGAGCCGTCGGCTCCGGGGTGCGGCCGGTGATCGCCAGGAACGTGTCCTGGAGCGTCGCGTCGATCGACCCCCCGTACCGGAGCTTGAGCGCGCTCGGCGTGCCCTCCGCGACCACGACACCCCCGTCGACGATCACAAGCCGGTCGGCCAGCGCGTCCGCCTCGTCGAGGTAGTGCGTGGTGAGGACGACGGTGGTGCCGTGCTCGGTACGGAGGCGGCGGACGAGGTCCCAGAGGTCGGCGCGGCTCGCCGGGTCGAGGCCGGTGGTCGGCTCGTCGAGGAACAGCACCTTCGGGCGGTGGACGAGGCCGAGCGCGATGTCGAGCCGGCGGCGCTGCCCGCCGGAGAGCGCCGACGTCTTCCGGTCGAGGAGGTCGGTCAGGCCGAGATCCAGGGCCAGTTCGTCGGCGCGCTCGACCGCCTGCCGCTTCGTCAGACGGTAGAGGCGGCCCTGCGTGACCAGTTCCTCCCGTACGGAGACCTGGGGGTCGACCCCGCCCGACTGCGCCACGTACCCGCACGCGCGGCGCACGCCCGCCGGGTCGCCGGCCAGGTCGTGGCCCGCCACGGTGGCGGCGCCGCCGGTGGGGGCCAGCAGGGTCGTGAGCATCCGGAGCGTGGTCGTCTTGCCGGCGCCGTTCGGGCCGAGGAGGCCGAGGATCTCGCCCGGCGCCACGGTGAGATCGATGCCGCGGACCGCCTCGACGGGGCCGCGCTTGGTGTGGAACGTCCGGGCCAGGCCGGCCGTGCTGATGATGGGCATGCGTCAAGAAAAACAGAGGCACCCCAATTTTGCAATGCCACCAAAATTTGGAGGAGCCCAGAAAATCCCGGTCCGGCCTACGATGAGGCCATGGCAGAGGGGCTCAGGGAGCGGAAGAAGCGCGAGACCAGGCAGCGCATCTCGGACATCGCCACGGGACTGTTCCTGGAGCACGGCTTCGTCACCGTGACGATGGTCGACGTCGCGGACGCCGCCGATGTGTCCGTGAACACCGTGTACAACTACTTCCCCGCCAAGGAAGACCTCTTCTTCGACCGCAGCAAGGGCGTGATCGACCGGCTCTCGCGCTGGGTGCGCGGCCGGGATCCCGGCGAGTCGGCCGCCGCCGCCGTCCTGCGCGAACTGCGCGAGGAGGTCGAGGCGGTCTCGCCGCGGGTCGGCCTGATGGACGGGTACGACCGGTTCATGCGCGTCATCCACGACGCGCCGGCCCTGCGCTCCCGGCTGTGGAGTCTCCAGCAGGAGGTGCACGACCACCTGGCGGACACCCTGCGCGAGGAGACGGGCGCCGCGCCCGACGATCCGATGCCCGGCCTGATGGCGGGCCAGATCGGCTGGCTCCACCAGACGGTCATGAGCACCGTCGGCCGCGAGATGATCGCCGGGCGCGATCCGGCCGAGGTCTCCCGCGAGGTGCTGACGCTCCTGGACGGCATGGAGGACCTTTTGAGCGAGAAGGTCCTCAACTACGCCGTACGAGCGGCGGAATGAGCCGCCCGGTGTGATGTCCGTCAGATGAGACGTGACGCGCATTACTTAGCGGTCACACGGCACCTCACGAGCGCTATGGTCCGCCGGAGAGGCAACTCGAAGGCGCGTTGTTCGGGGCTGTCTCGCGTTGTCAGCACCAGTCGTCCCGGTCGGCCTCTCGCCGGCCGGAGTCCGGGGTCGCGCGGCGGTCGCCGCACATCGACGCGGCCCCGGGGAAGAAGCAGCAGGGGAGTCGGACAGTGGCAGGGAAGCTCGCCGTCATCGGGGCCGGACTCATGGGGTCCGGTATCGCCCAGGTCGCCGCACAGGCCGGCTGGGACGTCGTCCTGCGGGATGTCACCGACGCGGCGCTGACCCGTGGCACCGACGGCATCAAGGTCTCGTACGACAAGTTCGTGAGCAAGGGGAAGCTGGACGCGGGCGCGGCCGAAGAGGCGCTGGGCCGCATCACCACGACCACCGACCTGGACGCGGTCGCCGACGTCGACCTCGTCGTCGAGGCCGTGTTCGAGAAGCTGGAAGTCAAGCACGAGATCTTCCGTGCGCTCGACAAGCTGGTGAAGGACGAGACCGTACTCGCCTCCAACACCTCCGCCATCCCGATCACCAAGATCGCGGCGGCCACCGGGCGCCCGGAGCGGGTCGTCGGCGTGCACTTCTTCTCGCCGGTGCCGATGATGCAGCTCTGCGAGCTGGTCCGCGGCTACAAGACCAGCGACGAAGCGCTCGCCACCGCCCGGGAGTTCGCCGAGTCGGTCGGCAAGACCTGCATCGTCGTCAACCGCGACGTGGCCGGCTTCGTCACCACCCGGCTCATCTCGGCACTCGTCGTCGAGGCGGCCAAGCTGTACGAGTCGGGCGTGGCCACCGCCGAGGACATCGACCTGGCCTGCAAGCTGGGCTTCGGTCACGCCATGGGACCGCTCGCCACCGCCGACCTCACGGGTGTCGACATCCTGCTGCACGCGGCGGGCAACATCTACACCGAGTCCCAGGACGAGAAGTTCGCCCCGCCGGAACTGATGCGCCGGATGGTTGACGCCGGTGACATCGGACGCAAGAGCGGGCAGGGCTTCTACACGTACTGACACACGTACCGGTTCCGTGGTGGACCACGACCCGTCACACCGTCACTCGTCAGGGTGATTTGGGTATCGGTTCGCTCACGGACGGCAACTTCTGCCCCGGTACGGCAGTCAGTCCTGGCAACACCTCGCACCACAGGACAGACGAAGACGCCGAGTACGAAAAACGCACTCTCGGGGAGCGCATATGCACATCAGGGGCGACCACGCCGAGCTGGTCGTCGGGGGCCGCCTCGACGTCCGCAGCGCGGCGGACGCCCGTACGGTCCTGCACACGGCCATCGACGACGGCGTCGGCGACCTGGTGCTCGACCTGTCAGAGCTGGACTCCTGGGACGCCACCGGACTCGGTGTCATCATGGGGGCCCACCGGCGGGCGGGGCGGTGCGGCCGGAGGCTTGTGCTGCGCGGCGTCAAGCCGCAGATGCAGCGCCTGCTGGTGGCCACCCGCCTCCACCGCATCCTGGCGATCGAGGGCGGTATCGGGGTCGAATCACTGCCCCGGGTGTGAAGCTTCGCGTCACTGCCGCAAACGGCGAAGATCGGATCGGAAGCGGCGTACGAAACCCGTACCTCGCGAACAATCCTCACGAAGCTGTGACGTCTCGGACGGCGCGGTACCCCGTGTGTTCGTAGATACTGTGCGAAGGTTTAGGGTTCGCGTGCCCGCGTGTTGATGAACCCGTCAGTGGGCACCGGACCAGAAGCGACAGCGCAGTGTGCGGCAGGCCGGAGGGGGCTCGCACACGACGCTTTTGGGGGGCTTGGACCTATGGACCCGACCAACCGGGGACCCGAAGACCACGGTCACGACGACGACTCGGCGCCACGACAGCGCCCACCGCGCGAGCCTTTGACGCACGCGCTGGGGCAGGGTGGCGTCCAGCACACACCCGCACCGGCCCGCACCGTCCAGCTCGTCGCGGGCGACCATCTGCTCACCGTCAATCCCGTCGACGGCAGCGAGATCGAGCTCTGCCCGCCGGGCGAGCGGCCGCCGCGGCCCACGAAGTTCAGCGCCGCCGAGCGGACCGAGCACACCCGCGCCGCACGGCCGCCCGTCCCGCCCGGGGCGCCGGGGCCCGGACTGCCGCTCCTGGAGCGCCAGGAGGAGCGTGAGCGGCTCGTACGGCTGCTCGCGCGCGGCCGTTCCGTACGGCTCACCGGGCCCCCGGGCTCGGGCCGCACCGTTCTGCTGGACGCCGTCGCCGACGACTGCGCGGACCTCGCGCCCGACGGCGTGATCCGCCTCAGCGGCCATCGCCGCACGGCCGACGATCTGCTGCACGAACTCTTCGCCACCGTCTACGACGCCCCGCTGTACCGGCCGGAACAGGACGAACTGCTCGCACTCGTCCACGAGATCGGCGCGGTCGTCGTCCTGGACGACGTGGAGTTCGGCGGCAACGCGCTCGAAGACCTGCTCGACGCCACACCCGAGTGCGCCTTCCTCGTCTCCGCGACGCCCGAGATCGCCGCGCCGGTCGCCGACTCGCTCCTCGAAGAGGTCTTCCTCGGCGGCCTCGGCCGCGCCGGCGGACTCGAACTGCTGGAGCGTGCCGTCGGCCGCGTCCTCACCGAGGAGGAGGCCAACTGGGCGGGCGACCTCTGGTTCGAGTCCGAGGGCCTCCCGCTGCGCTTCGTCCAGGCCGGCGCCCTGCTGCGGCAGCGCGACCAGCTGAGCACCGACCCGGAGGCCTTCGACGACTTCGGCCGCTACTCCGGCGAATACGACGACGCGCCCGCGGACGCCCACCCGGACGCACCCGTGGACGCGTCCACCGACGTGCCCACCGACGCCTCCGGCACCGAGGACCGCCACGAGGTATCGCTGCCCTCGCTCGCCGAGGGTGCCGCGCCCGCCGCGCTGCTCGCCTCCCGGCTCAGCGAGTCGGCCCGCGCCACCCTGCGCTTCGCCGTCGCCCTGAGCGGCGAGGTGCCGCACCAGGCGCATCTGCCCGCCATCGTGGGCCACACGCACGCGGACGCCGCGCTCGCGGAACTCGTCGGCTGCGCGCTCGTCACCCCGGTCGGCTCGCACTACCGGCTCGCGCCCGGTGTGCAGACCCAGCTGGAGAGCGCCGGCTACGCCGCGGACGCCGAGGAGACGGCCCGCGCCGCCGCCCGGCACTACGCCTGGTGGGCCGGGCACCCGTCCGTCACCCCGGAGCGGGTCTGCGCCGAGGCGGACGCCGTGCTCGCCGCCCTGGCCGCCCTGGTGCCGCTGACCGTGCCGCCGGTGGAGGACGAGGAGAACGCCCCGGCGGTGGAGCTGGCCCGGACGGCCGCGCCCGCCTTCGCCGCGGGACTGCACTGGAGCGCCTGGGAGCGCGCGCTGCGCTCCGGGAGCGAGGCCGCCCGGCTCGCCGGCGAGGTCTCGGATCAAGCCTATTTCCACCACGAGTTGGGCATCCTCGCGCTCTGCGGCGGACAGCTCGACCGGGCCCGCGCCGAACTGGAAGCCTCCGTGGGCCTGCGCGGCGCCCTCGCCGACAAGCGCGGCACCGTCGCGGGCCGGCGCGCCCTGGCCCTGGTCGCGGACCGCTCGGGCTTCGCCGGCCTCCCGGTTCCGCCGGGACAGGGACTCCTGGCGCTGCCCGCGGGGGCCGGCTCCACGTCCGGCGAGGAGGTGCCCGACGCGCGGTACGAGGAGTCGGCGTCCCCGCCCGGCGGCGTACCGGCCGCGCTCGCGGCGGTCCCCTCGCTGCAGGGACCCGGCGAGCCCGCCACGCTGATCACGCACCGCACCGGGTCCACCTCCTCGGCGAAGGCCGGCGGAGTCAAGGCGGGCGGGGTGAAGGGCCTGGTCAACGGCACCCGGCGCAACCTGGTGGCCGCCGGGGCGGGCGCCCTGCTCGCCGCCGTGCTCGGCACGGTGGTGACGCTCGGCGCGACCTCCAACCCCGACGACAACACCCCGTCGGAGAAGGTCGGCGTCACCCCGTCGGCCAGCGCGGACGACGAGGGCGAGGGGCTCGGAGCGGACCGGCCGAAGAAGGGCAGCAGCGACGTCGACTCGACCGCCCGGCCGACCGACCCGGGCGAGGACGGCGTCCTCGGGACCTCGGACGACCCGACACCGACGTCGACCGGTGAGCCGTCGGACGACCCGAGCGGGTCGAAGGAACCGAGCCCGACGAAGTCCACGACGAAGCCGCCGTCGTCCACGAAGCCGCCGACTTCGCCGAAGCCGTCGGACACGACGAAGCCGCCGAGCTCGACTCCGACGCCCACTCCGACGCCGACCGAGCCCTCCGGGGAGCCCAGCGAGACCCCGCCGACCGAACCGTCGACCTCCGACTCGGCCAGCGGCCCCGCGTCCAGCCCGGTCACGAGCAGCTCCGCGAGCGGCAGCGCGCCCGGGTCGCCGACGGTGATCTGACAGACATGGCATGACACAGACACGGCATGACGGTGGGCCGGGACCTTTCACAGGTCCCGGCCCACCGTCATGCCGTACGAACGATTCCGGCCCGGGTCAGAACAGCCGCAGCTTGTCGTCTTCGATGCCCCGCATCGCGTTGTAGTCGAGGACCGTGCAGCCGATGCCCCGGTCCGTGGCGAGCACGCGGGCCTGCGGCTTGATCTCCTGGGCGGCGAAGATGCCGCGGACCGGCGCGAGATGCGGGTCGCGGTTCAACAGGTCGAGGTAGCGCGTCAGTTGCTCCACGCCGTCGATCTCGCCGCGCCGCTTGATCTCCACGGCGACGGTCTTGCCGTCCGCGTCGCGGCACAGGATGTCGACCGGGCCGATGGCCGTCATGTACTCGCGGCGGATCAGCGAGTAGCCCTCGCCGAGGATCTCGATCCGGTCGGCGAGCAGTTCCTGGAGGTGCGCCTCCACGCCGTCCTTGATCAGGCCGGGGTCGACGCCGAGCTCGTGCGAGGAGTCGTGGAGGACCTCCTCCATGGTGATGATGAGCTTCTCGCCCGCCTTGTTGATGACGGTCCACACACCTTCGTCGTCACCCGACCCCTCCTTCAGGGTGCAGGGCGGCGACATCCAGTTGAGGGGCTTGTAGGCCCGGTCGTCCGCGTGGATCGAGACGCTGCCGTCCGCCTTCACGAGGATGAGACGGGGGGCCGACGGGAGATGGGCGGTGAGCCGGCCCGCGTAGTCAACGGAGCAGCGGGCAATGACGAGACGCATGGTCGGCAACGCTACTCGACCGGCACGGGTCGGCGCGATCCGGCCAGGGTGCTCGGCGACCGGAGTTGACCGGAGTCTCTCCCGCCGACTTCCCTGTCGCCCCTGTTTCCCCGGATAAGCCCTGTTCGAAAGTGGCCGGTTGTGTGCACGTTGGGTCTTCGCTGTGTGCCCAATGTCCTGGTGCGGCCACGAACAGTTGCCTACCGTATGAACGGGAGGTCGCGATGCATGTACTCAGCGTGTTCGACATCGCGGTCTCCTTCCCTGTCCGTCAACCCCCTCTGCCGAGGGGGTGCGAGAGGAGAACCCATGTCGCTGGACGTCTCACCGGCCCTACTCGAAAAGGCCGAGCGAGGCGAGGTCGACGAAGCGGAATTCGTCGACTGCGTCCGGACCTCCCTGCCCTACGCATGGGAGATGATCAGCTCCCTGGTGGCACAGCTGAAGGTGGACGGCGGCAACTTCGCCGACAACCAGACGCCTCCGCCGGACGAGCAGGCGCGGGGCCAGCTGCTGCGTGCCCTCGCGAGTGACGCGATACGAGGTGCGTTGCAGCGGCACTTCGGGGTGAGGCTGGCCTTCCAGAACTGCCACCGGGTGGCAGTGTTCCCGCTGGACGGCTCGGTGGACGACACCCTGACCCGCTTCACGTCGGTGCGCAGTCAGCTGCTGAACCAGTCGCCGGAGTTCCGGGACTGCTGATGCGGTGATGCCACCCTGCCTGCCGCTCCGTACGCGGGAGGTGTTCTGTACCGGAGCGGCGGGCTTCCCGTGGTCCGGGCCTGTTCGGCCCGGACCACGGGTCCGCGGAGGCGGGTGCGGTGATCCCGGTCCGGTGCGCCGGTCCGCCGATCACCGGAGCCGTGGCAGTACCTCGCCCCCCAGCCGCCGTACGTTCTCCTCCGTGGCGGCCAGATCGCCCGAGCCCTCCACGAGGAGCGCGAAGCGGGTGATCCCCGTGCGCTCGGAGGTCGCCGCGAGGCGGTCCGCGCACAGCTGGGGCGTGCCCACCGGGTGCAGCCCGCAGAGGAGTTCGGTGTAGGCCACGGGGTCGCGCATCGAGCGCTTGCGGTCGTCCACCGTCACATGGGCCTCAAGACCCTGCCGCAGCCAGCCCGGCATGGCCTTCTGCAGCGTCTCGACGGCGTCCGTCCGCCGGTCCGCGATCTGCGCGACCCCGGCCGACACATGGGAGGCGCCGGCGACCGCGAGGTCGTCGGGGGAGTGCCCCGCGGCGAGCGCGTACGTCCGCCACAGCGCGACCATCTCGGCCTTCTCCTCGTCCCCCACGTGCATGCCGAGGAGCATCGGAAGCCCGCGCTCGGCGGCCATCCTGACGCTCGACGGCGAGGTGCACGCGACGACGACCTCGGGGCTCTCGCCGCCCGACAGGGCCTCCGAGGGCCGCGGTACGACCGGGACCTCACGGAAGCCGAATCGCTCGGAGCCGCCCGCCACGGACGGCCGGCGCAGCCAGCTCATCAGCAGATCGAGTGATTCCGGGAACCCCTGTTCGTACGCTTCGAGGCCCGTTCCGAAGACCTCCAGGTCGACCCACGGTCCGCCGCGCCCCACCCCGAGCGAGAAACGTCCGCCCGAGGTCACGTGCAGCAGCGCGGCCTGTTCGCCGAGTGCCACCGGGTGCACGGTGGGCAGCACGCTGACCGCCGTACCGACCCGGATCCGCCGGGTGCGGCCCAGCAGCAGCGCCGCGAGTGTCACGGCCGACGGGCACGTCCCGTACGGCACGAAGTGGTGCTCGGCCAGCCATACCGTGTCGAGCCCGGCCTCCTCGGCGACCTCCGCCGACCGCACCGCGCGGTGCAGCGCCTCGCCCTGTCCCTGACCGGGAAACTGGGCTGCCAGAACGAAACTTCCTACGCGCATCGCGCTCCTGCCTCCTTGTGCCGACGAGGCTCCCCCATCCCGCATAACCGTCTGACACGTGCCAAAGTCACGGCTTGGCGGGGAGATTGGCGGATTGTCTGGAGAATGAGCCGACCGTGCGGGAGGTCTGTGGGGATTGGTGACGTACGCGTACCCCTGGGAGCTCCGCGTAGGCTGGACGCAGCCCCTGCTCCCTGTATAGCTCCGTGAGGTGTCCTGTGTCCCCGCGTCGCAACCGTCCCCACGTCGGTGGCTCCGGCCGGAGCGCGGACGAGGATCCGTCCGACCGGTACGGCGGCTGGCAGTCGGCCGAGAGCTGGCAGGGCGAGTCCTGGAGCGTACGGCACGTGGCGGGCGCGAGCGCGCAGGGCAAGACCTACCGCTGCCCGGGCTGCGACCAGCAGATTCCCTCCGGCGTCCCGCACGTGGTCGCCTGGCCCGAGCACTCCGGGGTGGACGAGCGCCGCCACTGGCACAAGTCGTGCTGGAACGCGAAGGACCGCCGCACCACGAGGGTGCAGCGGTCCCGGAACGCGCCGAGGTTCTAGACCCCCTGCGCACACGCGGACACGGTGGAGCTCAGACGTCCCGTCGCTCAAGGAGCACGTACGCGCCCGCGATCGCCGCGGCGGTCACCCCGACGAGCAGCAGGAGCTGCGAGGTGCCGCCACCGTTCTCGGAGTCGATCTCGAAGATCTTGGCGAGTGCGTTCGGGGCGTTGTAGTCCATCATCTTCTCGCCGACCGTGCGCAGGCTCTCGGACATCAGCAGGAACGCCGGCATGATCGCCGGAACCAGCACAAGGCCGAGCATCGCGGTGATCGCGCCCGCGGAGTGCCGCAGCATCGAGCCCACGGCGAGCGCGAGCACGCCGAGCAGCGACACGTACAGCGCGCCCTTCAGGACGGTCCCGCCCCACGCGTTGTCCGAGGACCCGCCGTGCATGCCCGACGTGATCAGGCCGACGAACCCGATGGCCAGCGCCGACACGACGAACGCGACGACGAAGAAGATCAGCAGCTTCGCGGTGAGCACCCGGTGGCGCTGCGGCGAGGCCGTGAACGTCGTACGGATCATGCCCGTGCCGTACTCGGACGAGACCACCAGCACGCCCAGGGTGATCAGGCAGATCTGCCCGAGGATCAGCCCGAAGAACGCGGGGATCGTGTACGGGACGTCCGCGTAGTCGTTGTCGTTCGTCTGGGCGGCCACGAGCAGACCGATCCCCACGACCAGGAGCAGGAACACGCCGATCGTCCACATCGTGGAGCGCACCGACTTGATCTTCGTCCACTCCGAGGTGAGCGCGTGCCCGAGATGGGTGCGCGTGATCGGAATCGGCGAGGTGTACGAAGTCCCGGGCACCGACTGCCAGTTCGGGGCAGGGGCGGCCTGCTGGTGCGTCTGCGGCTGGGGCGTGCTCATCGGGCGTCCTCGGGCTTGGTCAGGTCGGGGGCGGCGGCGGAGGGCTGCGCGGGGGCGGCCGGGGGCTGCACGGGAGCGGACTGCGCAGGGGCCGGCTGAGCGGGCTGGGCGTACGGGTTGGGTTCCCCGGCGCCCGGGACGCCCGGAGCGCCGTAGGGGCCCGCGGGCGGCTGTCCCTGGGGCATCGCGAACGGCTGCCCGCCGTGCTGGGGCGACGGCGGCGCGTACCAGCCCGGCTGGCCCTGTCCCGGCACGGGCATCTGCGGCGGCGGCATCGCCCCCGGCGGCAGCGGCTGCGAGAAGCCCGCGAGCTGGTCGGTGGTGGAGCGGTAGTCGACCGCGCCCTGCGTCATCCGCATGTACGCCTCCTCCAGCGAGGCCTGGTGCGGGGACAGCTCCCACAGCCGTACGTCGGCGTCGTGGGCGAGGTCGCTGATGCGGGGGAGCGGCAGCCCGGTGACACGCAGCGCGCCGTCCTGCTCCGGCAGCACCTGACCGCCCGCCTCCGTGAGCGAGGCCGTCAGCTTCTCGCGCTGGGCGGGGTCGGTGGCGGGGGTGCGCACCCGTGCGAAGTCGGCCGAGTTGTGCGAGATGAAGTCGCGGACGCTCATGTCGGCCAGCAGCTGGCCGCGGCCGATCACGATGAGGTGGTCGGCGGTCAGCGCCATCTCGCTCATCAGGTGCGAGGAGACGAAGACGGTCCGGCCCTCCGCGGCCAGCGACTTCATCAGGTTGCGCACCCAGAGGATGCCCTCGGGGTCGAGTCCGTTGACCGGCTCGTCGAAGAGGAGGACCTGCGGGTCGCCGAGCAGCGCGGCCGCGATGCCGAGCCGCTGGCCCATGCCGAGGGAGAAGCCCTGGGAGCGCTTTTTCGCCACGTCCTGGAGGCCCACGACCCCGAGCACCTCGTCCACCCGGCGGGCGGGGATGCCCGACAGCTGCGCCAGGCACAGCAGGTGGTTGCGGGCGTGCCGGCCGCCGTGCACGGCCTTGGCGTCGAGCAGCGCGCCCACCTGGCGCGGGGCGTTGGGCAGCCTGCGGTACGGGTAGCCGCCGATCGTCACCTGCCCGGCGCTGGGGTTGTCCAGCCCGAGAATCATCCGCATGGTCGTGGACTTGCCCGACCCGTTGGGGCCGAGGAAGCCGGTGACCGAGCCCGGCCTGACCTGGAAGGAAAGGTTGTACACGGCCGTCTTGTCGCCGTAGCGCTTCGTCAGGCCGACTGCCTCGATCATTCTCCGCACCCATCGAAAGGTTCAGGACGTCGGGGCACACGCCCCCGTAAGGGTTAGGAGGATATCGGGGCGCTGACGGTTCCCCTCAAGAGCGGGTAAAAAACCTCTCGCTACGCGTCCCGCCTCTTCAGCAGCGCGTAACCGCCGATCACCGCGACGACGACCCACAGCACCATGATGCCCAGCCCTCCCCAGGGTCCGTACGGTACGTCGTCGTCGAGCGGGGTGACCACCTGCATGATCTTGCTGCCGGCCTGGTCGGGCAGGAACTGACCGATCTTCTTGGTCGCGGAGACATTGCCGAGGATCGCGGAGATCAGGAAGAAGAACGGCATCAGGATGCCCAGGGACAGCATCGGGCTGCGGAGCATCGTGGCGACGCCCATCGAGAAGACGGCGATGAGGGTCATGTAGAGGCCGCCGCCGATGACCGCGCGCAGGACACCCGGGTCGCCGATCGCCGCCTTGTGCGAGCCGAGCATCGCCTGGCCGAGGAAGAACGCGACGAAACTGGTCACGAGACCCACGAGGAAGGCGAGTCCGGTCGCCACCGCCATCTTGCTGAACAGGAACGTGCCGCGCCGCGGGACGGCGGAGAGCGAGGTGCGGATCATGCCGGTGCTGTACTCGTTGGAGACCACCAGCACGCCGAACACGATCATCGCCAGCTGGCCGAGGCTCATCCCGGCGAAGCTGATGTAGGTGGGGTCGAAGGAGAGCCGGTCCTTCGCGCTCATCTTGTCGAACTCGTTCTTCGACAGCAGCGAGATCAGCACACCGAGCACGACGGTCACCACGGCGGCGAGGCTCAGCGTCCACAGGGTGGACGCCACCGACCGGATCTTGGTCCACTCGGACCTCAGGACCTGGGTCGCGGCCATGGAATCAGCCCTTCTTCCAGTCGTTGCCCCACTGGGGTCCCGGCACCTGCGGTCCGGGCGTCGGCGGTCCCGGCCGCTCGCCGGGGAGGGGCGGCGGAGGGGCGCCGAGCGGGGCGCCGGTGTGCGCGTGGTACTCCACCGACTCCGCCGTGAGCTGCATGAACGCCTCCTCCAGCGAGGCCTGCTGGGGGCTCAGCTCGTGCAGCACGATCCGGTTCCGCGCGGCCAGCTCACCGATGTCCTCGGGCCGGTGCCCGTCCACCTCAAGCGTTCCGACGCCGGCTTCCACGACGACGACCCCGGCCCGGTGCAGCACGTCGAGCAGCAGCTCACGCTGGGGCGACCGGATACGTACGTACGAGCGGGAGTTCTCCCGGATGAAGTCGGCCATGGACGTGTCGGCGAGCAGCCGGCCCTGGCCGATCACGACGAGATGGTCGGCGGTCAGCGCCATCTCGCTCATCAGGTGCGAGGAGACGAAGACGGTACGGCCCTGGGAGGCCAGGGACTTCATCAGGTTCCGGATCCAGTGGATGCCCTCGGGGTCGAGCCCGTTCACCGGCTCGTCGAACATCAGGATCCGGGGGTCGCCGAGCAGCGCGCCCGCGATGCCGAGCCGCTGGCCCATGCCGAGCGAGAAGCCCTTGGCCTTCTTCTTCGCCACCGCGGTGAGCCCGACGGTGTCCAGGACCTCGTGCACCCGGCTGCGCGGGATGCCGTTGCTCTGCGCGAGGCACAGCAGGTGGTTGAAGGCGCTGCGGCCACCGTGCATGGCCTTGGCGTCGAGCAGGGCGCCGATGTACGTCAGCGGGTCCTTGAGCCGGTCGTAGTGCTGCCCGTCGATCCGCACGTCACCCGCGGTCGGCCGGTCGAGCCCGAGCATCATCCGCATGGTCGTTGACTTCCCGGCCCCGTTCGGCCCGAGAAACCCGGTGACGATCCCGGGCCGCACGTCGAACGTCAGCTGATTCACAGCCATCTTCTCGCCGTACCGCTTGGTCAGCCCCGCAACCTCGATCATGCGCCCACGCTAAAACGCAACAAAGCCCCCTGCCACTTAAAGGCAGAGGGCTCCGCAGGCGCCCCGTGAGGGGCGCGGGGAACTGCGCGACCAGCCACAACGGGCCCGCAGATCCCCACAACCTCAACCCGACCCGTACGGGGCCAGGGCCAGCGCCTAGCGCGACTGCTGAGCCGGCACCCCACGAGTGATCGGCTCGTCCTCGGCGGGCGACCCGGCGGCGGCAACAGCCGCACCGGTGAGCGTCGCCAGCATCTCGCGCACATTCGTGAGCTGCGCGTTGATCGAGTCACGCCGGTTCGTAAGAGCCGCAAGCTCCCGCTCGGACTCCGACCGGATCCGGTCGGCCTTCGCGTTCGCGTCGGCCACGATGTCCTCGGCCTGGCGCTGAGCCGTCTCGACGGTCTGACGGGCACGACGCTCGGCGTCCGTACGCAGCTTCTCGGCCTCGAGCCGAAGCTGCTCCGCACGGTGCTCGATCTCCGCGAGACGCTTCTCGGCCTTGGCCTGACGCGAGGCCAGGTCGCGCTCGGACTGCTCACGCCGCTTGGCGAGGTTCGTCTCGAAGTCGGCGGCGGCCTGCGCGGCCTTCGCGCGGGTCTCCTCGAAGAGGGCGTCCGCCTCCTCGCGCTTCGACTGGGCGTCCTTCGTCGCCTCCTGACGGAGCTGCGAGGCGTCCGTCTTGGCCTTCTCGACGATCCGGACGCCTTCGTCCTCCGCCTTGGACTTGCGGTCCGCAGCGAACGATTCTGCGTCGTTGCGCACCTGCTGGGCCGCCGATTCGGCGAGCTCACGGTGCTGCTCCGCCGCGCGACGGGCCTCCTCGCGCAGGTCCTTGGCCTCCTCCTCGGCGAGGCGGAGGATCTTCTCGACGCGGGCGCCGAGGCCGGCGTACGACGGCTCGGCGTCGCTTACCTGGGCCTGGGCGTTCTGCGTTTCGAGATGGAGTTCCTCGATGCGCTTTTCGAGAGCAGTGATACGGGCCAGAGCGCTGTCACGGTCGGAGACGAGCTTCGAAATGCGTTCGTCCACCTGAGCGCGGTCGTACCCACGCCGCACAAGCTCGAAGCCGTAGGGGGAAGTGTCGCTCATGGGGTTCCTGTCGAATGAGACCGGTGAGGTGATAGGTGGAATCCTAGGGGCCAAAACGGTGTGTCATCGAGCAGTAGCCCGATTGATATGGAGAATGACACCCTTTTTGGTGGCTAACGGCCGGAACGCTTGCCAGGGAGCTTCACCGAAGCCCCCCGGCATGCACGGAAGTTGCCCATCTGGCTAGCCCTCGGACGGCTTGCCACCCGAACGGGTCGCACCGGCCGCCGCGCCCGCCTTGACGCCCCCGTCCTTGCCACTCGACGGCGCCTCAAAGGATTCCAACGCCTCCAGGACGTCCTGGACACGGGAGATCTCGGCATTGATGTCCTGCCGACGGCGGACCAGCACCTCCAGCTCGCGCTTGCCCTCCTCGACCGCGGCCCGCGCCTCGCGGACCGCCTCGGATCTGATGCCCTCGGCCTCCGCGATGAGCGCGGCCTTCTTCTGCTCGGCCTCCTTGAGGAGCCCCTCCGCCTTCTTCACCGCGGCGATGCGGACCTTGCTCGCCTCGGAACCGGCCTCCGACACGAGGTCCTTGGCCTTCGCCTCGGCCTCCTTCAGCTGGTCCTCGGCGGCCCTGATCAGCGCGTCGCACCGATCGCCCGCCGCCTTCATCGTCTCGGCGGACTCCCGGCGGGCCCGGTCGTGCAGTTCCTCGATCTCGCCGGTGATCCGGTCCCGCAGCTCCTCGGCCCGCTCCCTTATGGCCGTCGCGTCCCGGCGCGCGCCGACCAGCAGCTCGTCGGCGTCCGTCCTGGCCCGCTCCACCCGGGTGTTGCCCTCGACCGTCGCCTCGGACAGCAGCCGCTCCGCCTCGTGGCGCGCGGCGCCCACCATCGTGTCGGCCTGCGCCTCGGCGTCCGCGGTGGTCTTGTGCGCGCTCTGCTGCGACTCCGAGAGGAGCTTGTCGGCCTCGGCGGTCGTCTCCGTGATCAGCTTGTCGACCTGCTCGGCCGCCTCGGAGCGCCGCTTGTTGGCCTCCTGGCGCGCCTTGTCCAGCGTGTCGTCGGCCTCGTCGCGGGCGTTCGACATGAGGCGGTCGGCCTCCTGGGCGGCCTCGGCCTTGAAGCGCTGGGCCTCCGTGCGGATCCGCTCGGAGTGCTGCTGGGCGGAGCCGACCGTGTCGGCCGCCTCGGCGCGCAGCCGCTCCGCGTCGCCCGTCGCGTCCGAGATCAGCTTCTCGGCCTTCGCCACGGACTCGGCGCGGACGCGCTCCGCCTCCTGGTTGGTCTCCGCGGTGAGCCGCTCGACCTCGGCCGTCGTCTCGGTGATGAGGGTGTCCGCCTGCGTCGCCGCGTCCGACCGGATGCGGTTGGCGTCGTCCCTGGCCTCGGCCCGGGAACGCGAGGCGTCCTGCTCGGCCGACGCGATGGCGTCCGACGCCTCCGTGCGCGCCCGCTGCACATACTCCGAGGCGTCCGAACGCAGCCGCTCGGACTCCGCGATCGCCTCCGAGACCGTGCGCTCTGCGAGGGACTTCGCGGCCTCCGACTCGGCCTGGGCCTCGCGCCGGACCCGGTTGCCGTCCTCGGCGGCCCGCTCCCGCTCCGCGTGGGCGTCGGCGCGGACCCGGTCGGACTCCTGCTGGGCCTCCGTGCGCATGCGCTCCGCGACGTGCTCGGCGGCGCTGCGCAGGCCCGAGATCTCCTCCTGGGCCTGCTCGTGCAGCCCGGCCACGGCGTCGCGCACCTGCTGCGCGGTCTGCTCGGCGGCCGACACCATCTCGGTCGCCCGGCGGTCCGCCTCCTCGACCAGTCGTACGGCCTCGGTCTGGGCCTCCTCCACGCGGTTGCGCGCCGAGGCCAGCAGCTCCTCGCTCTGCTCGCGGGCCCGCTCGCGCTCTTGGTCGGCCTCCTGGCGTGCGGCGCCGAGCAGTTCCTCGGCCTCGCGGCGGCGCCTGGCCGCCTCCTCCTGGGCCGCGGACAGCGCCTCGGCGGCCTCGGTGGCCAGCCGCTCGGCGGCGGCCTGTGCCTCGGCCCGTACGCGGTCGGCGGTGTCCTGTGCCTCCGTCTTGAGCCGCTCGGCCTCCACCGCGGCGTCCGAACGCAGCCGGACGGCGATGGCCTCGCCCTCGGCACGGGACGCGGACGCGTCCGAGGCGGCCTCCGTGCGCAGCCGCTCGGCCTCCGTCTCGGCCTGCGCCTGGAGCGTACGGATCCGCTCGGCGGCCTCGGCGCGCAGCCGGTCGATCTCCTCGGAGGCCTCGCGCCGGATCCGCTCGGACTGCTCCCGGGCGTCGGTGAGCGCCTGCTCGGCGGAGGCGAGGCGCTCCTCGGCCTCCGTGTGCAGCCGGGTCAGGCCTTCGGCCGCCTCGGCCTGCCGGGCCGCTATGGCCCGCTCGGTCTCCTCGTGCAGTTCGCCTGCGGCCCGCTCGGCCTCGGCCTTGATCTCGTCGGACTGCTCGACGGCCTCCGTGCGGTGCCGCTCGGCCTCCGCACGGGTGCGCTCCAGGGTCTCCTCGGCCTGCCGGCGCAGCGTCGTCGCGCGCTCGATGGCCTCGGTGCGGACCCGCTGGCTCTCCGTCGTGGCGTTCGACCGCAGCTCGTCAGCGTCGGCCTTCGCCTTGGACAGCAGCTCCTCGGCGGTCCTGGCCGCCTCCTCGATCTGCTGGACGGCCTCGCGCCGGGCCTCGGAGCGGATCCGCTCGCCCTCTTCGTTGGCGTCCGCGCGCAGCTGCTCGGCGTCGCCGCGCAGCCTGCGCGCCTCCTCCTGCAGCTCGACCGTCTTGGCGCGGTACTCCTTGGTGTCGTCCTTCGCCGTGCCCTTGAGCTGCTCGGCGATGTCGTGCGCCTCGGCGCGCAGCCGGTCCGCCTCGGCCTCGGCCTCGGCGCGGATCCGCTCGGCCTCCTCGGAGGCGGCCTTGGTGGTCGTCTTGGCTTCCTCGGACGCCTTGTTCAGCACGTCCTCGGCGGTACGGGCCGCCTTGGCGAGCTGGGACGCGGTCTCCTCGGCGGTGAGACTGCGGGCGTTCTCCTCGGCCTCCGCGGTGATCTTCTCGGCCTTGGCACGGGCGTCGGCGACGACCTGCTCGGCCTCGGCCTTGGTGGCCTCGGCCTCCTTGATCGCCTCGCCGACCAGCCGGGCGACCTGCTCCTTGGCCGTACGCGTGCGCTGCTCGTTCGCCGACTCCGCGCCGGAGAGCGCCTTGGCCGCGGCCTCCTTGGACTCGGCGAGGACCTTCTCCGCCTCGGCCCGCGCCTCGCGCAGGGCCGTCTCGGCCTCGTTGATGCGCTGCTCGGCGGCGCGGCTCAGCTCGCCGGCCTGCCGGCGGGCGTTGTCCGAGTCGGACGCGGTCGAGCTGCGCAGCTGCTCGGCGTGGTCGGTGGCCTCCTGGGCCTGCGTCGAAGCCGCGTTCAGCAGCCGCTCCGCGTCGGTGCGGGCCCGGCGCAGCAGCGCCTCGGCCTCCGCACGCGCCCGCTCGGCGTCGCTCTGCAGCCGCTGACGGGCCTCTCCCGCGACCCGCTCGGCCTCCGCGCGGGCGGCGGCCAGGGCCTGCTCGGCCTCGCCGCGCGACTCGTCGGCCAGCCGGCGGGCCTGCTGCTCGCTGCGGGCCCGCAGCTGCTCGGCCCACGCCACGTTCTCGTTGACGTGCGACTCGACGCTCTGGCGGCGCTCGGCCAGCTCCTGGTCGAGCTGCTGGCGGCGGGTGACCGCCTCCTGATGCAGCTCCGCCTGGAGACGGGCGGCCTGCTCCGCGTGCTCCTGCAGGATCCGCTGCGTCTGCGCGCGGGCCTGGCTCAGCTCCCGCTCGGCGTCCTGGCGCAGCTGATCGGCCTGAACCTGGGCATTACGGAGCATCTGCTCGGCCTGATAGCCGATGTCGGCACTGTCGTAGGCAGGCCGGGTCGCCAGACTGCGGCGCGCCTCATGCAGCTTGGCGCGCAGCACCTCGACCTGATAGCCGAGGTCCTCGGCGTGCTGGACGGCCTTCTCCCGCTCGGTCTTCAGCCGTTCCATCTCGGCCTCGAACCGAGAGAGGTGGTCGACGTCAGCCGCCGGCTCTCGCTCCTGGCGTTCGTAGCCCCGCACTGCGCGGTCCCATCCGTCCCCTGGTCGCAAGTCTCTCCAAACGAGCACCGTCCATCCGCCGGACAGGGCCCCCGGGGAATGGTGTCAGATCAACGGCGGAGCAAGGGCTGCTCCCCCGACGCTCGTCCCCCGAAACCTGGACCCCGGCCCTCGGATCCTGACGATGAGGACCCGGACCGCCCCGAAGAGGCGACGGCCGTGCCCAACCCTACCGGCCCAGATATACGGAGGTCAGTGCTCAGGTGACTCAACTGGCGCCGAAGTGACCAGTTCTGTCAGGACGCCATGGCAATCCTTCGGGTGCAGAAAGGTGATCCTGGACCCCATCGAACCCCTGCGCGGCTCGTCGTACAGCACGCGTACGCCCTTGCCCCGGATGCCGGCCGCGTCCGCGTCCACGTCCGCCGTGCCGAAGGCGATGTGATGTACGCCCTCACCGTTCTTGGCCAGCCACTTTCCGACCGCGGAGTCCTCGCGGGTGGGTTCCAGGAGCTGCAGGTAGGAGGCGCCTCCGTCGGACGTCTCATTGATCTTGAGCATGGCCTCGCGCACGCCCTGCTCCTCGTTGACCTCGGAGTGGTACACCTCGAAGCCGTACGTGGCCCGGTAGAACTCGACGGTCGCGTCGAGGTCGAAACAGGCGATCCCGATGTGGTCGATTCGCGTCAGCATGCTGTCAGTGCAGCGCTCCGAGGGCGGTTACGCAACGTGCGCGCGATCACACCACGGGCCGGATGACGGCTGGCCTACCGCTCAGTACCTTCTTGAGTAAACCCTCGTTCACTCCTCGGCTGTGCAAGCTGGAAGGGGATCGCTCCTCATGTCTGGAACGAACAACACCACCTCCGTCATCGTTGCGGGTGCACGCACCCCGATGGGACGGCTGCTCGGCTCCCTGAAGTCCTTCTCGGGAGCCGACCTCGGTGGATTCGCGATCAAGGCCGCCCTCGACCGTGCGGGCATCGGCGGCGACCAGGTGCAGTACGTGATCATGGGCCAGGTGCTCCAGGCCGGGGCAGGGCAGATCCCGGCACGCCAGGCCGCCGTCAAGGCGGGCATCCCGATGAGCGTCCCGGCGCTCACGATCAACAAGGTCTGTCTGTCGGGCCTCGACGCCATCGCGCTCGCCGACCAGCTGATCCGCGCCGGTGAGTTCGACATCGTGGTCGCGGGCGGCCAGGAGTCGATGACCAACGCCCCTCACCTGCTGCCGAAGTCCCGTGAGGGCTACAAGTACGGCGCGATCGAGATGCTCGACGCGATGGCGCACGACGGGCTGACCGACGCCTTCGAGAACATCGCCATGGGCGAGTCGACGGAGAAGCACAACACCCGCCTGGGCATCCTGCGGCCCGAGCAGGACGAGATCGCCGCCCTGTCCCACCAGCGGGCCGCCGCCGCGCAGAAGAACGGCACCTTCGAGGCGGAGATCACCCCCGTCGAGATCCCGCAGCGCAAGGGCGAGCCCGTCGTCTTCAGCCAGGACGAGGGCATCCGCGGCGAGACGACCCCCGAGTCGCTCGGCCGGCTGCGCCCCGCCTTCACCAAGGACGGCACGATCACGGCGGGCTCCGCCTCGCAGATCTCCGACGGCGCCGCCGCCGTCGTCGTCATGAGCAAGGCCAGGGCCGAGGCGCTCGGCCTCGACTGGATCGCGGAGATCGGCGCCCACGGAAACGTCGCGGGACCCGACAACTCTTTGCAGTCGCAGCCGTCGAACGCCATCCAGCACGCCCTCAAGAAGGAGGGCATCGGCGTCGAGGATCTTGACCTGATCGAGATCAACGAGGCCTTCGCCGCCGTCGCGGTCCAGTCAATGAAGGATCTCGGCGTGTCCACGGAAAAGGTGAACGTCAACGGCGGCGCCATCGCACTGGGCCACCCGATCGGCATGTCCGGCGCCCGGCTCGTCCTGCACCTCGCCCTCGAACTGAAGCGGCGAGGCGGCGGCGTGGGCGCGGCGGCGCTGTGCGGCGGCGGCGGCCAGGGCGACGCGCTGATCGTGCGGGTCCCCGGCGCCTGACCCGCACCGCGGGCCGGCCGATCTACCGAACGGAGTTGTGATGCAGGACGTCCCCTCGCTGGTGGCCGCGGCCAGGGAAGGCCGGCCGAGGGCCGTGGCCAGGCTGATCTCCCTGGTCGAGGGGGCGTCCCCGCAACTGCGCGAGGTGATGGCCGCGCTGGCCCCGCTCGCGGGCAACGCGTACGTCGTCGGCCTCACCGGATCACCGGGCGTCGGCAAGTCGACGTCCACATCGGCGCTCGTGTCCGCCTACCGGCGGCAGGGCAAGCGGGTCGGCGTCCTCGCCGTCGACCCCTCGTCGCCGTTCTCCGGCGGGGCGCTGCTCGGCGACCGCGTCCGGATGTCCGACCACGCCTCGGACCCCGGCGTCTACATCCGCTCCATGGCCACCCGCGGGCACCTCGGCGGGCTCGCCCGGGCCGCGCCCCAGGCCGTCCGGGTGCTCGACGCGGCCGGCTGCGACGTCGTCCTCGTCGAGACCGTCGGCGTCGGCCAGTCCGAGGTGGAGATCGCCTCACAGGCGGACACGAGCGTGGTGCTCCTCGCCCCCGGCATGGGGGACGGCATCCAGGCGGCCAAGGCCGGAATCCTGGAGATCGGCGACGTGTACGTGGTCAACAAGGCCGACCGGGACGGGGCCGACGCGACGGCACGTGAGCTGAACCACATGCTCGGGCTCGGCGAGTCCCGGGGCCCGGGGGACTGGCGGCCGCCCATCGTCAAGACGGTGGCCTCGCGCGGGGAGGGCATCGACGAGGTCGTCGAGGCGCTGGAGAAACACCGGGCGTGGATGGACGAACGGGGGGAGCTCGCTGCGCGGCGGCTCGCCCGCGCGTCCCGGGAGGTCGAGGCGATCGCGGTCACGGCGCTGCGGGAGCGGATCGGTTCCCTGCACGGAGACCGCCGTCTCGGCGCGCTCGCGGCCCGGATCGTCTCGGGAGACCTGGACCCGTACCGGGCGGCGGACTCCCTGATCCAGGACCTGACGGGCCCCTGAACTGCCTTTCCTCGCCCCCGCCGCCCCTACCCTTCCCGTCAGTGTGTCCTCAAACGCCGGACGGGCTGGAAATCCAGCCCGTCCGGCGTTTGAGGACAAAGGGGGGCGAGGGGGCGCAGCCCCCATGCGTGGACGGGAACGGGTAGGGGCGGCGGGGGCGAGGAAAGGCCCGCCGGGGCAGCCGCCCGTCAGTCGTCGGAGCCGTCGTCGTCCGAGTTGTCGTCCGACGACGTGTCCGCGGTGACCGCCGCGGACTTCAGGTCGACCTTCCAGTCCTTCTCGGCGCCGTTCGAGGCGGTCGTCTCCACGTCCCACGCGGACGTACGGGAGTCGTCGTCGAGCTCGACGGACGTGACCGTCCCCTTCGCGGCAGCGGCCCGCGCGGCCTCCACGGCGGTGACGGACGACCCCTTCAGCGCGGCCCGCGCCTCCGCCGTGTCGTCGGCGTCCTCCTGCTCGGTGTGCGACCCGAGCACCGTGCCCGTGCCCGGGTCGATCCGGACGCTGTGCCAGGCGCCGCCCGAGGACAGCACGTCCACGTCCCACACCAGGCTGCTGCCTTCGTCGTCCAGCTCGGCCGAGACAGCCGTACCCTGCACGCTCTTGAGCGCCGCCGTGATCGCGTCGGCCGCCGAGACCTTCGCCGCCTTCGCGTCGGCGGCGTCGTCGGCCCGGTCGGCCTTGTCGTCGTCACGGCCGTCCCGGTCGTCGTCGGCGGAGTCGTCCCGGTCGTCCCGGTCGTTGCGGTCGTCGTCCGCGGCCCGCACGCTGGACTGCTTGCCCGGCGCGTCTCCGTCACCCGTGACGGCGAGGGCCGTCGCCGTACCGCCTCCGACGAGAGCGGCGACGGCGACGGTGGCGATGACGATGTTGCGCTTCATGGGGATTCCTCCGGGATCGACTGGTCTGGTGCGTTTCGACGTGTCCCAATCTGGCCGACCGACGCTGAAGCGAACCTGAAGCACCCTGAAGGCTTCTTCAGGTTCGGTTTGCGACTCTTTACGCATGCGCCTGTTGATCGTGGAGGATGAGAAGCGGCTCGCCCTGTCGCTCGCCAAGGGCCTGACGGCCGAGGGGTACGCCGTCGACGTGGTCCACGACGGCCTGGAGGGGCTGCACATGGCGGGCGAGGGCTCGTACGACCTCGTCATCCTCGACATCATGCTGCCCGGCATGAACGGCTACCGGGTGTGCGGCGCCCTGCGCTCCGCCGGGCACGACGTGCCGATCCTGATGCTCACCGCCAAGGACGGCGAGTACGACGAGGCGGAAGGCCTGGACACGGGCGCCGACGACTACCTCACCAAGCCGTTCTCGTACGTCGTCCTGGTCGCCCGGGTGAAGGCGCTGCTGCGCCGGCGCGGGCCCTCGGGCGGGGCGTCGCCCGTGCATGTGCTCGGTGACCTCAAGGTCGACACCGCCGCCCGGCGCGTCCACCTCGGTGAGGACGAGATCGCCCTCACCACCAAGGAGTTCTCGGTCCTCGAACAACTCGTCGTGCGGGCGGGCGAGGTGGTGTCCAAGGCGGAGATCCTCGAACACGTCTGGGACTTCGCGTACGACGGCGACCCGAACATCGTCGAGGTCTACATCAGCACGCTGCGCCGCAAGCTGGGGGCCGCGCTGATCCGGACCGTACGCGGTGCCGGTTACCGCCTGGAGTCGAGATGAGACGCGTCCTCGGGTCCGTACGGGCCAGGGCCACCCTCGCCGCGAGCGTCGTGGTGGCCGTCGCGCTCGCCGCGGCCGGCGCCGCCGTCCTGCTGTCGCTGTGGACCAATCTGAGCGAACAGGCCGGTACGGAGGCGGAACGCGCCGCCCAGAAGGTCGCCACCGACATCGCGTCCGGGCAGTCCTACGGCGACCTCTCGCTGGACAGCGACGACCAGCCGGTCCAGGTCGTGGACGCGACGGGGAGGCTCGTCGCCGTCACCGAGGACCTGGAGCGCATCAGCGGCACGGGCGTCGACCGGGTCACACCGCAGGCCCCCGGGGCCGTCAGCGGCGGTGACGACGACGATGACGGCGACGGCGGCAGCGACGACGACCCGCACGAGGCCGGCGAACTCGGCGAGGCCTCCTTCAGCGACGGCTCCGCCACCATCGACGGCGACACGGCGGACTACCGCTTCGCCGCCGTGCCGGTCGAGGTGGACGGCAAGGGCACGCTCACCGTCCACGCCGGCGCGCCGCTGACCGCCGAACAGGAGGCCGTGAGCACGGCGCTGACCGTCATGCTCATCGGCTTCCCGCTGCTGCTGGCCGTGGTGGCCCTGGTGACCTGGCTGGTCACCCGGCGGGCGCTGCGCCCCGTCGAGGACATCCGCGGCGAGATGGCCGCGATCACCGCGTCCGAGGACCTCACCCGGCGGGTTCCCGTGCCGGACACGCACGACGAGGTCGCCCGGCTCGCCCGGACGACCAACGAGACGCTCGCCGCCCTGGAACAGTCCGTGGAACGGCAGCGCCGGTTCGTCGCCGACGCCTCGCACGAACTGCGCAGCCCCATCGCCTCACTGCGCACCCAGCTCGAAGTGGGCGCCGCGCACCCGGAACTGCTCGACGTGGGAGGGGCCGTCGAGGACACCGTACGGCTGCAGCGGCTCGCCGCCGACCTGCTGCTGCTCGCCCGGCTGGACGCGGGGGAACGGCCTGCGGACGCGCGGTTCGATCTGGTCGCTCTCGTCCGGGCGGAGGCCGGACAGCGGACCGGTGACCGGGTCGCGGTGTCCGTGGCCGCGGACACCGCGGACTCCCTGGAGGTGAGCGGGTCCCGCGGGCAGCTGGCGCGGGTGCTCGGCAATCTGCTGGACAACGCCCAGCGGCACACCCGGTCGTCGGTCTCCGTGAGCGTGCGGCGGGTGGGGGAGTGGGTGCTTCTTGAGGTCGCCGACGACGGGGAGGGGGTGCCTGCGGGTGAGCGTGAGCGGGTCTTCGAGCGGTTCGTGCGGCTCGACGAGGCCCGTGCCCGGGATGACGGTGGGGCCGGGCTGGGGCTTGCCATCGCTCGGGATGTGGCTGTGCGGCACGGTGGCGCGCTCACTGTGCGGGAGGCTGCGGCAGGCGGAGCTCTGTTCGAGCTCCGGCTGCCGTGGCCTGAGCGGCCTGCCGGAGGCCGGTGATCAGCCTGCGGGCCGGTGGGGGCTGGTCGCGCCGTTCCCCGCGCCCCTTGAGGGCAAAGGATTGCGCCGTTCCCCGCGCCCCTGAAAGCAAAAAGACTGCGCCGTTCCCCGCGCCCCTGTCGGGTGCCCCTTGGCGGGGCGGCCCGTTACGGGCGGCCTCGTTGGCTTCTCAGGTGTTCTGCGATGGGGGTCAGGGATTTGTGGAGTTCTTCCAGGGCCTCCGGCGAGAGGAGGTCGATGAAGTGGCGGCGTACGGAACCCACGTGATGGGGTGCGACCTTCCGCATCGTCTCCAGGCCGTGGTCGGTGAGCACCGCGAACAGGCCGCGGCGGTCGGACTCGCAGTTCTCGCGCCGGACCAGATCCGCGTTCTCCATGCGGGTGATCTGGTGCGAGAGGCGGCTCTTGGACTGGAGGGTGGCGGACGCGAGGTCGCTCATCCGCATCCGTACGCCCTCGGACTCCGAGAGGTTCACCAGGATCTCGTAGTCGTTCATCGTCAGGCCGAACGGCTGGAGGTCCCTTTCGAGCTGGTACGTCAACAGCCTGTTGACCTCCAGGTGGGTGCGCCATGCGCACTGCTCCGCATCGGTCAGCCAGCGGGTGGCCGTCTCGGTCTCCATGAATCAAGTCTACCTAAAAGGTTGAAAGGCGAACTAGTGAGGGTGGTGTGACGACGTGCACACGTTCGACGTCACACTCTGCAGACTACCGCTCACAGCCCGAAGCGACGCTGGAGGTCCCCCAGCTGTCCGGGAAGACGCGGTGCGCCGCCCGGCTGTCCCTGGTGACCTGGCCCCCCGCCGCCGCCGGGCACTCCCGGCTCGTTCGGCAGCGCCCCCGCGGCCTGCTCCGCCATCAGGGCCTCGCTGGACTGCAGCAGCACCGTGCCGGCCCCCACGAACTCGAACTGGTGCTCCTCGCCGGAGGCCCCGCCGATGCCCGTCATCGCACGTAGACCGCCCATCAGGCCCGTCATGTACCCGTGGTCGTAGTGATGGCAGGGCGAGGGGCAGTCGGCCCAGCCGACGAGGGCCTGCGGGTCGACCCGGATCGGGGGTTCCATGAACACCACCGGGCCGTTCGAGGCGGCGACGAACTTGCCCGTTCCGATGAGCGTCAGGAAGCCCGGCACGATCGACTGCTTCAGCGCGAGACTTGGCTGAAAAGCGAGGAGGTTGCCCGAGCGAATGGTCAGGTTGCCCTCCTCCAGGTCGAAGGAATTCACATCGAAGGCCCGGTCGGCGAGCAGCATCTTGCCCGAGCCGGACGCCACCACCCAGTCGCTCGCGTGCAACGGCGAATGAAAAGACGTTCGCACGAGGCGGTCGAGGCGGCCGTGCCCGATGCCGTTGAACTCCATCGAGCCGTAGTAGGCGATCATCTTGCCCTTCTGCAGGAACCACTCGCTCCCCTTGAGCTCCACGCAGAAGGTGTACGCGTTCACGTTGTCGTCGACCGGCAGGGTCGCCGGGTCGTGGATCACGGGGCCCGTGCCCGGGTAGGTGGTCACAGCTTCTCCTCCGACGCCTGCACGTACACCGCGCCACTGCCGCTCAGCTCCAGCTGGAAGGCCTCGCCCGAACCGCGGCCGATCAGATCGCGCAGACCGAGCGCGCTGGACAGTTTGTTGCGGACGTCCCCGTGATGGGCGACGTACGCCTGCGGGTCGACGTGCACCGGGCGCTGCGGGGTGATGGGGACCTCGATGACCCCGCCGTGCGCCATGACGGCCACCGACCCGTGGCCCTTGAGGGTCGTGGTGAACAGGCCCTGCCCCGTCACCTGGCCGCGCACCATGCCCATGACGCCGCCCTGCGAGCCCATGAACATCGTGCCCTGCTGGAGGGTGCCGTCGAAGGCCAGCAGTCGGTCCGCCTCCACGTACAGGGTGTCGCCTTCGAGGGTGATCACCTGGATGTGGTGGCCGCCGTGCCCGAACAGGACCGTGCCGGAGCCCTCCACGGTCATCAGCGGCGCCGCCTCACCGGCCGCCCGGCGGCCGATCATCGACATCACGCCGCCCTGGCCGCTCTGCAGGTTCGGGGTGAAGGAGACCTCGCCCTTGTAGGCGAGCATCGCGCCGCGCTGGCTGTACAGCTTCTGGCCCGGTGCGACGGTGGCCTCGATCATCTTCGAGTTGATCTCACGGAAGGGCATGTCACACGTCTCCCGCGATCGAGTTGCGCTCACTGGGCTGGACGTAGACGACGCCGTCACCCTCGAAGCGGATCTGGAAGGCCTCGCCGCCGCCCTCGCCCATGAACGTGCGGAACGTCACGCCGGACTGGAACGACTGCCGCAGATTGCCCTGATGGGCGATGTACGCGCCCGGGTCGACGGTCAGTGGGTACTGCGAACTGACCCGCAGCACCACCGCCGGGCCGTCGGACATGATCGCCGCCTGGCCGTGGCCCTCGATCGTCGTCGTGAAGAGCCCGTTGCCCTGCGAGGCGCCCCGCAGTCCTGTGAAGGACGTGCCCGTACGCAGGCCCGAGTCGGTCGCCAGGAGATTGCTCGACTCGACGAAGAGTTTGTCGCCCTGGAGGCTCACCAGGTTGATCTCGCTGGCCCGGTCGGCGAACCAGCACGTGCCCTGGCCCTTCACCTCCATGAGGGTCATCTGCTCGCCGGTGATCCGGCGCGTCACCATGCCGCGGATGCCTTCGCCGCCGCCGCTGAGTTTCTTGAAGGCCATCTGACCGTCGTACGCGACCATGGAGCCGTTCTTCGCCTTCACGGCGTCGCCGGTCATGTCGACGGCCAGCACCTTGCTGCCTTGTAGTCGGAACATCGCCACGAAGTGAAGGTAGCGGGCGGGAAGTCTCCGCCGACAGGTCCCACGGGTGGAGAACGACCCGGACCGTCCCCCTAGGGGCCTCGTCCCGGGACCCCTGAGGCGGTCCGCCGGCACTCCAATGCCACAATGGGCGGGCGCTTGTGCTCTCATTCACAAACATCGAAGGTGACCCGTGGACATCAAGACCGCCTCCGCCCTCCGCCGCCTCCGTCTGGTCTCCGGCCCGGAAGCCGTCTCGTTCCTGCTGCTGCTCGTCTGCTCTGTGCTGAAGCGGACCACGGACTTCAACGCGGTGCCGGTGATGGGCATGATCCACGGCGTCCTCTTCGTGCTGTACGTGATCTTCTGGGCCGACGCGTGGAACCGGGCGAAGTGGGGGCTGAAGACCGCGGCACTCTACTTCGTGCTGTCCGTGCTGCCGACGGGCGGCTTCTTCGCCGAGCGCAAGCTCAAGGGCGAGGCCGAGGCCGCGGTCATCAAGTCCCGCGCGCGCAACGAGGGGATCGTGGGCGCATGATCGTCGCCTTTTCCGTGACGCCGCTCGGGGTCGGGGAGGACGTGGGGGAGTACGTGGCGGACGCGGTGCGGGTCGTTCGTGAGTCGGGGCTGCCGAACCGGACGGACGCGATGTTCACGTCGCTGGAAGGGGAGTGGGACGAGGTGATGGACGTCGTCCGGCGGGCGGTCGCCGCGGTTGAGGCGCGGGCGCCTCGGGTGTCGCTGGTCCTGAAGGCGGACATCCGGCCGGGCGTGACGGATGGACTCACGTCCAAGGTCTCCACGGTGGAACACCACTTGTCGAAGTGACACGGCTGTTGTGATCCCGGCGGCGCTGGTGCGCGGCGCCGCGGATCCACTACCGGCTGCGGCCCGGTGGGGGTTGCCCGCGCAGTTCCCCGCGCCCCTGAGAGGTGCGTGGCTCCGCGGGTTCAGTCCCGGGTGCGGCCCCGGTGGGGGCCGTTCGCGCAGTTCCCCGCGCCCCCTAAAAGCAGGGCGCCGGCGCCGGCCCAATCTTTCAGGGGCGCGAGGAACTGCGCGGCCAGCCACGTACGACCCGCACCCGACCACCGCTTTTAGGGGCGCGGGGAACGGCGCGCTCAGCCACGTACGACCCGCACCCGACCACCGCTTTTAGGGGCGCGGGGAACGGCGCGCTCAGCCACGTACGACCCGCACCCGACCACCGTCTTTAGGGGCGCGGGGAACGGCGCGCATGGTGCCCGCCGGGGTCGCGCCCGGTGGTTTTCAGGGGCGCGGGGAACTGCGTGGCCAGCCGTAGGCGACCCGTACCCGACGACGCAGCCCCCCGCCCAACCGTCGGAGGCAACACCCACCTGGACCCCCTCCGTTCGACACGCCGACGTAATGCCACTTTTGTGTGGGTATCGGCTTGTTCGATCACTGGGCACTGGAGGGCGCTGTGCGGCCGGAGGGCTACGACTACGACACCCACAGCAGGTTGGCCGGACCGCTCACGGAGCCGTCCGGCTCGGCCTACCGGGTGCAGTACACCAAGCTCCTGTCGAGCGAGCCGCACCGAATACGAGCCGTCCTGCTCATGACGCTCGCCCCGGTGCTCACAGGACTCCTGCTGGTCTATCTCGTGTGGCCCACCCACTGGGTGGAGCGCGAGGGCGGAGCCCGCTGGCTGGTCGGCCTCGACATCACGATGCTCGTGGCGATCGGCCTGATCGAGCTCTTCATGGTCGTCAACGTCGTGTCGATCGCGCACGCGACGATGGTGGCCAGGGACCCCGTCCCCGTCACCCCCGCGAAGGGCACCCGGGTCGCCTTCCTGACCACGTTCGTCCCTGGCAAGGAACCGCTCTCGATGGTCCGCGCCACCCTCGAAGGGGCCGTCAGGGTCACCCACACGGGCCCGGTCGACGTCTGGCTCCTGGACGAGGGGGACGACGGGCAGGCCAAGGCGCTCTGCGAGGAGTTGGGCGTCCGGCACTTCACCCGGCACGGTGTCCCGGAGTGGAACAGGGCCAAGGGCGTCCACAAGACCCGTACCAAGCACGGCAACTACAACGCGTGGATCGCGATGCACGGCGGCGAGTACGACTTCTTCGCCTCCGTCGACACGGACCACGTCCCGCTCCCGGAGTTCCTGGAACGGATGATGGGCTACTTCCGCGACCCGGACGTCGCCTTCGTCGTCGGCCCGCAGGTGTACGGCAACTACACCACCCCCGTCACCAAGGCGGCCGAGTCCCAGCAGTTCCTCTTCCACGCCCTGATCCAGCGCGCCGGCAACCGCTACCGCGCGCCCATGTTCGTCGGCACCAACAACGTCGTACGGATCGCGGCCGTCAAGCAGGTCGGCGGCCTGTACGACTCGATCACCGAGGACATGGCCACCGGTTTCGAGATGCACCGGCACAAGAACCCGAGGACCGGTCACCACTGGCAGTCCGTCTACACCCCTGACGTGCTGGCCGTCGGTGAGGGCCCCGCGTCCTGGACCGACTTCTTCACCCAGCAGATGCGCTGGTCGCGCGGCACCTACGAGACGCTGTTCAAGCAGTACTGGAAGGCACCTTTCACGATGCCGCCGGGACGGCTCTTCTCGTACACGCTGATGCTCGTCTACTACCCGATGACGGCCGTCAACTGGCTGCTGGGCATCCTCAGCTGCGTCCTGTTCCTGTGCTTCGGGGCGTCCGGTACGCAGGTCTCGGCCTCCATGTGGCTGATGCTCTACAGCGACGCCGCCGCACTCCAGGTCGGGCTGTATCTGTGGAACCGGCGGCACAACGTCTCCCCGCACGAACCGGAGGGCTCGGGCGGTCTGGCGGGCATGGCGATGTCGGCCCTCTCCGCGCCCATCTACCTGAAGTCCCTGGGCGCGGCCCTGATCCGCCGTCCCAGCCGGTTCGTCATCACCCCCAAGGGCGGCGACACCAGCCCCGACCGCGTCGCGACCTTCCGTATCCATCTGTTCTGGGCGGCGGTCCTGACGTCGTCCCTGGTCGCGTCGTTCGTGCTCGACCACACCCACGCGGCCATGCGCACCTGGGCGGTCCTCGCGCTGGCCATCTCCCTCTCCCCGGTGGCGGTGTGGACCGTGGCCCGGGCCAGGGCCCGCAGGGCGGAGAGCCGCCTCGTGCCCTCCGTCCGGATCGGCGAAGCGGCCGAGCCCGCCCCGGCCCTCGCGGGCAGCGCCGCCGCCGGAACGGTCTCCAGCAGTACGACAGGAGGTAGCTAGGCCATGGCCCACCGGCCCTTGAAGAAGGCGTCCGTGAAGAGCGGGTCGCTGAAGACGACGCTCTCGAAGAAGACCCAGAAGCGGCTGCTCGGTGTCGGCGGCGTCGCGCTGCTCGCCGGACTCAACGCGCCGGCCGCCATCGGTTTCGCCTCGGAGCAGTACTACGAGTACAAGATCGCCCAGCCCGGCTACCAGGCGAAGTACGGCTCGTGGAAGCAGCTCGACATCCCGGAGGAGTTCCGCACCAACGCCATCCACGCGGCGCTCCTGCACACCGGCAAGGTGCTGATCGTCGCGGGCTCCGGCAACGAGCAGAAGAAGTTCGACAAGGGGTCCTTCGACACGATCCTGTGGGACCCGAAGGCCGACACCTTCAAGAAGATCGCCACACCGGCCGACTTCTTCTGCGCCGGACACGCCCAACTGCCCAGCGGCCGCATGCTGGTGGCCGGCGGCACGGCCCGCTACGAACTGCTCGACGGGGAGGTCGAGCGGGCCGGGGGCGGTATGCGGGTGAAGAACGAGAACCCGGACAAGACGATCGCCCTCAAGAAGGGCACCCGTTTCCGCTCGCCGTCCGGCGTCGAGTACATCAGCCGTTTCGACGTCACCGTCCCCAAGGCCAAGCGCACCCAGGAGATCACCTACAACAGGGCCGGCGTCATGCAGCCCTGGAAGACGAAGGTCAAGGCGAGCGAGGCCCGGGTCTTCGTCGAGGCCACCGAGGACGGCCCGGCGCCGGTCACGGACAAGCGCGCCCAGTACGAGATCCTCGGCCTCAAGGGCAAGGACGCCGACAACACGTACGGCCTCTCCGAGAAGATCACCATGGAGAAGCAGGACTTCCAGGGGATCAAGGCCGCCTACGAGTTCGACCCGACGGCGGAGAAGTACGTGCCCGTCGAGCCGATGGACAAGGCCCGCTGGTACCCGACGCTCGTCGGACTCCAGGACGGGAAGGTGCTCGCGGTCTCCGGGCTCGACGACGTCGGCGTGATCGACCCCGGTGACAACGAGATCTACGACCCGAGGACGAAGAAGTGGACCCCGGGACCCCACCGCTACTTCCCCACCTACCCGGCCCTCTTCCTCACCAAGGGCGGCAAGCTCTTCTACCCCGCCTCGAACGCCGGTTACGGGCCCGCCGAACTCGGCCGCGACGCGGGCCTGTGGGACCTGAAGACCAACAAGTTCCAGAAGGTGCCCGGACTGAGCGACGCGGACGAGACGGAGACGTCGACCTCGCTCCTGCTGCCGCCCGCCCAGGACCAGAAGGTGATGATCCTCGGCGGCGGAGGGGTCGGCGAGTCCAAGAAGTCGACCTCGCGCACGGCCGTCGTCGACCTCAAGAAGGAGAACCCCGCCTTCAAGGACGGCCCCGACCTGCCGCAGGGCACCCGCTATCTGAACAGCGTGATCATGCCGGACGACTCGGTGTTCACGTCCAACGGCGCCAAGGACTACCGAGGGCGCGGCGCCAGCAACATCCACAAGGCGCAGTTCTACGACCCGAAGTCCAACTCGTTCCGCACGGCCGCCTCGCCGAAGGTAGGCCGCAACTACCACTCCGAGGCGCTTCTGCTGCCCGACGGCCGGATCGCCACCTTCGGCTCCGACCCGCTCTTCGACGACCAGCAGAACACCAAGCTCGGCCACTTCGAGCAGCGCATGGAGATCTTCACCCCGCCCGCCCTGCACAAGAACGGCAAGGGCCGCCCCGTCCTCGGCGACGGACCGCAGGAGGTGGACGGCGAGGGCCGCGCCACCTTCGCGACCCGGCACCCGGAGAAGGTCGTGAACGCCCGGCTGATGCGGCCCAGCGCGGTCACGCACACCACGGACGTCGAGCAGCGGTCCATCGCGCTGGAGCTCACCAGGTCGAAGGACTCGGTGACCGTGGCCGTACCGAAGGACCGGACGCTGGTGCCGCCCGGCTGGTACATGCTGTTCGTGTCGGACGCGGACGGGACGCCGTCCGAGGCGAAGTGGGTGCAGGTGAAGTGACGTACCGAAGGGCTGCCCGCGGCGTCCGGGCGACCTACTGGGGCTTGGAGTTGCGGGCCAGGCCCAGCGCGTAGTCCGCCCACCACTGACCGGCCGCGGGGCCTCCGCGGCACTGTCCGTCCGACTCGCCGGGACGCTTGATCCACAGGTACGCGTCCACGACCGGGTCGCCGGTGTCGGTGGTGGGCGGCGTGCCGAGCGCCCGGCCCGGCGGATTGCACCAGGCCTGCGCACGGTCGCCCCGCAGCGGGCCGTTGCCGTTGCGGCTGGTGTCCACCACGAAGTGCTTGCCGCCGAGGGCCTCCGAGAGGCGGCGGCCGTACTCCTTGGTGATCCCGTCCGTCTGGAAGTTGGAGACGTTCAGGGCGAAGCCGTCGGCGTTCGCGACCCCGGCCCGGCCGAGGGGTTCGACGAGTTTCTGCGGCTCCTCGATCCAGTCCGGGTTGCCCGCGTCCAGGTACACCTTCGTGTTCGGCTGGGCCTTCAGCCGCACGATCGCCTCGGAGAGCAACTGCTCGCGCTGCGCGTGGTACTCGCCCGGTGTGCAGCCGTCCACGATGTGCGCGACCGCGTCGGGCTCCAGGACGACCAGCGCGGGACTGTCGCCCAGGGCCCCCGCGAACCGGTCGATCCAGTCCCGGTAGGCCGCCGCGTCCTGCGCCCCGCCCGCCGAGTGCTGACCGCAGTCGCGGTGCGGGATGTCGTACGCGACGAACACGGGTGTACGGCCGTCGCCGGCCGCCGCCGCGGTCGCCTCCCTGATCCTCGGCTCGGGGTGGTCGCCGGCCGGCCACAGCGCCGCGGGCCGGTCCGCGATGCGCTTGAGCAGCTTCGCGTCGTTCCCCCGGCCCTGCCGCTCCCACGCACGGGCCTGCCGTGCGGCGGGGCTCTGCGGGTCGATCCAGAACGGGGAGCCGGCGGCGGGGTTCGCCGCGCGGGTCTCCTGGACGGCGGCGGCCGGGCCGCCCTCGGACGGGGACGAGCAGCCCGTCACGAGTCCCAGCGCGGCGGTCGCGGCGGACGCGACGAGCACGGCGCGCGCCGCGCGGGTACGGGTTCGGGTACGGGTCGGCCGGTACATCCTGCCCCCTTGGGCGAAGGTGACCGTCAGTGACGGTTTTCCGGCCATCGTGACATAACGGTCCTATCGGTCAGGGGTGCGACACCGTGAGGCGGCTACACCGGGAGGCCCCGACAGCGCGGGGCTGCTGCGGCGCGGGGCTGTGACAGTGCGGGGCCGCGAGCCCCCGGCCCTGTCGGCCCGTCAGGCGCCGCCCGAGGCCAGCGCGATGCCGAGCGGTGTCCTCTCGTACAGCACCTGGTGCCCGTACCGGTGCGCGACGAGCAGACCCGCGTCCCGCAGCGTCGACAGATGCGCGGAGACGGACGAGGGCGCGAGGCCGAGACGGTGTGCGAGGGCCGTGGTGGCGGCGGGTTCCGCGAGCGCGGCCAGTACGGCGGCCCGGCCCCGGCCCAGCAGCCGTACGAGGGCCTCGGGCGTACGGTCGGACGGCTCGGCCCACAGGCCCCCGATGCCGCGCGCCGGATAGACCAGAGCGGGCTGCCAGGGCGGGTCGAAGCCGCTCACCACGTCCGGCCAGGTGAAGACGCTGGGCATCAGCACCAGCCCCTGGCCGCCCAGTTCGCGTACGTGCTCGCCCCGCGAGTCGACCGTGAGCCTGCCCGCGTCCCAGGCGACCCGCCGGTCCAGTTCGGGCAGCAGCCCGGCGAGGCCCACCTCGGCGAGGCGGCGGGAGTGGAAGGCGATGTCGGCCTCCAGGAGGGCCCGGAGCCTCGGCCAGGCGGGTTCCACGAGGGCGTGCCAGGCCGCCTCCGTCGTGTCCGCCAGCTCCCGTACCGCACGGGCGGGGTCGGCGAGCATCGCCCGGCCGGCCGGGGACTCGGTGGCGCCCGGGGTGTCCGCGAGGGAGATCGCGAGTTCGGTCCGCGCCAGCTCGGGGTCCGTGGCGCGCACGGCGGCGATCTCCTCCTCGAACGTGGCCGCCGGCCCGATCGGAGGGGGCATCAGACAGTCCGGGCTGTTCCCGCGCTGCGGCATCAGCAGCCACAGCGGCTCCAGGTCCAGCTCGGCCGCCGCCGAGCGGATGCGGCGCAGCCAGGCGGGGTGGTAGCCCTGCCGCTCGGGGCGCCGCAGGGTGCGTACCGCCTCGTGCGTCTCCCACAGGGGCGACAGCGCGAACCGGCAGTTGAGGAAGTCGTCCTCCCCGAAGTGGAGGTGGTACGGCATCACGCCTCCCGGGAGGTTCGGCTCGAAGATTCAGCCCGAAGATCGAGTCCGAAGATTCGGCCTGGGCCGAAACTCTATGGTGCCCGGCGCGGTCACGCGACGCTGCACCCCATGCCAGAAGAAACACAGACCGCGACGGCGGCCCCCGAACCCTCCGTCGACACGCGGGGGAGCGGGTACGGCCGGGCCTTCGCCGTCCGGGAGTTCAGGGTCGTCTTCGCCGCGCACGCCCTGTCCCTGCTGGGCGTCGTCGTCAGCGAGATCGCCCTGACCGTCCTCGTGTACGAGCTGACGGGATCGCCGCTGCTCAGCGCACTGGCCTTCGCGCTGGGCTTCCTGCCGTACCTCGTGGGCGGGACGCTGCTGTCCGGAGTGGCCGACCGGTTCCCGGCCCGCCGGGTGCTCGTCGTGTGCGACCTCGTGTGCGCCGGATGCGCGGCGCTGATGGCCCTGCCCGCCACCCCCGTCGTCGCCCTGCTCGCCCTGCGGTGCGCCATCGCCGCCGTCTCCCCGGTGTTCAGCGGCACCCGGATGGCCACGCTGGCGGAGATCCTCGGGGACGGCGACCTGTTCGTGCTCGGCCGCTCCCTGCTGCGGATCGTGTCGCAGAGCGCCGTGCTCGTGGGCTTCGGCCTGGGCGGCATCCTGCTGACGTTCGTGTCCCCGCGCGGGGCCCTGGGCATCACGTTCGGCACCTTCCTCGCCTCCGCGCTGCTGCTGCGCGTCGGCACCCGGCGCAGGCCCGCGCGGACCGGCGCCGGACCGCTGATGCGGTACTCGCTCGCGGGCACCCGGCAGGTCCTGGCCGACCGCCGCATCCGGGCGCTGCTCCTGCTGCTCTGGGTGCCGCCGATGTTCGTCGTCGCGCCGGAGGCACTGGCCGCCGCGTACGCCGACGAGATCGGGGTGGGCACGGCCTGGATCGGCCTGCTGATGTGCGCGATGCCGATCGGCACGATCGCGGGGGAGCTGTACGCGGGCTCCGCCCTCTCCCCGGCGACCCGCTCCCGGATCGTGCTGCCCCTCGCCGGCTGCGGCCTGCTGCCGCTCCTCGCCTACCCCTTCCACCCGGACCTCGGCTGGATCCTGCTCGCGCTGCTGGTCGCCGGGTCGACGGGCGCGTACACGCTGGGGCTCGACCGCTGGTTCGTGGACGCCGTGCCGGAGGAACTGCGCGGCCGGGCGATGACCGTGCACACGGCCGGGCTCATGACCATCCAGGGCGTGGGCATGGCGCTGGCCGGGACGGCGGCCGAGTTCTGGCCGGTCAGCACGGTGGTGGGCGGGGTCGGCGTGCTCGGGACGGTGTGCTGTCTGCTCCTGGCGGCGGAGGTGCGGCGCACGGGAAAGCGGGGGGCGAGGCCGCCCGGAAGGGGTGAAGGCGAAGGGCGGGGAAGAAGGGTGCGGAAGCGGGCGAATACCGAAAGGCGAGACGGGGCTGACCGCGATATGACCGGCCGGTAGGGTTTTGCCGTGCCGAAGCCGCTCAGCCTTGCCTTCGATCCCATCGCCCGAGCCGACGAACTCTGGAAACAGCGCTGGGGGTCCGTGCCGTCCATGGGCGCGATCACCTCGATCATGCGCGCGCACCAGATTCTCCTCGCCGAGGTCGACGCGGTCGTCAAGCCGTACGGACTGACGTTCGCCCGCTACGAGGCGCTGGTACTGCTCACCTTCTCCAAGGCGGGTGAGCTGCCGATGTCCAAGATCGGCGAGCGGCTGATGGTCCACCCGACGTCCGTGACGAACACGGTGGACCGGCTCGTACGGTCCGGGCTCGTCGACAAACGGCCCAACCCCAACGACGGCCGCGGCACCCTCGCCTCCATCACCGACAAGGGCCGCGAGGTCTGCGACGCGGCCACCCGCGATCTGATGGCGATGGACTTCGGGCTCGGCGCGTACGACGCCGAGGAGTGCCGGGAGATCTTCGCGATGCTGCGACCGCTGAGGGTGGCGGCGCACGACTTCGACGAGGAGTAGGGCCCGCGCGAAGATCGTGGCAAACCGGTGGTTAGGCTCGTAGCCATGAAAAAGAGCGTGCTGACCCGCTACCGCGTCATGGCCTACGTCACCGGTGTCCTGCTGGTCCTGCTGGTCCTCGGCATGATCGGCAAGTACGTGCTCGACCTGGACGGCGCCGCGGACTTCACGCGTGTCGTCAGCGTCGCGCACGGCTGGCTGTACGTCGTCTACCTGGTCTTCGCCTTCGACCTGGGCTCCAAGGCGAAGTGGCCGGTGCCGAAGCTGCTGTGGGTGCTGCTCGCGGGCACGGTCCCGACGGCCGCGTTCTTCGTGGAGCGCAAGGTCAGCCGCGAGCTGGAGTCGAAGGTCGTCGACGACCCGGCCGCGGTCGCGAAGGCCTGACCGACGAGCGGCCCGCTTTCAGCGCCTGGATGAGGTGGTCCAGCCCTGCGGGTGTGGCCGCCATGATCGTGTCGGCGGCGTCGCTCTCGCGTAGGCGGAGGACTCCGTCGGGGGTGGCGGCGAGGCATAGGCAGTCGTTGGACTCGTCGCTGCTGTACGACGATTTCTGCCAGCTGAGTTGGGGCACTTCGGGCCTCTCCGGAAGTCGTACAGGGGGTGCTGGTCGTGTGTCCCGTCGACTGGACGCTGCGTTCCGCGGTGTCATCGGACGTCGAGGTGGTCGCGGAACTGCGCGCCACGGTGATGCGTCCGGATCTGGAACGCCTTGGACGTTACGACGAGCACCGGGTGCGGCAGCGGCTGCGGGATTCCTTCTCCACGCGGCACACGTCGATCATCGAGATCGACCGCGAACTCGTGGGCTGCGTCACGGTCCGGCCCTCCGAAGGCAGGCAGTGGCTGGAGCACTTCTACCTCGCTCCCCACCAGCAGGGCCGAGGGCTCGGATCCGCCGTCCTGCGCACGGTGCTGGAGCGGACCGACGCACAGGACGCGACCGTGAGTCTGAACGTCCTGCAGGGCAGTGCCGCCCGTCGTCTCTACGAGCGCCACGGGTTCGTCGTCGAGGACCAGGATCCGATCGACGTCTTCATGGCGCGTCCGCCGGGCGGTCTGCTTTCAGCGCCCGTATGAGGTGGCCCAGGCGGGCGGGTGTGGTGGCGATTATTTCGGCGGGGGCGTCGCTCTCGCGGAGGAGGACCCCTGCGGGGGTGGCGGCGAGGTAGAGGCAGCTGTTGTTCTCATCGCCGCTGAACGAGGACTTCTGCCAGCTGAGTTGGCGCACTGAGTGCCTTTCTACAAGTCGTACAGCAGATGCTGGATCAGCATCAGGGAGCCTGGCGCCGCCGACATCTCGGGCGCGACTGTGGGGGTGATCGGAGGAAGCGCGCATTCTTTCAACTGAGCGAAGAGCGTGCGGTATTGGGACAAGTGTTCCTGCGTGTCACGGTAGATCGGCTCGCTCGGATGTTCCAGTACCACGGTGGCCAGGTCTTCGACTCGCGGTTGTGCGTACAGGAACGGGCTGGTGACGCCGGGGAAGGTGCGAGTGCGGAACGGGAAGATCTGGATGGTCACGTTCGGCAGTCTCGCCAGTTCGATCAGGTGCAGCAGCTGTCCGCGAGTGACGCTGGGGCTGCTGTAGTGCATACGCAGAGCAGCCTCGTGAATCACCGCGTGCACGGCAGGGGCGTTCTCGCCGGTGAGGAGCCTCTGGCGTGCCAGTCTGAAGGCGATGGCGTCTTCCGTGGTGGCGTGCTTGGGCCGTACGTCGCCGAACAGAGCCCGGATGTACTCCTCGGTCTGGAACAGGCCGGGGACGAGCAGAGGGTCGTAGAGGCAGAGTTCAACCGCACCGGCTTCCAGTTCCGCGAGGTTCAGCGCGTACTGATGGACCCGTCCCTGATAGGCGCTCCACCAGCCCTTGCCGCTGGACTCGGACATCGCGACCAAGGCTTCACGGTATGGGTCAGAAATGCCCCCGTAGTGCCTGCATAGCTTGTGGATCCGCTCGGTAGCGATGGCCGTTCGGCCGGCCTCGATCTTGCTCAGGAAAGGGGCCCTCATGTCTGCTGCGGCGGCTGCGTCGTTCGTGGTGATGCTGCGGTCCTCGCGCATCCTGCGCAGCTCGGCCGCCACGCGCCGTTGTCGCTCGCTGATCCTGGTCCGTAGTGCCAAGGCTGCTTCTCTCCTAGCTAGTTGAGCGTCACTCGTTCGGGGAAGCAGGTGGAAAACCTGGCCCGCTCCATCTACCGTCAGTATCGCAATGAACACACAGTGTGTGCATCCGAGTTGCGAATCTTCCCTGGGACGGACGGAGACCTCATGAGCCACGCGGACGACTGGGAGTACAGCATCAACCTCCCCCACAACCCCCTCGCCGTCGGCGTCGCACGCGGTGCCCTGCGGTTGATGCTCCGTGCGCACGGGCTCGGTGAACTCGTCGTCACGGCAGAGCTGTTGGTCTCCGAGCTGGTCACCAACGCGCATGTGCACGCCCCGGGGCCGTCCTGCCTCCGGGTGAAGCGCTCGGAGAAATGGCTGCGGCTCTCGGTGTGGGACACCAGTGGTGTGCCGCCCCGCCCACGCGTGACCGGCGCGTGTGCCGAGGGCGGGCGTGGGCTGGGGATCGTGGCGGAGCTGGCCGACCAGTGGGGGCACTACTCGATGGGGCTGTCCCGTACGGGCGGAAAGCTCGTCTGGTGCGAGCTGACGAGCTGAACCGTTGCTGACGAGCTGAGCCGTTGCCGACCGGTCAGGCCGGTGAGATCGCGGTCAGCCCGCTCAGCAGGAGCTGGGTGAAGTCGCGGGCCCAGTCCGTGTCGACGGGCTTCGAGCTCACCAGGCAGCGGTGGACGACCGAGCCGGCGATCACGTCGAAGATCAGGTCGGAGCCGCGGGCCGCGGTCTCCGGGTCGCTCTCCGGCGGCAGCTCCCCCCGGGCCTGGGCGCGGGCGCGCCCTTCCAGGACGAGACGCTTCTGGCGGTCGACGATGGACGAGCGGATGCGGTCGCGCAGAACGGCGTCGCTGGTCGACTCGGCGACCACCGCCATCAGCGCGGTCTTGGTCTCCGGACGCTCCAGCAGCCCGGCGAACTGCAGGACCACGCCCTCCACGTCGGCGGCGAGGCTGCCCCGGTCGGGCAGCTCCAGCTCGTCGAAGAGCACGGCCACCGCGTCGACCACCAGCTCGTTCTTGCCCGCCCAGCGCCGGTAGAGGGTCGTTTTCGCGACACCCGCGCGGGTGGCCACGTCGCCCAGTGTCAGCCCCGACCAGCCCAGTTCCACGAGAGCCTCACGCGTCGCCGCCAGGATCGCCTCGTCGGCCTCGGCGCTGCGCGGACGTCCCGTACGGCCCGTACGGGGTGCGGAACTGCGACTTTGCATGTCGGCGACCATATCCGGGCGTTCCGCCGAGGGGGATCCTGTGGACGGGTGAGGGAGATCACCGGAACGGGCTTCCCCCGGCCGTACCGGGACAGTTACGCTACGGGCCGTAGCGAAAGCGCGACGACCACGCGGCGCCGAGTGGGGACCCGGCGTCAGAAACACGCATCAGGACTGGCTTTCACAGCGCTTTTCACACAGGCGCGCGGAGGGGGGAGGATAGACGCATGCAGCCACGGAACATGTCCATGAGCGGAGTCGTCGACCTCGCCGCGGTGAAAGCGGCCCAGGAGGCCAAGGCGAAGGCGGAGCAGGCGCGCGCCGAAGCGGTACGACAGGGGGGCGGGGCCGTTCCCGCCGTGTCCGCGTCGAGTCTCGTCATCGACGTCGACGAGGCGGGTTTTGAGCGGGACGTCCTGCAGCGCTCCACCGAGGTGCCGGTCGTCATCGACTTCTGGGCCGAGTGGTGCGAGCCGTGCAAGCAGCTCAGTCCGCTCCTTGAGCGGCTCACCGTCGAGTACAACGGCCGGTTCGTCCTCGCCAAGATCGACGTCGACGCCAATCAGATGCTGATGCAGCAGTTCGGGATCCAGGGCATCCCGGCCGTCTTCGCGGTGGTGGCCGGCCAGGCCCTGCCGCTGTTCCAGGGCGCCGCTCCCGAGGCGCAGATCCGGGGCACCCTGGACCAGCTCGTCCAGGTCGCCGAGGAGCGGTTCGGGCTCACGGGCGTGACCGTGGACCAGAGTGCGGACAGTGCCGGACAGGACGGGGCCGCCGCGGCCCCCGAGGTTCCGGTCGGCCCGTACGACGCGCTGCTCGAAGCCGCCGTGCAGGCGCTGGACGCGGGAGACCTGGGCGGCGCGGTCCAGGCGTACCGGAACGTGCTGAGCGACGACCCGGGGAACACGGAGGCCAAGCTGGGCCTCGCGCAGGCCGAGTTGCTCCAGCGGGTGCAGGGCGCGGACCCCCAGCTGGTGCGCAAGGAGGCCGCGGACAAGCCCAATGACGTACCGGCGCAGATCGCCGCGGCCGACCTCGATCTGGTGGGCGGCCATGTGGAGGACGCGCTGGGGCGGCTCGTCGACACCGTGGCGCGTACGGCGGGCGACGACCGCGAGGCGGCGCGCGTACGGCTGCTGGAGCTGTTCGAGGTCGTCGGCGGCGACGATCCGCGTGTGACGGCCGCGCGCAGGGCGCTGGCGCGCGCTCTGTTCTGACCAGTCGCTAAACGCCGCGACCCGTGATGCCCGGGTGAAGGATTTGCCGACACGGCTACATAGTGGCCGCGTTTTACCAAAACTTGGTAAACGCGGCCGCTGTTACTGGGAGTAAGCCCAGGGCGGTGATCTGTCGGATTCCGTCCAATCTTCGATCACTTTGTCACCTCCTTCGGGGCCACCCTCGGTGGTCGGTCGACACCGACGGGTCGTTGTTCGGTTATCCGGCCGTTACTAGCCAGTAACGAACCCCCTTGTGCGGGCGGCGAGAATGCACCACGATCGGCGACGCTCGGTCCATTACCCTCCCCCGACAGCCACTCGGGTCAGCGGGTTTTCTTGGGTCCCCACCGAGTAGGGGCGGCGGCAGTGGCGCCGGTCCTTGGACAGGGGGGTCTTCGCCGTTCGGCGGAGCCTGTCCGGCAGGTTGTGCGTGAAGTGTTCAGGCGCGACCAGTGGTTGTCGCTCGGGGGTGATCGCCGGTGATTCGGGTGCGTTGCGCGCCTCCGGGTTCGGGCGCTCTCCTTCCCGAGGACGTAGCACTTCTCCCATCCCTGCCCGGCTGAGTCGCTGTCTGGCGACGGCCAGGGCCGGAGATGTACGTCCGAGAAGGAGGAAATATGGAGTCCCAGGTGCGTGGCGGGACCAGATGGAAGCGGTTCGCCGTCGTCATGGTGCCCAGCGTGGCTGCCACGGCGTGCATAGGCATCGCCCTTGCACAAGGCGCTCTCGCCGCGTCGTTCAGCGTGTCGGGTCAGTCGTTCAAGGTGACGGCTGACGAATTGGTCGGTACCGGCTTCTCGCAGTACGGAGCCATCGACCAGGGGTACACGCTCAAGGGCGACAAGACGGCGCACCCGGTCGCGGTGTCGGCGTTCAAGTCCGCCTCGATCACGAACATGTGCCAGTCCGTGGTCACCCCGGACATCCCGCTGCTCGGGTCGGTCAGCCTGACCCTCAAGGCGGGCGGCGGCAGCAAGCCCGTAGAGGCCGAGAACCTCTACATCGACGTCGAGGACCTCTCGGCCAACGCGACCTTCACCAACATCGACATCGGTGTTGCGGCCAAGGACGCGAGCAAGGGTCCGGGAATCGCCAAGGGTGACCAGGCGAACCCCTACGGCTTCGCGCAGCAGGCCGAGAAGGCCGTGCTGACCGACGTGAAGCAGACGGCGTGGGCGACCACCGCCGGCACCTTCAAGCTCAGCGGTCTGAAGATGTCGCTGTCCAAGGGTGTCAAGGAGTGCTACTAAGCACTCCCTGGGCGGGTGAGGGAGCCTGTGCTGCCTCGCCCGCCCGTCCCCTGCTCAGTTCTCCTGAGTAGTACCTTGCTCACTCATTCTGAGCAGTACGTGAACCTCTCACAGCAACGCCGTTCCAGGGAGCTGTTTTCCATGAGCGCCGAGACTCCTGCAGGGAATCCTGCCGCGCGCGGTCAATTCGACTACTGGCGGCTGCGGTTCCGTGTCTGGCGTGGTGGCCGCCCGTTCTGGGCCGGCCTGTTCATCCTGCTCGCCGGATTCCCGATCGCGTACTTCCCGTATGCGAACCTTCAGATCGGGCATCTCACGCTGGCCATGGCGACGACCGCGGGTGCCGGTTCGCTCATCATCGGAGTACTCCTGGGCGTTCTCGGAATCAGCCTCTGGTACCAGAAGCACGTGCGGGTCTTCGCCGGTGTCGCGGCGATCCTGCTGGGACTGGTCTCCATCCCCGTGTCGAACCTCGGCGGCTTCCTGATCGGCTTCCTGCTGGCCCTGGTGGGCGGCGGGATGGCGGTCGCGTGGGTGCCCGGCGACGAGACGGCGGGAGCCCGGACCGGGACGGACCGTACGGACAAGGGAGGCGTTCCGCAGGCCGCGCCGGCCGACGGGGCGAGCGGGCCGAACGATCTGTCAGGAACGAGCCCCAACGACGGGGCGAACGGGAGGCACAGTGCCGGCTGACGAGGTCCACTACGCGGACTCCGCGGGCGAGTCCCGTGCGAGAACCGGGCCGCGGCACGCAGCCCCCAGGAAGCCGCTGTTCACCAGGCTGCACGTGCCCGCGGGCAAGGCGATAGCCATAGCGTCGATGCCGACCGCGATCCTCATGGGCATGGGGTTCACACCGACCCTCGCCCAGGCCGACGACAAGCCGTCGGCGAAGAACCTCACGATCGACGAGTACAAGGACTGTGTCGAGGCGCTGGACGACAGCGCCAAGGACGACAAGGCCGACGAGGAGAAGGACACGACGGCCACCCCGTCGCCCTCCGCCTCGACGAGCGCTCCCGCCGACGACGAGGACTCCTCGGACGACGACTCCGCGGGCGACGGTTCGACGGGCGACGGCTCTTCCTCGGATTCAGGTTCCGAGGACAAGCCCGACCCCACGCCGTCCGCCTCGACGAGCAAGCCGGCCGAGTCCGGGGGCGGCGCGTCCACACCGACGCCCACCCCCTCGCAGAGCAGCGGCAACGTCCTGGACGAGATCGGCGACGCGCTTGAGGACATCCTCACGCCCGGCGGGAAGGACACCGCGACCCCCACCGCGGAGCCGTCCGCCACGCCCAGCCCTTCGGCCACGAAGGGCGCGTCCGACGCGGTCGACGACGTCGAGGACACCGTCAAGGACACGGCCGGCAAGGCCGAGGACACGGTCAAGGACGTGACCGACAAGGCGTCCGAGGCCGCGAAGGACGCCAAGGACGAGGCGGAGGACGCGGCCGACGAGGCCACCGCCTCCCCGACGCCCAGCCCGTCCGCGAGCTCCACCACGGACCCCGACGACTGCCCGGCCGCCACGGACGACGAGAGCGGTGTCGAGCAGGGCATCCCCGCCCTCGCCGACGACCCGTGGATGCTGGAGGCCAGTTCCCTGACCCTCAAGGGCGCCGACTACCAGGGCATCGTCAAGGTGAAGACCGCCAACGGCTCGGTCAAGAAGGTCCTGAAGTACGTGATCTCCAACGGCACCGACATCGGCGACCTGCACCAGACGGTCGACGACAAGGACGCCGGAGTGCGCTACCACGTCCAGGCGGGCAGCGGCACGACGTCCACCATCAAGGACGGCAAGACGGTCATGTACACGGAGAGCATCTCCGGGAACCTGCTCGGGCTGATCCCGATCACGTTCGACCCGGAGAACCCTCCACCGCTGAACATCCCGCTGATCTACTTCACAAAGGTGAAGGTCGTCCAGGCCGCCCAGTTCGGCGGAGACCTGACGATCCCCGGAATGAGGCAGTACAACACCCCACTCGGCTAGACCCCGGGACGCGGTAGGCGGAACGGCAGAACGCACCGAGGGCGCCCCCTGTGAACCAGGGAGCGCCCTCAGCCGTGTACGGGAAGCGGTCAGCCGCCCAGGTGGTGGACTCGGACCATGTTCGTGGTGCCCGTGACGCCGGGGGGCGAGCCGGCGGTCATCACGACGATGTCGCCTTCGCTGAAGCTCTTGAGCTTGCGCAGTTCGCTGTCGACCAGTTCGACCATCTCGTCGGTGCTGTGCACGAACGGCACGACGTGCGACTCGACGCCCCAGCTCAGCGAGAGCTGGTTGCGGGTGCCCTCGTCCGTGGTGAACGCCTGGATCGGCTGGGCCGCGCGGTAGCGGGACAGACGGCGGGCGGTGTCACCGGACTTGGTGAACGCCACCAGGCCCTTGCCGCCCAGGAAGTCCGCGATCTCGCACGCGGCACGGGCCACCGAACCACCCTGCGTACGGGGCTTCTTGCCCGGCACGAGCGGCTGCAGACCCTTGGAGAGCAGCTCCTCCTCGGCCGCGACGACGATCTTCGACATCGTCTTCACGGTCTCGATCGGGTACGCGCCGACGCTGGACTCGGCCGACAGCATGACCGCGTCCGCCCCGTCCAGGATCGCGTTGGCGACGTCGGACGCCTCGGCGCGCGTCGGGCGGGAGTTGGTGATCATCGACTCCATCATCTGGGTCGCGACGATCACCGGCTTGGCGTTGCGCCGGCACAGCTCCACGAGGCGCTTCTGCACCATCGGGACCCGCTCCAGCGGGTACTCGACGGCCAGGTCGCCACGGGCCACCATGACACCGTCGAAGGCCGCGACGACGGCCTCCATGTTCTCCACCGCCTGGGGCTTCTCCACCTTGGCGATGACGGGGACCCGGCGGCCCTCCTCGTCCATGATCTTGTGGACGTCGTTCACGTCGTGGGCGTCGCGCACGAAGGACAGCGCGACCAGGTCGCAGCCCATCTGCAGGGCGAAGCGCAGGTCGTCGACGTCCTTCTCGGACAGCGCCGGCACGTTCACGGCCGTACCGGGCAGGTTGATGCCCTTGTGGTCCGAGATGACGCCGCCCTCGATGACGATCGTCTTCACGTTCGGGCCGTCGACCTCGACGACCCGCAGCTCGACGTTGCCGTCGTTGATCAGGACCTGGTCGCCCTTGGAGACATCGCCCGGCAGACCCTTGTAGGTGGTGCCGCAGATCGACTTGTCGCCCGGGACGTCCTCGGTCGTGATGGTGAACTCGTCACCGCGCTCCAGCTCGACGGGGCCCTCGGCGAAGGTCTCCAGCCGGATCTTCGGGCCCTGGAGGTCGGCCAGGACGCCGATGGCGCGGCCGGTCTCCCGGGCGGCGGAGCGGACCCGCTCGTAGCGGCCCTGGTGCTCGGCGTGGGAGCCGTGGCTGAAGTTGAAACGGGCCACGTTCATGCCGGCCTCGATCAGCGAGACGAGCTGTTCGTGGGAGTCGACGGCGGGACCGAGTGTGCAGACGATTTTGGAACGGCGCATGGGGGCGATCCTATCGGTTTGTTTCGCTTCGGAATATTCCGTCTGGTGGAAGATACAAATGGGCGGGTGCGCGCTCAGGCGTGGACCTGACCGGCTGTTTTCCCGTCGTTCTCCCGGCAGACTTTTTAATGTTTTCGAGGCTTTTTCAGGCGGCCCCGGCGGTCCCGTCCGCCACGAGCGCGTACGTCTGGTGCGCGATCTCCAGTTCCTCGTCGGTCGGCACGACGGCCACCGCGACCCGCGCGCCCTCGGGCGAGATCAGCCGCGCCTCGCCGGACCGTACGGCGTTCAGGTCGCCGTCGACGGCCAGGCCCAGCGACTGGAGGCCAGCGATCGCGGCCTCGCGCACCGGGGCCGCGTTCTCCCCGACGCCGGCCGTGAAGACGACCGCGTCGACCCGGCCCAGTACCGCGTAATACGCGCCGATGTACTTCTTCAGTCGGTGTATGTAGATGTCGAAGGCGAGCCGCGCCGGTGCGGCGTCCTCACCGCCCTCGTCGATACGGCGGCGGATCTCCCGCATGTCGTTGTCACCGCACAGTCCGAGCAGTCCGCTCTTCTTGTTGAGCAGAGTGTCGATCTCGTCCGTGGACATTTCGCCAACGCGCATCAAATGGAAGATGACCGCGGGATCCACGTCTCCCGAGCGCGTACCCATCACGAGCCCCTCCAAAGGCGTCAGCCCCATGGACGTGTCCACGCACCGGCCGCCCTCGACCGCCGACGCCGACGCGCCGTTGCCCAGGTGCAGCACGATGACGTTCACGTCCTCGGGGGCCCGCCCGAGCAGCTCGGCGGCCTTGCGGGACACGTACGCGTGCGAGGTGCCGTGGAAGCCGTACCGGCGGATGCGGTGCTCGTCGGCCGTCCGCACGTCGATCGCGTAGCGGGCCGCGGACTCCGGCATCGTCGTGTGGAACGCCGTGTCGAAGACGGCGACCTGGGGGAGGTCCGGGCGCAGTGCCTGTGCGGTACGGATGCCGGTGAGGTTGGCCGGGTTGTGCAGCGGCGCCACCGGGATGAGGCGCTCGATCTCGGCGAGGACCGCGTCGTCGACGACGGTCGGCTGCGTGAACTGCCGGCCGCCGTGGACCACCCGGTGGCCGATCGCGGCCAGCTCGGGGGAGTCCAGGCCGAGCCCGTCGCGGGACAGCTCCCCGGCAACGGCCTTCAGCGCGGCCTCGTGGTCGGCGATCGGCCCGTCGCTCTCGCGGGTCCCGCCGCCCGTGGCCAGCGGGGAGTGCTTGAGCCGGGAGGTCTCCTCGCCGATGCGCTCGACGAGCCCCGCGGCCAGCCGGCTGCCGTCGCTCATGTCGAGCAGTTGGTACTTCACCGAGGACGAACCGGAGTTGAGGACGAGGACGCGGGTGGCACTCACTGGGCGGAAACCTTCGGGGTCGGGGGCGCGGTGGGGGTGGCGTCGGGGGCGGGGGCCTCGTGCGCCGAGGCGGCCGGGGGCTGCGCCTGCGCCTGGATCGCGGTGATGGCGACCGTGTTCACGATGTCCCCGACGAGCGCGCCCCTGGACAGGTCGTTGACCGGCTTGCGCAGACCCTGGAGGACCGGCCCGACGGCGATCGCGCCGGCCGACCGCTGCACGGCCTTGTACGTGTTGTTGCCGGTGTTGAGGTCCGGGAAGATCAGCACGGACGCCTGCCCGGCGACCTTCGACCCCGGCAGCTTGGTCGCCGCGACGGACGGCTCGACGGCCGCGTCGTACTGGATCGGTCCCTCGATGCTCAGATCGGTCCGCCGCGAGCGGACCAGCTCGGTGGCCGTACGCACCTTGTCGACGTCCGCGCCCGAGCCGGACGTGCCGGTCGAGTACGAGAGCATCGCGATCCGCGGCTCGACACCGAACTGCTCGGCCGTGGCGGCGGCCTGGATGGCGATGTCGGCCAGCTGCTCCGCGTCCGGGTCGGGGTTGACCGCGCAGTCGCCGTACACGAGGACCTTGTCGGCGAGGCACATGAAGAAGACCGAGGAGACGATCGACGCCTCCGGCTTGGTCTTGATGATCTCGAAGGCCGGGCGGATGGTGGCCGCCGTGGAGTGCACCGACCCCGAGACCATGCCGTCGGCGAGGCCCTCCTGGACCATCAGCGTGCCGAAGTAGTTCACGTCCGAGACGACGTCGTACGCCAGCTCGACGGACACGCCCTTGTGGGAACGGAGTTCGGCGTACCGCTCGGCGAACCGGTCGCGCAGTCCGGAGGTCTGCGGGTCGATCAGCTGGGCGGCGCCGAGGTCGATGCCGAGGTCGGCGGCCTTCTTGCGGATCTGGTCGACGGGACCGAGCAGGGTGAGGTCGCAGACAACGCGGCGCAGCAGCACCTCGGCGGCGTGCAGGACGCGCGGCTCGGTGCCCTCGGGCAGCACGACGCGCCGCTTGTCGGAGCGGGCCTGCTCCAGGAGCTTGTGCTCGAACATCATCGGCGTGACACGGCCGCTGCTGGGCGCCGAGACACGCTTGAGGAGGTCGCCGCTGTCCACGTACCGCTCGAAGAGGCCCAGCGCCGTCTCCGCCTTGCGGGGCGTGGCCGCGTTCAGCTTGCCTTCCATGGCGAAGAGTTCGGACGCCGTGAGGAAGGAACCCGTCTCGACCGCCACCACCGGGGTGCCGGGGGCGAGGCGGGCGGCCAGGGTGAGGACGAGGTCGCTCGGGCGCTCGTTCAGGGTGAGCACCACGCCCGCTATCGGCGGGGTGCCGGCGCTGTGCGCGGCGAGGGCGCCCACCACGAGGTCGGCGCGGTCGCCGGGGGTGACGACCATGCAGCCGGGGGTCAGCGCGCCCAGGAAGTTCGGCAGCATCGCGCCGCCGAACACGAAGTTCAGGGCGTCGCGGGCGAGCCCCGCGTCGTCGCCGAGGAGCACCTTGCCGCCGAGGGCGTGGGTGATCTGGGCGACCGTCGGCGCGGAGAGCGCGGGCTCGTCCGGCAGTACGGAGCAGGGCACGGGGAGGCGGTTGTCGAGCAGGTCGTGGATGTCCCCGCGGTCGGCGGGGGCGACCCTGTTCACCACCATCGCGAGGACGTCGCAGCCCAGGCCGTCGTAGGCGCGGAACGCGTTGCGGGTCTCCGCGAGCACCGACTCCACGGTCTGCTTGCGGCCGCCCACCACGGGGATCACGGACGCGCCGAACTCGTTCGCCAGCCGGGCGTTGAGCGCCAGCTCGTCCGGGAACTGGGTGTCGGCGTAGTCCGTACCGAGGACGAGGACCACGTCGTAGTCGCGGGCCACCGCGTGGAAACGGTCGACGAGCTGCGAGACCAGTTCGTCCGTGCCCTGGTCGGCCTGGAGCGCGGACGCCTCGTGGTAGTCCATGCCGTAGACCGTCGCCGGGTCCTGCGCGAGGCGGTAGCGGGCACGCAGCAACTCGAAGAGCCGGTCGGGTCCGTCGTGGACGAGGGGGCGGAACACCCCCACCCGGTCCACCTGGCGGGTCAGGAGCTCCATGACTCCCAGCTCGATGACCTGGCGGCCGTCACCTCGGTCGATCCCGGTCACGTACACGCTGCGCGTCACGCGTGCTCTCCGTTTCCTCCGATGTCGGTAAAAACGCAGCCGACGTCGCCGGCTGAGCCCTCTTGACAATACCTCCGGGCATGGCTAAGGCGCCCGTCAGGCCAAGGGCGGACAGGCGCTCCGGAGGGGCGGGGGAGAGGCCCGGGGGGCCTGACGGGGGCGTGAGAGGGGCGTGCCGGCTGTCGCGGGGGCGCGAAGGGTGCGGACAGCGGCCCCCTGTGGCCCATGAAACAATCGGACTGGCTCTCAGGCACCCCAGGAGACACGGCCCCACAGCGAGCAGGAGACACAGCACGATGCGTATCGGAGTTCTTACCGCAGGCGGCGACTGTCCGGGACTGAACGCCGTCATCCGGTCGGTCGTGCACCGAGCCGTCACCAACTACGACGCCGAGGTCGTCGGTTTCGAGGACGGCTACGCGGGACTGCTCGAAGGCCGCTACCGCTCCCTCGACCTGGACGCCGTCAGCGGCATCCTCGCCCGCGGCGGCACCATCCTCGGCTCCTCCCGGCTCCAGCGCGACCGCCTCCGCGAGGCCTGCGAGAACGCGCAGGACATGGCGCGCGAGTTCGGTATCGACGTCCTCATCCCGATCGGCGGCGAGGGCACGCTGACCGCGGCGCGGATGCTGTCGGACGCGGGCCTGCCCGTCGTCGGCGTCCCCAAGACGATCGACAACGACATCTCGTCGACGGACCGCACCTTCGGCTTCGACACCGCCGTCGGGGTCGCCACGGAGGCGATGGACCGCCTCAAGACGACCGCCGAGTCCCACCAGCGGGTGATGGTCGTCGAGGTCATGGGCCGCCACGCCGGCTGGATCGCCCTGGAGTCCGGCATGGCCGCCGGCGCCCACGGCATCTGCCTGCCCGAGCGCCCCTTCGACCCGGCCGACCTCATCAAGATGGTCGAGGAGCGCTTCGCACGCGGCAAGAAGTTCGCGGTCATCTGCGTGGCCGAGGGCGCGCACCCCGCCGCGGGCAGCATGGACTACGGCCACGGCGAGATCGACCAGTTCGGCCACGAGCGCTTCCAGGGCATCGGCACGGCACTGGCGTACGAGCTGGAGCGCCGCCTCGGCAAGGAGGCCAAGCCGGTCATCCTCGGCCACATCCAGCGCGGCGGCACGCCGACCGCGTACGACCGGGTCCTCGCCACGCGCTTCGGCTGGCACGCGGTGGAGGCGGCGCACCGCGGCGAGTTCGGCCGGATGACCGCGCTGCGCGGCACGGACGTCGTGATGGTCCCCCTGGCCGAGGCGGTCACAGAACTGAAGACGGTCCCGAAGGACCGCATGGACGAGGCGGAGTCGGTCTTCTAGCCGACAGCGGGCCTCACCCGTCGCTGTACCTCTCGGCGTCGTGGCGGATCGTCGACCAGAAGCGGTCGACGATCCGGTCCAGGAAGTCCCGGCCCGCGTCGTCGGCCTCGGCCGCCGCCGCGCCGCCGCCCCAGCTCAGGGTCGGCACCATCCGGCCCTGGTACTCGGTGTGCAGGGCCCGCAGCGCGTGCCCCACGATCCGGCGCTCCATCGTCAGGAGTTTGCCCACCGGGCGGACGTACGCCTGCCAGCGGGTCGTCACCGCGCCGCGCAGCATCATCGCCAGTTTCGGCTCACGGCCGGTGACCGTGACGAGGTCGGCCGGCGAGAGGTCCAGCACCTGGGCGAGCGCCGCCGACTGCCGTTCGCTGCCGCGCCATTCGTCCGCCTCCTCCATCCGTACGTACGCGAGGAGTTCGAGCCCCACGGAGCGCGCGACGTCCTCGGCGGGCAGGCCGCGTGCGATCCGGTGCTCGCGCAACGTCCTCGGTGCGCCGATGAGTTCGCCCGGCGAGCACCACAACACGCCCGCGAGGGCTATCAGTTCACCGTTGCCGGGGCTGACCAGGCCGCGCTCCCAGGCGTCGACCAGGTCGGGTGTCACATGGGGCAGTCCGAACGAGGTCCGTATCCCGTAGGCGACATGTTCGGGACCCATGCCGAGGGCGATACGCAGTTTCCGGGCGGCCGGGGCGTCGAAGGGCGGGGTGGGCTGCGGGGCCGACTGTTGGTGCACGGGCACAACGTATGGCCGCGGGGCTGCGGTGACTACGGTCTGTTCGGCCAGGCTCACAGATTGTGTGAACCTACTATTTCGGACAGTTGTCCAGTGAACGCGTGCATAGGCCGATGTGCCGGGACCGCGGCGCGAGCGAGGGCGGTCAGCGGTGGTGTCGGGCCGCCGGGCCGCCGCGGCACGCGCCATGAGCAGCGTCGGAGGGCATATGCGGGAAGCAAGCCGCAGTGGCGGAGCGTGTGCTTCCGGCGGGTGCGACGCCGGGCGGGGAATGGCGGGTGCCGCCCGTCCCGGTACCGCCTGGCGCGTGTGGTGCACGGGTGGGGGAGCGTAAACGCACGGCGCGAACCGTTCGGTGCGCCAGGCGTACGGTGTACGGCGTCCGGCGGAGGGTGCCGCCGGGGACGTCATCCTCCGCCGGAGTCGGAGTCCCGGTCCCGCACGGACAGGTGGCGCATGCCTCTGATGGCGGCGTCCACGCCGTCCCCTCGCAGGCTGGAGGAGCCGCCCGCGCCGTTGTGGGAGCTCCACCCGTCCGCGTCCAGGGTCAACTGCCCCATCCTGCTGGTGAGCTCGTCCGTCGGGCCGGCGTCTCTCGTCGACAGGTGACTCATGCGACTGGTGATGTCCTCGACGGGGTTCTGCGGCATGAACTTGTGGAACTTGCCCTCGATGATGTCGCTGTCGCCGCCGTTGACGTGCATGACCATGGCGGTGGAGCCGTGCACCGGGGTCCGCAGGATGTTCGCGATGTTCTGGGCGGGCGCGGCGTGGGCGTCCACCGGCCGGCGCCCGGCGTTGCAGACCACCAGCCGTACTTCCCTGCCACCGCCCGGACGGAAGCCTGCCCGGCGGACCTCGTTCGCCGACGCGGTGCCGTCGCCGATCTCCGAACCGTGTCCGATGATCCAGAGGATCTCGCCGGGTTTGACGCTCTTCGGGTCCGCGCTCAGGCCGTGGCGTTCCTTGAGCTTGTCCGCGAGCGTCTGGGATTCCCTGCTGCCGGTCGCGACATAGGCGCTGGCGCGCTGGACGGGCAGTGCGGCCATGGACGCCGCGGCGGCGGCGTTGCCCGCGGAGCGCTGCACCGACCGCAGGGCGTCGGCCGACGGGCGTCCGGCGGCCAGCAGGGCCGCCGACCGGTGCGCCGGTCCCGGCCGTGGGGCCCCGCGTCGCGCGTGCCCCGCGCTGTTGCCCATTTCGGCTGCTTGCGAGCGGTCGTGTCCGTGCATCACGTTCCTCTGGGTTTTCTCCGAGCCGATTGTCGGGCCGGTGGCGGCGGACGGGAAGAGGCGTCGGGGAAGAGCGAGGGGTGACGGAGGCTGCCCTTTCGGGCATCCGCCCGATGTGTGCGGCGAGCGGTCGGGGCGGGCGGTCGGGGCGAGCGGTCGGGGCTGCCCCGAGGGTGGTGCCTGTGGGCCGAACGACGTCGTACAGGAGTCGTACAGCGACCGCACAGGGGTCACACAGGGCTACAGAGGGATAACCCTAGGATCATCTGCCGGGGACTGACATGTATAGGTCAACGGTGCCATCCTTCCCCCAGCCACGGCCCGGTTTCCCCCACAGCCTGCCCGCGGTGACGGTCCCGCACCCCCTGCTCAGCTCGTCCCGGGCAGCACATCCCGTCTGTCCGGGCTGTCACCGGCCGCCGATCCGCGGCCGTCGCAGTAGGAGTACGAGTGAGACGAATCCCCCGCCAGGCGGCCGCAGCCGGAGCCCTGGTGGCCACCGCAGCCCTCCTCGCCGTCGGCGTACAGACGGTCCCCGCAGCCGCCGAGCCCGCCGCCCCCCACCCGAGCCCCGTGCGCAGCGGGGGCCTCACGGCCGAACTGACCCCGGCCCAGCACACCGCGCTGATCAGGAGCGCGGCGAAGAAGACCGGCACGACGGCCGACTCCCTGGGCCTCGGCGCCAAGGAGAAGCTGCTCGTCAAGGACGTCGTCAAGGACAACGACGGCACGCTCCACACCCGCTACGAGCGCACCTACGCCGGGCTCCCCGTCCTCGGCGGCGACCTCGTCGTGCACACCCCGCCCGCCTCCGTGGCCAAGGGAACGGTGAGCACCACCTTCGCCGGGAAGCGCACCCTCAAGGTCTCCTCCACCACCGCGACCTACACCAAGGCGGCGGCCGAGACCAAGGCCCTCAAGGCGGCCAGGGCGCTCGACGCCCGGAAGCCCACCGCCGACAGCGCCCGCAAGGTCATCTGGGCGGGCGACGGCACCCCGAAGCTCGCCTGGGAGACCGTCGTCGGCGGCCTCCAGGACGACGGCACCCCCAGCAGGCTGCACGTCATCACCGACGCGAGCACGGGGGCGAAGCTCCACGAGTTCCAGGACGTCAAGACCGGCACCGGCAACAGCCAGTACAGCGGCACGGTCACGCTGAACACCACGCTGTCCGGTTCGACGTACCAGCTGTACGACACCACCCGCGGCGGCCACAAGACGTACTCGCTCAACAACGGCACCTCGGGCACCGGCACCCTGATGACCGACGCGGACGACGTGTGGGGCACCGGGTCGGGCTCCAACACCCAGACCGCCGGCGTGGACGCCGCCTACGGCGCCCAGACGACCTGGGACTTCTACAAGAACACGTTCGGGCGCAGCGGCATCAAGAACGACGGTGTCGCCGCCTACTCCCGCGTCCACTACAGCTCGGCGTACGTCAACGCCTTCTGGGACGACGACTGCTTCTGCATGACGTACGGCGACGGCACCAGCAGCACCCACGCGCTGACCTCGCTCGACGTGGCCGGCCACGAGATGAGCCACGGCGTCACCTCCAACACCGCGAACCTCAACTACACCGGTGAGTCCGGCGGGTTGAACGAGGCGACCTCCGACATCTTCGGCACCGGCGTCGAGTTCTACGCCGCCAACTCCAACGACGTCGGCGACTACCTCATCGGCGAAGAGATCGACATCAACGGCGACGGCTCCCCGCTGCGCTACATGGACGAGCCCGACAAGGACGGCGGCTCCTCCGACAGCTGGTACTCCGGCATCGGCAACCTCGACGTCCACTACTCCTCGGGCCCCGCGAACCACATGTTCTACCTGCTCTCCGAGGGCAGCGGCAGCAAGGTCATCAACGGCGTCTCCTACAACAGCCCGACCTCCGACGGTGTCGCCGTCGCGGGCATCGGCCGCGCCGCCGCCCTGCAGATCTGGTACAAGGCGCTGACGACGTACATGACGTCGACGACGAACTACGCGGGCGCCCGCACCGCCGCCCTGAACGCCGCGACCTCGCTGTACGGGGCCAGTTCGACCCAGTACGCGGGCGTCGCGAACGCCTTCGCCGGGATCAACGTGGGCAGCCACGTCACCCCGCCGACCGGCGGCGTCACCGTCACCAACCCGGGCAGCCAGTCCTCCGTCGTCGGCACCGCGGTCAGCCTGCAGATCTCGGCCAGCAGCACCAACAGCGGCTCGCTGTCCTACGCCGCCACCGGCCTGCCCACCGGCCTGTCGATCAGCAGCTCCGGCGCGATCACCGGGACCCCGACCGCGGCCGGGACCTACAGCACCACGGTCACCGTCACCGACAGCACCGGCGCGACCGGCACGGCGTCCTTCACCTGGACCGTCAGTTCCACCGGCGGCGGCACCTGCACCTCGGCGCAGCTGCTCGGCAACGCGGGCTTCGAGTCGGGCAACACCACCTGGACCGCGACCAGCGGTGTCATCACCAGCGACACCGACCAGGCGGCCCACGGCGGCTCGTACAAGGCGTGGCTCGACGGGTACGGGTCCACGCACACCGACACGCTGTCCCAGTCGGTGACCATCCCCGCCGGCTGCAAGGCCAGCTTCACCTTCTGGCTGCACATCGACACCGCGGAGACGTCCACGAGCACCGCCTACGACAAGCTCACCGTCACCGCGGGCTCGACCACCCTGGCCACCTACTCCAACCTCAACAAGGCCACGGGGTACGTCCAGAAGACCTTCGACCTGTCCTCCTACGCGGGCTCCACCGTCGCCCTGAAGTTCAGCGGCGTGGAGGACACCTCACTGCAGACCAGCTTCGTCGTCGACGACACGGCCGTCACGACCAGCTGACCCCCCGGTAGATCCGGTAGATCCGGTACGGGTCCGGTACGAGTCCTGGGCGGGGCGGTCATCCCTTGACCGCCCCGCCCAGCGCGAACCCCCCGCCCAGCCTCCGCGCCACCAGCACGTACAGCAGGATCACCGGCGTCGAGTAGATGATGGAGAACGCGGCCAGCTGTCCGTAGACCACCGTGCCGCGGTTGCCGAAGAAGTCGTTGATGCTCACCGACGCCGGCATCTGCTCCGGCGAGAGCAGCAGCATGAAGGGGACGAAGAAGTTCCCCCACATGGCCACGAACGAGAAGACGGTCACCACCGCGATCCCCGGGCCCATCAGCGGCAGCACGACCCGCAGCAGCGACTGGAACGACGAGGCCCCGTCCGTCCAGGCCGCCTCCTCCAGCTCCTTCGGCACGCCGTCCATGAAGTTCTTCATCAGCCAGATGGCGAACGGCAGTTGGGACGCGGTGAAGAAGAAGATCGTGCCCTGCATGGTGTCGATCAGGTTCACCTGCACGAACAGCGCGTACACCGGAACCATGATCGCCGTGATCGGCAGACTCGTCGCGAAGATGATCGTGAGGAGGAACGGGCGGTTCAGCCGGGACCGGAACCGCGAGAGCGGATACGCGGCCAGCGCGGCGCAGACCACCGTCAGCAGCGTCGCGAAGCCGCACAGGATCAGGCTGTTGAGCATCGGCGTGTAGGTGATGTCCGGCTTCAGGACCGCGTCGAAGTTGTCGAGCGTGACCCCGTCCGGCAGTTTCACCTTCAGCCCGGCGTGCGGGTCCAGGGCGGACAGGACCACCCAGGCCAGCGGCAGCACGAAGGCCGCCGCGACGAACAGGAGGCTCGCGTCGGCCGCGTAACGGCGGTTGGCCCGCCGGGAGTTGAGAGTCGTACGCGCGGCCATCTCAGACCTCCGTCCGCAGCAGGCGCATATAGACCAGGGAGAAGAGCGAGCCGACCACCAGCAGGAGGAGGGCGACGGCGGTCCCGTAGCCGATCATGCTCTTCTGGAAGGCCTGCTCGTACATGAAGAGCGGCAGGGTCTGGCTGCGGTTTCCCGGGCCGCCCCTCGTCATCACCCAGATCAGCCCGAACACCGACAGGGTCTGGAGGGTGTTGAGCATCAGGTTCGTGCCGATCGACCGGCGGATCATCGGCAGCGTGATGTGCCACATCCGGCGCCAGCCGCCCGCGCCGTCCACCTCCGCCGCCTCGGTGATCTCCTTGGGGATCTCGTTCAGGGCGGCCGAGTAGACCAGCATCGAGAAGGCCGTGCCGCGCCACACGTTCGCGAACGACACCGCCAGGATCGGCAGCGTGAACAGCCAGTTCTGGGACGGCAGATGCAGCCAGTCGAGGATCGCGTTGAGCGTGCCCTCGCGGCGGAAGAAGGCGTACAGGAGGAAGCCGGCCACGACCTCGGGGAGCACCCAGGCCGTGACGACGATCCCGCCGGTGAGCGTACGGACCGGCTTCGACGCGCGCTGCATCAGCGCGGCCAGGGCCAGGCCCAGCGTGTTCTGGCCGACGATCGAGCTGAGGAACGTGAAGACGAGCGTCAGCCATACGGCGTTGAGGAACGCGTCGTCCTTGAAGGCCGTACGGAAGTTGTCGAACCCGGTGAAGGACGACTCTGCCTGGCCGGTGAGCTGCAGATCGGTGAAGGCGATGTAGGCGCAGTACGCGATCGGCCCGGCCAGGAACAGGACGAGGATGACGAGGGCGGGGGTGACGGGGAGGGCCCGGGTGAGGGTGCGAAGCCGCGGAGCGCGGGTGCTCCCGCCCTCCTTGACGACCACCGTGCGCTCACCGGGACCGGCCCCCCGCTGACTTACGACCACACTGTGCTCACTTCTCGCCGTGCTGCGCTCACTTCTTGATGACCTGGTTGTCCGTGACCGACTTCAGTTCCTCGTCGTAGCCCTTGGCCGCCTCCGCGACCGAGCTGTCGCCCGTCGTCACGCCCTCCATCGCCTCCTGGATGGCCGTGGAGACCTTCGGGTACGCGGGGTAGGCCGGGCGGTAGTGCGTGTTCGCCACCAGACCGGTGAAGAAGTCGATGCCGGGCTGCGCCTTCACGTACGCCGGGTCCTCGGCCACGTCCGTGCGCACCGCGATACCGGAGTTGGCGATGTACCACTTCTGGGCGTTCGCCTTCGTCTGCATGGTCTTGATGAACTCGAAGGCCAGGTCGGGGTTGGCCGCCTTGCTCGGCACGGCCCAGGTCCAGCCGCCCGACATGCTCACCTTGCCGGGCGACTGGCCGGCCTGCGTGGGCATGTAGGCGAGGCCCAGCTTCTTCGACCACTCCGGCCACTCGTGGCCGCTGCCCTTCAGCCAGTCCTGCGGGAGCCAGGAGCCGTCGAGGTTGATGCCGAGCTTGCCCTCGGGGAGGAGTTCACCGCGGACACTGGTCGCGAAGTTCGGGTCGAGGGCGTCCGAGACGTCCGGGCCCAGCTTCTCCTTGAAGACCGTCTCGACGAACTGCAGCGAGTCCTTGAACCCCTGGCTGCCGGTGATCCACTTCTTGGACGCCGTGTCGTACAGCGGGCTCTCGGTGGCGCCGGTGGCCGTCCCGTACAGGAGCATCTCGAAGCCCTGCATGGTGGCCGCCTCGCCCGCGGGCTTGCCCGTGTACACGTTCATGGGCGTGACGTCCGGGACCTTCTCCTTGATCGTGCGGGCCGCGTCGAGGATGTCGTCCCAGGTCTTCGGCTGCCAGTCGGCGGGCAGGCCCGCCTTCGCGAAGATGCCCTTGTCGAACCAGAGGCCCCGGGTGTCCGTGCCGTCCGGGACGCCGTACGTCTTCCCGTCCTCCGCCTGCGCCGCCGACTTCGCCGTGTCGATGAACTGGCCCCAGTCGTCCCACTTGTCGAGGTACGGGTCCAGGGGCTTGAGGTAGCCGCTCGTGATGTCGGAGTTGATGAGGAAGGTGTCCTCGTAGACCAGGTCGGGCGCGGTCTTGGGGGAGCGGAGCATCTGCTGGAGCTTCGTGTAGTACTCCGAGTCCGGGGCCTTGATCGGGACGAGCTTGACCTCCTTGCCCGGGTTGGCCTTCTCGAACTCCGTCTTGATGTCCGCGAGATACGTGTCCATGACACGTACGGAGTTGTCCGTCGACTGTTTGTAGGAGATCTCCACGGTGTCCGGATCGCTGCCGGAGCCGCTGCCGCAGGCGGTGAGTGCGGAGGCGGCGAGCAGGGTCGCGAGAAGGAACGGAGTGGGGGTGGGACGCACGGGTACGACCTCCTGCCGGCCGACGTCTTTGTGGCCGTTGTTCGATGGCCCGAACGTAAGAGGAGCGGTCGCGTCAGGTCAATGACCTTGCGCGACTGCTCCGTTACGGTCGTGTCTCATCGCGTCCATTCGTGCCCGGTCGCGGCCCGTAGATGTCCCGTAGCTCCGTGTAGTCCCGCATATGGCCCAATTGTTCGATCCCCTGAACCGGTTACCCCTTCACCCACCGGTACTGCAGCTCGGGCCGGCCCACCTGTCCGTACTGCGGGCTCCGCCCGGCGCGTCCCGCGTCCACCAGATGCTCCAGATACCGGCGGGCCGTGATCCGCGAGATGCCCACGGCCTCCGCGACGCCCGTCGCGGTCAGCCCCTCCGCGTGGTCGCGCAGCGCGCGCGTGACCTTCTCCAGGGTGGGCGCGCTCAGCCCCTTCGGCAGGGCGGCAGGACCCGGCGCCCGGAGCGTGGCGAGGGCCCGGTCGACCTCGTCCTGACCGCTGGCCTCGCCGGCGGCGGCGTGGAACTCGGCGTAGCGGATGAGCCGGTCGCGGAGGGTGGCGAAGGTGAACGGCTTCAGTACGTACTGCACGACCCCGAGTGACACGCCCTCCCGTACGACCGTGAGGTCGCGCGCGGACGTCACCGCGATCACGTCCGCGTGGTAGCCGGCGGCGCGCAGCGAACGGGCCAGTTGCAGGCCGTGCACGTCCGGGAGGTGGAGGTCGAGGAGGAGGAGGTCCACGGGTGTGCGGTCCAGCGCGCGTCTCGCCTCCGCGCCGGTGTGGGCCTTGCCGACGGCGACGAATCCGGGCACGCGGCCCACGTACAGGACGTGCGCGTCCGCGGCGACGGGGTCGTCCTCGACTACCAGGACGCGGATGTCCTGGCCGGGGGAGGGCGTGCTCATGGGGTGCCTCCGTGTTGCGTGGGCGCGGGGTGGGGCTCTGCCCCTGGCCCCGACCCGGCCTCGGGTTCGACTTCCGGGTGCGGGTCGGTGGGGGCTGGTCGCGCCGTTCCTCGCGCCCCTTCAGGGCGGAGGGGCGCGGCGTTGGTTTTGAGGTGCGGGTCGGTGGGGGTTGGTCGCGCCGTTCCTCGCGCCCCTTTGGGGCGGAGGGGGGTGGCGTCGGGTTCTGGGTGTGGCGTTTCTCGTGGCCCTTCCGGGGGCTGGGGTGGTAGGGGGAGGCGGGCCTCGAAGGATGCGCCGCCTCCTGGGGCCTGCGTCACCGTCAGGGTGCCGTCGTGGCGGGACACCGCCTGGCGGACCAGGGCCAGGCCCAGCCCGCGTCCGCCGGGGCCCGACGGCTTCGTGGACCAGCCGCGCTGGAAGACCTCCTCCGCGTGGGCCGGATCCACCCCCGCCCCGGTGTCGGTGACCCGCAGGACGAGGCCCGTCGTGTCCGCGAGCGCGGTGACGGTGACCCGGGCGCCCACCGAGCCCTGCGCCGCGTCCACGGCGTTGTCGATCAGGTTGCCCAGGACCGTCACCAGGTCACGGGCGGTGAGGGAGGCCGGGAGCAGACCGTCGTCGATGCTGCTGTCCTCGGAGACGACCAGTTCCACACCGCGCTCGTTCGCCTGGGCCGTCTTGCCCAGCAGCAGCGCGGCGAGCACCGGCTCGCTGACCGCCGCCACGACCTGGTCGGTCAGGGCCTGCGCCAGCTCCAGCTCGGCCGTGGCGAAGTCGACCGCCTCCTCGGCCCGCCCCAGCTCGATCAGCGAGACGACGGTGTGGAGCCGGTTCGCCGCCTCGTGGGCCTGCGAGCGCAACGCCGTCGTGAAGCCCCGCTCGGAGTCCAGCTCACCCATCAGGGACTGCAGCTCGGTGACATCGCGCAGGGTCACGACCGTGCCCCGGCGCTCACCGCCCGACACCGGCGAGGTGTTCATGACGAGCACCCGCGACTCCGTGAGATACACCTCGTCCACCCGCGGCTCGCCCGACAGCAGCGCCCCCGTCAGCGGAGCGGGCAGTTCCAGCTCCGCCACCGAGTGGCCCACCACGTCACCGCCCACCCCCAGCAGCTCACGCCCGCCGTCGTTGATCAACGCCACCCGGTACTGCCCGTCCAGCATCAGCAGCCCCTCGCGCACCGCGTGCAGCGCGGCCTCGTGGTAGTCGTGCATCCGGCTCAGCTCGGCCGCGTTCATCCCGTGGGTGGAGCGCCGCAGCCGGGCGTTTATGACGTACGTACCGATGGCGCCCAGCGCCAGCGCCGCGGCGGCCACCCCGAACAAGGCCTTGACCTGGCCCTCGACCCGCGCGCTGATCTCGTCGACCTTGATCCCCGCACTGACCAGACCGACGATCCTGTCGTCGTCGCCCACCCCGTCACGGATCGGCGTGACCGCCCGCACGGACTCGCCGAGCGTCCCCGTGTACGTCTCGGTGAAGGACTGGCCCAGCAGCGCACGGTCCGTGTGCCCCAGGAAGTGCTTGCCGATCAGCTCCTCGTTGGGGTGGGTCCAGCGGATGCCCTCGGGGTTCATGATCGTGACGAAGTCGACCTGCGCGTGCCGCTGCACCGCCAGCGCGTACGGCTGGAGCGTCGCCGTCGGGTCCTCCGTACGGACGGCCTCCCGTACCGAAGGGGAGTCCGCGACCGAACGGGCCACCCCCATGGCCTGGCGGCCCGCCGCGTCCTCCGCCTGGCTGCGGTCGCTGATGTACGTGAAGAGCGCGCAGCCCGCGACCACGACGGCGACGAGCACGGCCTGCATGGCGAAGAGCTGCCCGGCCAGGCTGCGAGGACGTGGGGCTCGGGGGAGGCGCATGGCAACAGTGTGCCCGCCAGGAAATGTGTGAACGAAATGAACGGAAGGGTGACCGCCCTCACACGCCGGGAGATAGTCACCGACAACCCCCGGACGTGAGCCGCACGCCGGATGATGCCGACGACGTCGTCAAGGAGGGCAGCCGTGACCAGCACACCCGATACGGCACCTGCCGCTCCCGCAGCCAAGCGGGACCGCACGCACTATCTGTACATCGCGGTGATCATCGCCGTGGCCGCCGGTATCGCGGTGGGTCTGATCGCCCCCGATTTCGCGGTGAAGCTGAAGCCGATCGGTACCGGCTTCGTGAACCTGATCAAGATGATGATCTCGCCGATCATCTTCTGCACGATCGTCCTGGGCATCGGCTCGGTGCGCAAGGCCGCCAAGGTCGGCGCGGTCGGCGGCATCGCGCTCGGCTACTTCGTGGTCATGTCGTTCGTCGCGCTCGCCATCGGCCTGGTCGTCGGCAACATCCTGGAGCCCGGGACGGGCCTCGCGGTGACCGACGCGATCAAGGACGCCGGCCAGGGACAGGTCGTCGAGGCCAAGAACACCGAGGAGTTCCTGCTCGGGATCATTCCCACGACGATCGTCTCCGCGTTCACCGGCGGCGAGGTCCTGCAGACCCTGCTCGTCGCCCTGCTCACCGGCTTCGCGCTGCAGGCCATGGGCTCCTCCGGCGCGCCGATCCTGCGCGGCATCGAGCACATCCAGCGCCTGGTCTTCCGCATCCTCGCCATGGTGATGTGGGCGGCGCCCATCGGCGCGTTCGGCGCGATCGCGGCGGTCACCGGCTCGGCGGGTGTGGACGCCCTCAAGAGCCTCGCCGTCCTGATGCTCGGCTTCTACGTCACCTGTTTCCTCTTCGTCTTCATCGTGCTCGGCACGCTGCTGCGGGTGGTCGCGGGCCTCAACATCTTCCTGCTGCTCAAGTACCTGGGCCGGGAGTTCCTGCTCATCCTCTCCACCTCCTCCTCCGAGTCCGCGCTGCCGCGGCTCATCGCGAAGATGGAGCACCTGGGGGTCAGCAAGCCGGTGGTCGGCATCACCGTTCCGACCGGCTACTCCTTCAACCTCGACGGCACCATGATCTACATGACCATGGCCTCGCTGTTCATCGCCGACGCCATGGGTACGCCGATGGCGATCAGCGAGCAGATCCCGCTGCTCCTCTTCCTGCTGGTCGCCTCCAAGGGCGCGGCGGGAGTCACCGGCGCGGGCCTGGCCACCCTGGCGGGCGGTCTCTCCTCCCACAAGCCGGCGCTGGTGGACGGCATCGGCCTGATCGTCGGCATCGACCGCTTCATGAGCGAGGCGCGCGCCCTGACGAACTTCGCGGGCAACGCGGTGGCGACGGTCCTCATCGGTACGTGGACCAAGGAGATCGACCGGCCCCGGGTGGACGAGGTGCTCGCGGGGCGGATTCCGTTCGACGAGACGACGTTGCTGGACGACGGCCACGGGGGTCCTGCGGACGGCTCCGCCGTTGTGCCGGATCAGCCTGAGGCGGGCGACAAGGAGCTGGCGAAGGCGTAGCGCTCCGCTGCCCGCACCAAGCCATTCCCTTCCCCGGCCGTCGGCGGCCCGCCCAGGTACCCCCCACCTGGCCGGCCGCCGGCGGCTTTTGGTCGCGACGGAGGGGTGCGGCTATGTGTACGGGTGCGGGCCCGGTGGGGGCTGGTCGCGCAGTTCCCCGCGCCCCTGAAGACAAAAGACTGCGCCGTTCCCCGCGCCCCTGATGGGGCGCAGCCCCGCTTTTAGGGGCGCGGGGAACTGCGCGGGTGACCCCCACGCAGCCGCACGATGCACACGACCCGCGGCCCCCGGCCCCTCACGCCCCCACCGGCCCGCAGGCGCAGGGCGGTCAGTGGAGGGTTTCGGTCACGGCGTGGGGCAGCCAGGTTCGGACTTCGCCGAAGGTGAACCCGAGGCGTGTGGCGCGCGCGTTGTCCATCCCGTACGCACGTGAGAAGGACAGCGGCGAGAACGGCCCGCTCTCCGAAACCCGCAGCACCACCTCCCCACCACTCACCCCCGCCCCCACCACCGCACACAACTCCTCCGTCCCCAACACCCCGTGCGACGCCGCATTCACCGGCCCGGTGAACCCCTGCCCCACGACCCACACGAGGAATTCGGCGATCTCGTCGACGTGGATGTACGTGGCGGGACGATCCACCGCGGGCACGACGACCGGCTCCCCGGAGCGGATCCGCTCCACGTAGTGCGCGAGCCGCCCCGTGAAGTCGTCGCCCCCGCCCAGCACATGGGCCACCCGCACGGCCACATACGGAAACGCGGTGTCCGCCGACCCCGTCGACCTCGTCGCGAAAACCGCCTCCGCCTGCCGCTTTCCCTCGCCGTAGTGCGCGTCGCGGAACTCCGCGTCGCCCCACGGCAGCCCGAGGTCGACGCGGACCGTACGCGGGTCCACCGCGTCCTCGCCCACGAGCCCCGCCGAGTCCTCGTGCTCGTACACCTCGACCGTGGACGTCATGACGTACCGCCCGGTGCGTCCCGCGAAGACCCGGCGGGCGATCGCCGCCTGGACGGGCGTGTAGCAGACCTGGTCGACGACGACGTCGAAGGTGCGGGAGCCGAGCGCCCGCTCCAGCGACTCCTCGTCGTCGCGGTCGGCGACCAGCTGGACCGCCCCGGCGGGCGGCGCCGCCGAACCGCGATTGACGACGGTGACCCTGTCCCCGGCGGAAAGCAGCCGGTCGATCAGCCGCTTGCCGAAATACCGGTTGCCGCCTATGACACATACGTCACGCACGCTGCCCCTTTTCCCGAATGCCCGACCGGATCGGATCGATCGGATCGGATCCTCTCCGACCTGACCCGGCCCGCGGTCATAATTCTCGTGCTGTACGTGTGCGGTCTGAAGGGGGAGACATGGGAGATCCGGTCACGGCACCGAAAGAACCACGGCATTCGCGAGCCGGCGCCGTCGAAACGTCGGTGGGCTTCGACGCCCTGGACCGGCAGATCCTGGAGCTGCTGCAGAGCGACGGCCGGATCAGGATCAGCGAGCTGGGCCGCCGGGTCCGGCTGTCCCCGGCGGCCGTCGCCGAACGCGTCCGGCGGCTGGAGTCGGCCGGTGCCGTCACCGGCTACGGCGCCCATGTGTCGTCGCCGCACCTCGGCTACGGCATCCAGGCCTTCATCCGGGTCGACCCGCACGGCGGCTACACCCTGAAGCACCCGAGGACACGGGAACTGCTCGCCCGCCCCGAGGTCACCGAGGCCCACCATGTCGTCGGCGAGGACTGCTGGATCCTCAAGGTCGCGGTCGAGGACACCGTCCACCTGGAGGACGTACTGGAGCAGACGTCGGCCCTGGGCCGTACGACGACGTCGATCGTCCTGTCGTCCCCGGTGGAACGCAAACCGCTCCTGCCACCCGTCACCCGCTGACCTTCCCCCGCCTGCCTCACGCCTGACCTGGTCTTCTTGCCTTGACGTGGGCGTCAAGGATTACCGTCACGGCATGCGAATCGGCGAGCTGGCGGAGCGGGCCGGGACCACCACGCGCACGCTCAGGTACTACGAGTCGCGGGGGCTGCTGCCCGCGCGGCGCGGGAGCAACGGCTACCGCGCGTACGACGAGGGCGATCTGAAGCTGCTGCGGCAGATCAGGACGCTGCAGGACTTCGGGTTCGACCTGGAGGAGACGCGGCCCTTCGTGGAGTGTCTGCGGGCCGGTCACCCGGAGGGCGACGCCTGTCCGGCCTCGCTCGCCGTGTACCGGCGCAAGCTGGGCGAGCTCGACGAGCTGATCGACGAGCTGCGGTCGGTACGCGACCAGGTCGGCGGGCAGTTGGCGCGCGCCGAGCGGGCCATGGACGAGCTGGCGTCCGAGGCGGCGGTTCCGGGCGGTCCGGAACCCGTGTGTGAACTGGGAGGGAGGACGGGGTGATCAAGGCAGTGGGTGTGGCCGAGGTGACGGACGACAGCTTCGAGGCGGAGGTGATCGGGGCGGAGCTGCCCGTGCTGGTGGAGTTCACCGCGGACTGGTGCCCGCCGTGCCGGCAGATCGCGCCGGTGCTGAGCGCGGTCGCCGCCGAGGAGGGCGACCGGCTCAAGGTGGTGCAGCTGGACGTGGACACGAACCCGGAGACCACGAACGCGTACGGGGTGCTGTCGATGCCCACGCTCATCGTGTTCCGCGGCGGCCGGCCGGTGAAGTCGATGGTGGGCGCCCGCCCCAAGCGGCGGCTCCTGGAGGAACTGGCGGACGTGCTCTGAGGGGCGCCGACGGACTCCGGCCGACGGAATAGAGAAATCCCCCGCAGGCAATTGCCTGCGGGGGATTTCTCTGCGTATATTGAATGGTTCGCGACTTGCGTAAAACAGGTCACGGAGAAGTTCACTGTGCACAGTATATCCGGCCGGGAGCGGAATTGTCAAACAGGACCTCGAACACGACCAATGGATTGCCGGACGATGAATTGCGCCGCGAGCAGGAATTCATCGACGGCCTGTACGCGCGCGTCGACGCGCTGCGCGGCGGCACCGAGGCCGCGGTGACCGACGCCCTCGCGCAGGGCAGCACCCCCATGCAGGCCCGCCTCGAACGGGACGTCCTCGTCGCCGAACGCTCCGGCCTGCTCGCCGCGCTGAACGCGGTGGACGGCTCACTCTGCTTCGGCCGAATCGACCTCTCGGACCACTCCGACCTCTCAGGCCACTCCGCCGGCCCCTCCGGTCCCACCCACCACATCGGCCGCATCGGCATCCGCGCCGACGATGCCGAACACACCCCGATCCTGATCGACTGGCGGGCCCCGGTCGCCCGCCCCTTCTACCTCGCCACCGGCCACACCCCCATGGGCCTGCGCCGCCGCCGGCACATCACCACCGAGGGACGTACCGTCACCGCGCTGCACGACGAGATCCTCGACCTGGGGGACCGGCTGCGCACGGGCCACGAGGACCCGACCGGCGACGCCGTACTGCTCTCCGCGCTCAACTCCGCGCGCACCGGCCGGATGAGCGACATCGTGCAGACCATCCAGGCCGAGCAGGACCGCATCATCCGCGCCCCGCACCGCGGCATCCTCGTGGTGGAGGGCGGCCCCGGCACCGGCAAGACGGCCGTGGCGCTGCACCGGGCGGCGTACCTCCTCTACGAACACCGGGAACTGCTCGCCAAGCGGGCCGTCCTCATCGTCGGCCCGAACCCCGCCTTCCTCGGCTACATCGGCGAGGTGCTGCCCTCGCTCGGTGAGACGGGCGTCCTGCTGGCGACCGTCGGTGAACTGTTCCCCGGCGTACGGGCGACCGCCTCCGACACCCCCGAGGCCGCCGCCGTGAAGGGCCGCGCCGACATGGCCGACGTCCTCGCCGCCGTCGTACGCGACCGGCAGGCGCTGCCCGACCCGGTGATCGCCATCGAGCACGACCGGGACATCCTGATGCTCGACGCCGGTCTCGTGGGCGTCGCCCGCGACCGCACCCGTGAGGCGCGGCTGCCGCACAACGTGGCCCGCGAACACTTCGAGGGCCACATCTTCAACACCCTCACCGACATGGTGGCCGAACGGATCGGCACGGACCCCTTCGACGGCACGAACCTGCTCGACCCCGGCGACATCACGCAGATCCGCGACGACCTCGCCGAGAACCCCGAGGTCTGGGCCGCGATCGACCAGCTGTGGCCGCGCGTCACCCCGCGGCGCCTCGTCGCGGACTTCCTCGCCGAGCCCGACGCGTACCTCACCGTGGCGGACGCGGAGGCGGTACGCCGTACGGTGACCCGGGCCTGGACGACCTCCGACGTCCCCCTCCTCGACGAGGCAGCCGAACTCCTCGGCGAGGACGACCGGATGACCCGCGCCGCCGCCGAACAGGAACGGGACCGGCAGGTCGCCTACGCACAGGGCGTGCTCGACGTCTCCTACGCGTCCAGGACGTACGAATTCGAGGACATCGACGCCGAGGACGCGGAGGTCCTGTCGGCACACGACATCATCGACGCCGAGCGGATGGCCGAGCGCCACGAGGAGGACGACCACCGCAGTGCCGCCGAACGGGCCGCGGCCGACCGGACCTGGGCGTTCGGGCACATCATCGTCGACGAGGCGCAGGAGCTGTCCCCGATGGCGTGGCGGCTGCTGATGCGGCGCAGTCCGACGCGGTCGATGACGCTGGTCGGGGACCCGGCGCAGACGGCCGAGGCGGCGGGTGTCGGCTCCTGGTCGGAGATCCTCCACCCCTATGTCGAGGACCGCTGGGAGCACACCCGTCTCGCGGTCAACTACCGGACGCCGTCCGAGATCATGGACGTCGCCGCGGCGGTACTCCGTGCGGAGCACGCGGATTTCGAGCCGCCGAGTTCCGTGCGGTCCACGGGGGTGCGGCCCTGGGCCCGCCGGACGTCCGATCTCGCCGGGGCGGTGGAGAAGGCCGTCGCCGATCTCGCTCCCGTCGAGGGGCGGCTCGCGGTGATCGCGCCGCGATCCCTGCACGGGGTGCTGGCCGCGCGGCTGGACGGGGTCGTGGCGGGGGAGTCGCCGGATCTCACCCTCGGGGTCGTGCTGCTTGATCCGCGTCAGGCCAAGGGGTTGGAGTTCGATGCGGTGTTGGTGGTGGAGCCGGGGGAATTCGGGACGAGTGACCTGTACGTGGCGCTGACCCGTGCGACCCAGTCACTGGGCATCGTCCACACGACCCCACTCCCGAAGCCCTTGGCAGAGTCCTTCTGACCTTTCCTCGCCCCCGCCGCCCCTACCCTTCCCGTCACTGTGTCCTCAAACGCCGGACGGGCTGATTTTCAGCCCGTCCGGCGTTTGAGGACCGGGGGTTCGGGGGCTGGCCCCCGAGTCGTTGACGGGAACGGGTAGGAGCGGCGGGGGCGAGGAAACCCGGGCCTACGCCGGGCGCAGCCACAGCGTCGAGAGGGGCGGCAGCGTCACGCGGATGCTGGCCGCGCGGCCGTGCCACGCCTGATCGTCCGGCTTCACGGGGTCGGCGTTGGAGACGTCACCCCCGCCGTACCGCCCCGCATCCGTGTTCAGCACCTCGTGCCACGCGGGCACATCGTCCGGCACCCCCAGCCGGTACTCGTGCCGTACGACCGGCGAGAAGTTGGAGACCGCGAGCAGCGGCACCCCGTCCGCCCCGAAGCGCAGGAACGCGAAGACGTTGTCCTCGGCGGCGTCCCCGGCGACCCACCCGAACCCGGCGGGGTCGGTGTCCAGTTCCCACAGCGCCGGCACCCGCCGGTACACCCCGTTGAGGTCGCGGACGAGATCGCGTACACCCCGGTGGTCGGCCTCGGCCCCGTACGACGGGTCGAGGAGCCACCAGTCGGGCCCGTGCGCCTCGGACCACTCGGCGCCCTGGGCGAACTCCTGGCCCATGAAGAGGAGCTGCTTGCCGGGGTGGGCCCACATGAAGCCCAGGTAGGCGCGGTGGGTGGCCCGCTGCTGCCACCAGTCGCCCGGCAGCTTCGACACCAGCGACCGCTTGCCGTGGACGACCTCGTCGTGGGAGATCGGCAGGACGTAGTTCTCGCTGTACGCGTACACCATTGAGAACGTCATCTCGTGGTGGTGGTACTTGCGGTGCACCGGCTCGTGGGAGACGTAGTCGAGCGAGTCGTGCATCCAGCCCATGTTCCACTTCAGGCCGAAGCCGAGCCCGCCGAAGCCGCCGGGCCCGATGTGGTGGGTGGCCCGGGTGACGCCGTCCCACGCGGTCGACTCCTCGGCGATCGTGACGACTCCGGGCTCGCGCCGGTAGACGGTGGCGTTCATCTCCTGGAGGAAGGCGACCGCGTCGAGGTTCTCCCGGCCGCCGTGGACGTTGGGTGTCCACTGGCCGGCCTCGCGCGAGTAGTCGAGGTAGAGCATGGAGGCGACCGCGTCGACGCGCAGTCCGTCGATGTGGAACTCCTCGCACCAGTACACGGCGTTGGCGACCAGGAAGTTGCGCACCTCGCGGCGCCCGTAGTCGAATTCGAGGGTTCCCCAGTCGGGGTGCGCGGCCCGCAGCGGGTCCTCGTGCTCGTACAGCGGCCGTCCGTCGAACTCGGCGAGCGCCCACTCGTCGCGCGGGAAGTGCGCGGGCACCCAGTCCATGATCACGCCGATGCCGGCCCGGTGCAGCGCGTCGACCAGGTACTTGAAGTCGTCGGGGGTGCCGAGCCGGGCGGTGGGCGCGTAGAAGCCGGTGACCTGGTAGCCCCAGGAGCCGCCGAAGGGGTGCTCGGCGACCGGCATCAGCTCGACGTGCGTGAAGCCGAGGTCGGAGATGTAGACGGGCAGCTGTTCGGCCAGTTGCCGGTAGGTCAGGCCCGGTCGCCAGGACGCCAGGTGGAGTTCGTAGACCGAGAAGGGGGCCTGGTGCGCGGGGCGGTCGGCCCGGCGTGCCATCCACTCCTCGTCCTGCCACTCGTGGCGCGAGGCGTGGATCACGGACGACGTGGCGGGCGGCAGTTCCGTGCGCCGTGCCATCGGGTCGGCCCGCATCGTCTTCGTCCCGTCGGGGCGGGTGATCTCGAACTTGTAGAGCTCCCCCTCCCGCACCCCGGGGGCGAACAGCTCCCACACCCCGGACGAGCCCAGCGAACGCATCGGGAACGCGGTGCCGTCCCAGAAGTTGAACGACCCCGAGATCCGTACACCGCGGGCGTTCGGCGCCCAGACCGAGAAGCGCGTGCCGGGCACGCCCTGGTGTTCCATCGGTTCCGCGCCGAGGATCGTCCACAGCTGCTCGTGGCGACCCTCCCCGAACAGGTGCAGATCGAAGTCCCCGAGCGTGGGCAGGAAGCGGTACGCGTCCTCGACGTCCTGGACCGTGCCCTCGTACTCCACCGTCAGCCGGTACTCCGGCACCTCCCGCAGCGGCAGCACGGCGGAGAAGAACCCGTCCCCGTCGTCGTGCAGTTCGGCCCGCAGTCCTTCGGCGACGACGGTCACGGCGAGCGCGTACGGCCGCAGCACCCGGAAGACCACACCGTCCTGCACGGGATGGGCCCCGAGCACGGCGTGCGGATCATGGTGTGCGCCCCCGAGCAGCCGTTCCCGGTCGGCCCGGTCCAGCACGGCCAGCGACCGCACCTCCTGGACGGGCTCCTGGGCCGGCACGGGCACGACGGGTGCGGGCTCCACGGCCTCGGCCCGTACGCCGGCCTCGGCCTGCACGACCTCGGCCTGTACGACCTCGGCCTGTGCGTCGGCCTGGATGTCGGCCCGCACCTCCTCCACAGCCGGCGTCACCTTCGCCTTGTCGGCGGCCTTGCCGGTGACCTTGGCCTTGTCGGCGGCCTTGGCCTTGGCCTTCGAGCTCTTCGGCTTCTTGGCGGGCGGGTTCGGGCGGGGCGTCACGGGCGGAGCCTCCTCGGCACAGTGAGAGGTGGAGCGGGGCGGGTCGGGGCGGTCAGGACGGTTCGGGAAGGGCCAGCCGGCGGACTGCCACCATCGGCACGGGCAGCCAGTCGGGCCGGTGCCGTGCCTCGTACACGACTTCGTAGATCGCCTTGTCGGTCTCGTACGCGCGCAGCAGCACCGGGTCCGTACGCGGATCACGGCCGCCGGCCTCGGCGTATCCGGAGCAGTACGCGGCCCGGCAGGCGTCGGCCCAGCCGGGCACGGCGGACACCTGGGTTCCCTCCGTCCGGAGCGAGTGCGCGGCGTAGTCGAAGGAGCGGAGCATGCCGGCCACGTCCCGTGCGGTCGGCTGGGGCAGGCGCCGCTCGGCGAGCGGCTTGGAGGGCTCGCCCTCGAAGTCGATCAGCGACCAGCTGCCGGACGGCGACCGCAGACACTGGCCCAGATGCAGGTCCCCGTGGATCCGCTGGGCCGTCCATGTCTGCCCCTCGCCCGCCAGATCGGCGAGCGCGTCGAACGCGGACCGCAGACCGGGCGCGTACGGCAGCAGCGAGGGCACGGTCTGGACGGCCGCCGTCAGCCGCTCGGTCATGCCCTCCACCAGCAGTTCCATCTGCGCGCGTCCCATGGTCACCTCGGGCAGCGCACGGGCCAGCGCGGTGTGCACCTCAGCCGTGGCCCGGCCGAGGGCCCGCGCCGCCTCGCCGAAGTCCTCACCCTTGGCCAGTTCGCGCAGGGACAGGTCCCAGCCGTCCGAGGCGCCCTGGAGAAAGGGCTGCAGGACACCCAGGACGTACGGGTCACCGGGCGGGCCCGTGGCCGGGCCGGGGGAGTCGGCGGTCAGATCCGCGAGCATCCAGCCGGCCGGTGCCGGCACCCGTGCGCAGCCCTCGCGGGCCAGCGCCAGCGGCAGCTCCAGATCGGGGTTGATCCCGGGCACGATCCGGCGCAGGAGCTTCAGGATGAACGTATCTCCATAGACGAGAGAAGAGTTCGACTGCTCGGCGGTCACCAGGCGCGGCACCAGATCGCCCCGGATCTCCTGCGCCATGTCCCGCTCGAAACGCAGCTCACCGATCTGCGCCCGTTCCCGCAGGGCCTCCAGGAGGACATCGGCGGGCCGCGGGTCGTGCAGGGCCTCGTACACGGTCAGCCCGGCCAGTGGCCCCTGCGTCGGATGGCCGATCAGCGCGGGTGCCAGCCGTGGCGGCAGTGTCTCGCGCACGCCGAGCAGCAGCTGGTAGCAGTCGGCCGGATACGCGGGCGCGCTCTGCGTGGGCACGAGCGGCTGATGGGCCCGTACGAGCAGATGGAGCAGGCCCAGTCGGGAGTTCAGTGGCAGCACCTCGGTCGCCGAGACCAGGGAGAACCCGGTGACGGGACGGCCTTTTCCCGCGAACCACCGCTGCCGTGGAAGCCACTCGCGAAGCAGTGGGTCGAGGGACGCGAGAAGGCCGGGGCTCGTCGAAGCGGAGGGCACTGAGTGGGTGACGGCTTCGGACATGGCGTCGCGTCCTTTCCCCGGAGTCGGGGTGTTACTACTGCGTGCCCAGGGCGGGGCGGGGGAAACCGCCCCGCCGTCCGTTGTACCTGCCCGTCGGGGCTCGGTCCTAGAGGGCGTCCTTGCGGAGGCGGAACCAGTAGAAGCCGTGGCCGGCGAGGGTGAGGAGGTAGGGGAGTTCGCCGATGGCGGGGAAGCGGACGCCGCCGATGAGTTCGACGGGGTGGCGTCCGTTGAAGGTCTGGAGGTCGAGTTCGGTGGGCTGGGCGAAGCGGGAGAAGTTGTGGACGCACAGCACGAGGTCGTCCTTGTATTCGCGCAGGAAGGCGATGACGGCGGGGTTGGAGGAGGGGAGTTCGGTGTAGGTGCCGAGGCCGAAGGCGGGGTTCTGTTTGCGGATCTCGATCATGCGGCGGGTCCAGTGGAGCAGGCTGGAGGGGTTGCTCATGGACGCTTCGACGT